>JBLNBX010000073.1:0-3006 GCA_050260275.1 bacterium
AAGCTGCGGATCGACAAGGGCGCGCCGGAGGAGATCAAGCAGCTCGTGCGCGAGCACAAGCAGGAGTTGATCGACATGCGCCGGGCGCAGGACTTCATGAACCGCGCCGGCATTCGGATCATTCGCCTGCCGCTGGGCCATCTCGCCCTGGCCTACCCGCCGCGCGCCGACATGGACGAACTCCGATGGGCGGCGCGCGTGTTGAAGATGGACCCGATGCCGCTCGTGATCAATGACGAGGGGCTCGAGTGGATCAGCCCTGAAGAGTGGCGGCGCCGGCAAGTCGCAAGGATCTTCGAAGAGCATCGGCGCGAACGGCTAAGGAAGACGGCGACGGAAGCCGCCGAGCAGCCGATTCCTCGGAGGCGACGGGCGTGACGACTGAACGTGCGATCGTGAAGGCGATCCTGGCGTATCTGAACGGGCTCCCCGGTTGCCTGGCGCGCAAGCGTTGGGGCGGAGGCATGGACGTGGCGGGCGATCCTGACATCGACGCTTGCATCCGTGGCCGCAGCGTACAGCTCGAGGTGAAGCGCCCGGGCGAGAGGCCGACGCCGTTGCAGTTGAAGCGGCTTGAAGAGTGGCGGAAGGCAGGTGCGGTTGTGGCCGTGGTGCACAGCGTCGCCGAGGTTCGGGCGGTGCTCGAAGAAAATCAGCTTCTCGGCCGGACACTCGGGCACGATCCGGCGTACATAGTAAGCGAATAACGAGAGACGGGACTCTCGCGAAACTCCTTCCCTTGCGCCTCTCACACCCGACGTGTCTTCCAGAAACCAACAGATCCCATTGTATGCCCCCGATGGCAGATCGCTCGGCTTCCGTGCGCTGGATGCAGCCAAGCGGCTGATCGAGGGCGGCTTCGTGAAGCCGTCGTATGGCCGCAAAGGGCATCTGAAGGCGATCTGGCTGCGGCGGGAGGACGGCAGCAGCCCGGTCGAGGCCCGTGCCAGGGTAGGGACGCACTACAGCTTCATCGAGAACCTGGAACACGGCCGCTGCTGGAAGCTGCGGCGGTTGGACGGGAAGGACGAGGACGGAGTTGCATTCTCGGCGCGGGGTATTTTCCTCCAGGTCGTTACCGATTGCCTGGTGGCGAGATGAAGCAGCGCAAGAAACAGATCGGCGCGCGCTACGTGGCCAAGGTGCGCGGCGCGTTCTTCAAGGTGAAGTTGCCGCGGCTACCGAGGCTCGCGGCGCAAGCGGCTCAGGTTGCGAAGGGATGTTGAGGGTCGCGTGGGGCGCGGTGATTCGTGTGGATTGTCAGGCGCGTTCCTGAGCCATCTTCGGAAATTCCGAAGATGCGATGCAATCCTGGGTCCTTCCGGGCCGGGTTTTTTTGACGGTGGGCCGATTGCACGCTGCGGGCAGCGACTGCGGGTTTTTCAAGGTTGACGCGCGTTGACAAGAGAGGCGCAACTGATTGCCACAGAAAGCCTTGTTACGTCACCCTCGCCTCCGGCCGTGGGTGACATGAGGCCGGAGCAGGAACCATCCTCGTCCGTACAGATACCGCTTTGGAGGCGAGACGGCACGGTGGTGGCCTATGCTTTCGTAGATCCCCAAGACGCCGACTTGGCCAAACATCGCTGGTGCATGGTTGGTGGATATGCAGTTAGACAGCTATCTCGCCGGGAGGGTCGCAAATGGCTCCGCATGCACAGGGTGATTATCCATGCGCCCGTCGGCGTCGACGTAGACCACAAGAACCGTAACCGGCTGGACAATCGTCGCTGCAACTTGCGTTTGACCGACAGGGGCGGGAATGCAAGGAACCGCAGCCGGAACGAGAAAAACACCTCTGGGTACAAGGGAGTGCGTCGGTTCGGCCGGGACAATGACCGGTGGGTAGCCCAGATCAGGTATCAAGGCAGGGTTCACTACCTTGGTATCTACGAGACGGCAGAAGAGGCGGCAGTCACATACGACCTCGCGGCGATGGCGCTACACGGCGAGTTTGCTGCGCCAAACTTCAGCTACCCTGAACCGCTGCCGATGCTTGGCGAATTGCGAGCATTGCTTCTGTGGTTCATCGGCAAACGTATCCAGTGGCATCGACCATACGATAAGCTCCGTAAGCGGCTGCGGCCTTTCGATGGCGCGATGTACGTCGTGCCTTGTTCCGGTCCCAGTGCTCGACGTTTTGACTTGATTCAACAGATCGTGGCTTCGGCGGCTGAGATCCTGCGCGTCGATTGAGGCTGCCGCGCTTTGACCGCGGCCCTGCCAACGCGGATTGATCTCTGGCCGGCCGAGAAGCTGCGGCCCTATGCCGGAATCCACGTACGCATTCCGAAGAGCAGGTAGCCCGGTTTGAACACTCGATAGAAGTTCATGCCCGCTCACACCATGACGGGCAAACCGTTCTGATTCCAATCCAACCTTCGAAGGGAGAACCAACAACCATGCCTGAAGTTGCCACGCCGAACCAGGCCGAACGCGAGTTCGAGACCGGGACGGACGAATCGTTCAAGAACACGAGCGCCACCGCCGGGGCCGCGCACAGCGAGAACCAGCGCGTGACGTTCGCCAACATCAAGCGGACCTACGACGTCTATCAGGACCTGGACATCCAGGCCGCGCGGCAGGCTCTCACCGAGCAGACGCGGCTGAACCAGATCGCCTCGCAGGCGCTCCAGAACGCGGTCGAGACGGCCAACCTGGTGTCGAAGCAAGCCGTGCGCCACGGCGACATCGCCATCGACGGACAGTGGAATCCAATCCAGGCCGGCGCTGGTGACTCGCTGACTGCCCGCGCGGTGTCGATCGATGACGCATCTCTGAAGGCCATCGGAGCCGTCGTCGCTGCGGCGGTGGCTAACGCCCTCGCTGAGAAGAAGGGTTGATGTTCGCGGGCATGAAGTCTTCCTCCCCCTTCTTCTCCCTCACTGCAGAGGAAGTCGCTAGATTTCGTGCCCGATTGAAGGACGCGCCCTCTGACTCGGGCTGCCGTGAATGGCAGGGTTGCTCCCTACCGAAAGGCTACGGGAAGGTCCGAGTCAGAGGGCG
>JBLNBX010000074.1:0-6602 GCA_050260275.1 bacterium
TGCATCAGGGATACAGCAGCACCTTCAGAGCGCCGCGTTGCGCAGCCCGCGCGAATGCTCGCGGGGCATCTCTCAGCGCGTAGCGTTCGGTGATCATCTCGTCCACGCGCACCGCGCCCCGTTCGAGCAGCGCCAGCGCCGGCTCGAACCGCCCGCAGCGCGAGCCCACCAGCGTTATCTCGTTCACGATCACCGGAGCCATGTCCAGCGCGACATCCCCGTGGACGGTGGACTTCATCACGATGGTCCCGCGCGGCCGCGTCATCGCAACCGCCTGCACAAGACCTTCCGCGGAGCCTGTAGCCTCGACCACCCAGTCGAATGTGTCGCCCGCCCTGCCCGGCTCGACGCGCGCGATCACCGCCCGCTCCGGGTGATGCCCGTACAGACGGACATTCGCCCCGTGCGCCGCGAGCACCTGCGCCGTCAACAGCCCCAGCTTGCCGTCTCCGAGCACCGCTACGAGGGCTCCCCGCGGGATCTCTACCTGATCGAGGATTTCGCACGCCGCGGCCAGCGGCTCCGCGAACACCGCCCGCTCATCCGTGAGGCCATCGGGGATGGCGTGGAGATTCGCCGCCGGCAGGGTGAGGTACTCCGCGAACGCCCCCGGGTGCCCGGCTATTCCGAGCACCGTGCGCCGCTCGCAGTGGCGGCCGAGGCCGCGCGCGCACCATTCGCACGCGCCGCACGCCAGGTTTATCTCGCCCACCACGCGCTTGCCGATCAGCTCCCCGGGCCCGCGCTCGACGACGCCCACGAACTCGTGCCCCGGTATCCCCGCAAAGTCGTAATAGCCGCGCTGAAGCTCCAGATCCGTATTGCAGATTCCGGCGCAAACAAGCCGGATAAGCGCGAAGCCTGCGGGCGGCACGGGCTCCGGCACGTCGCGCAGCTCCACCACGCCGCGCTCCAGGTGAACGGCCAGCATGAGGCCAGTATAGTGACAACACCGTGCGCGGCGAAGCAACACTGGCTGTACTCGCTCAAGTGGTGGCCGTAAACAACCACCGGGACATCCGCGTGCGCGAGTACAGCGCGTGTTTTCAGTAGCTTCGACTCTGGCAACCCAAGTGCATTCCTATGGCGCGAGTTGAAAAAAAGATTTGGGGGAGGACGACATGAAAAAGCTTATACTCGGCGCATTCTTCGCTCTGGTCATGGCTGCGGGAACCGGAAATGCCGCGGAGATTTATTTCCGCTTCGGGCCGCCGCCCCCGCCGCCTCCGCCGCCCAGAGAGGTCATCGTGGTGAGGCCGACCCCCAGGCACGTCTGGGTGAACGGCTACTACCGCTGGGATGGCCACAAGTACAAGTGGCACCGGGGCCGCTGGGTGGTTCCGCCGCGCGGCAAAAAGGTCTGGGTGCCGGGCCGCTGGGAACGCGGCCACCGCGGGCACATCTGGATTGAAGGCTACTGGCGCCACTAGGCTAGTTCGCCGCTGGCCCGGCGGCCTGCCCCATAGCCGGGGCGGCGCTGCCGGGCCTCCCCCCGGTGCCCGGCCTTGACCGGGCGCGCGATTGCTTACCCACTCGAAATGCAGCCCCAGCCGCGGACTACTTCACTTCCAGGATGTACGGCGTCAGATAGAAGTAGCTGCCTCTCAGCCACTGAGCCGTCGAGATGCTCCGCAGTTTCCCGAGAATATCGCCTGCGGGTTCGGAAGAGCGCCGCGTGAGCCACTCCAGAAAACTCTTGCGGGCCGGATAGCCGATCAGGCGCACCTGCTCGCTCCGTGCGATCTTCGCCTTCTCCTTCACAAGCTCCACTGCGGCGTCGATTCCGCCCAACTCGTCCACCAGACCGTTCTCTCGCGCCTGCGAACCGAGCCAGACGCGCCCTTGCGCCACGGGCTCCACCTGCGCCACCTCCATGTTGCGCCCGTCCGCCACGCGTTGCAGGAACGTCTGGTACGTCTCCTGGACGATACTTGCGAGCTTCTCGCGCCCGGCGGGCGTCAGCGGCGCGTAGTTCGAATCAATATCGGCGAAGCGGCCGCGCGAGATGATCTCCTTCGTGATCCCGAGCTTGTTGTACAGCCCCCGCAGGTTCGCCTTTCCGTAGAAGACGCCAATTGACCCGGTAAACGTGCCCGGATACGCCACCACCGGCCCGCCGCACATGGCGATGTAGTAGCCGCCCGACGCGGCCGAGTCCGACATCGACACCACCACCGGCTTCTGCTTCGCCAGCAGGCGCACGTCGTGCCAGATCTGATCCGATGCGAAGCTGTCGCCGCCGGGCGAATCGATGCGCAGAATGACTCCCTTGATGCCCCGGTCCTCGCGTATCTGCTTCAGCAGAGGCCGCATCTCGCTCGCGCTGATGAAGCCCAGCCCATCCCCGAACAGGTCGTCGGAGGCGCTCTGCACGATGGAGCCCGATGCCGCGACGAACGCGATGCGCGACCTGGCCGCGATGCCCGCCGAGTCCGGCGTCACTTTCATGTAATCCGCGGCGGCAATATGAGGGGGCTTGGCGATGCCCAGCCGCTTGTGCATCGCCTCGAACACCTCGTCCTCATACTTAAGCTCGTCAACCAGGCCCGCCCCCTGCGCCTGCCCGGCCAGGAACGGCCCCTGGTCGATGATGGACCGGATCTCTTCCGGCGTCTTGTTTCGCGCGCGGGCGATCGTTTCAGTCAGTTGGCCGAACAGCCCGTCGAGCAGCGAGTTCGTCATCTCCAGCGAGGGCTGGCTCGGACCCGTGCGCGTGTAAGCCTCCGGCGCATCCTTGTACTTGCCGGCGTGCTCTATGATGACGTCCACCCCGAGCTTGTCCAGCCCGCCGCGGATGTACGTCATCTCGAAGCGCATGCCCTTCAGATCGAGGGCGCCTTCCGGGGCCATGTAGATGCGGTCCGCCGCGGAGGCAACGTAGTAGTCGCGCGTGTTCGGCGAGCGCAGCCATGCGTACACCGGCTTGCCGGACGCCCGGAACTTCTCGATTCCGCTGCGCAGCTCGTACAGCTTGCCCCACCCCGAAGCGAGTCCGTCCGGCTGCACGACCATCGCGCGGACGCGCTTGTCGGCCGCCGCCTTCCTGAACAGGTCCCAGTAGTCGCGCACCGTGGCGGATTGAGCGCCGCCGATGAACGGGATCGGCACCGGAGGCGTCACTCCGGGCCGTTCGGGCACGTCGCCCGTCAGGCGGACTACCAGCACCGCGTTGTTGGGAACGGACACCGGCCGCGAAGCGAGGCGCACGAGCGCCACGGCGAATATCACGACCGTCAGTGCGAGGAAGAGGAAACCGGTCAGAATCCCGAATACGAAATTTCTCATGCGTTAGTGCTGTTCGTCAGGATGAGGTCGAACCGCCGGCTGACCTCGCGGAGATAGGCCTCGTCTCCGGCGCCCAACTCCACCGTCGCGGTTCCTTTGAAGCCGATTTCAGCGAGCGCGCGGTAAACCTCGGGCCAGTCGACGTCGCCCTCAAGGAGGTTCCGCGTGAACACGTAGCGGCTCTCCTTCCGGTCGACTTTGAAGTCCTTGAAATGAAGCTTTACGATGCGGCGGCCGAGCGTGCGTATCCAGTCCTGCGGAAAACCGTAGAAGAGGATATTGCCGGCATCGAAATATGCCTTGACCCACGGGCTGCGGAACTGGTCCACGTACTCGGCCATCTCGCGCGGGCTCAGCAGGAACTTATTCCAGACGTTCTCGATGGCGATACAGACGCGCAGCTTCTCCGCCGTCGGCAGCAGCTTGCGAATGTTCGCGGCCGAGCGCTCCCAGGCCTCGTTGTAGCCCGTCGTTCCGTTGACGACGGCCGGCACCAGAAGCACCGTGTCCGCCCCCCAGGCCGCTGCGTTGCGGAGGCTGGTTCGAATCCCCTCAATGCTCCGGGCCGCAACGGCGGGATCCGCCGACGACAGGGGATACTCCCAGTGCGACTGGTTCATCACGGAGTGAATCGGGAGATCGGCGGCTTCGGCCGCCTTTCGTATCTCCGCCGCACGAGCCGGCTCCGGCTCGGTGGAGCACTCGACGGCTTCGAACCCCGCTGCGCGCGCCATCTTGAAGCGATCCGTCCAGCTCAACTCGCGCGGCAGCATGCCGGCGTAGACGGCCTTGCGAATGGGCAGCCTCTTGCCGCCCCCGTTCGTGAACGCAAGCCCGGCGGTCAGGCTCGACACGGCGGCTGCGAATGCGCGCCGGGTCATTTTGTGGCCCCTCTCGGGCGCGCTGCTGCTGCGCACGCGCTCCGCACGTGTCTCATGCCCAGATTCTACCGCCCGCCGGGGCGGCGCGGCTCAGGCAAGCGCCGGTATCCGTATGATCTTCTTCTGAATCGCGTACTGCACCAACTGGGCCTTGTTGTGGATGTCGAGCTTCCGCATCAGATTGAACTTGTGCGCCTCAACCGTCTTTACGCTCAAGTTCAGCGCGCACGCAATCTCCTTCACTGACTGACCCTCGGCGAGCATCTTGATGACTTCCTTCTCCCGGGGAGTCAGAGTCGAGAAGCGCGGCGCGCGCGTCGAGGACTTCACGCGCGTCCGGAAATCATCCACCAATTGAGCCAGCATGCGCGGGCTGAGGTAGCTGCCGCCGCGATGCACGTCGCGCACCGCGGACAACAGTTGTGTGGCGGGGCTGTCCTTGAGCACGTAACCGCTCGCGCCCACCTCCATCGCCTCCACCAGATAATCCTCGTCATCATACATCGTCAGGAACAGGACCTTCGTCTCGGGGCGGTTGCGCCTGATCTGCCGCGCCGCCTCGAACGAGCTCGAACCCGGCATCGCCACGTCCATCAGGACGACGTCGGGCTTCAGCTCCGCCGACTTCTCGATTGCGTCCGCGGCGTTTGACACCTCGCCGACCACCTCCAGGTCCGCCTCTGAACTCAGAAGGTGACGGACCCCCTGCCTGAAGAGCGTATGATCGTCGGCCAGCAGTACTCGAATTCTACCCATCCGTTAACCATCCTTGCCCGCGGGCGCCTGTGGCGCCGGAATAATTGCCTCTATCTTGGTTCCCTCGCCCGGACGGCTCTCAATAACAAGCCGGCCGCCTGCCAGCGCCACCCGCTCCCGCATGCCTGCCAAGCCGAATGAATTCGTCCGGTCCGCCCGGGCGCTGAAGCCCGAGCCGTTGTCCTCGATCAGAAACCTGATTTCTCCATCGGCTGACCTAATGGAAAGGTTTACGGCAGATGCCCCGGAGTGTTTGGCCGCGTTGTTCAGGCACTCCTGCGCCAGCCTGTAAAGCAGCAGTTCCATGCGCGAGCCGAGCGCCGGCAGCCGCCCGACCCGGAGGTGCGCCCGGATGCCGCACGCGCGCTCGAACCGCTTCGCAAGCTGCCTCAGGGCGACGGCGAATCCCGCGCTCTCGAGCGCCGAGGGGCTCAGGTCGGCAATCAGCCTGCGTACGTCCACAACCATGCGGTCGATCAGATCCCGCGCTTCGGCAAGGCCGCCGCGCAGGGACTCCGGGGCGGCGGCGCCCAGCATATCCAACTTCAGCCGTAGGCACATCAGCACCTGTCCTGTTTCGTCGTGCAACTCGCGTGCGATGCGGCGCCGCTCGCTTTCCTCAGCCTCCGCCAGGTGCCCGGTCAGTTCCTGCAGTTGCCGCTCGCGCTCCGCCAGCGCCACTGCCAGCGCCTGCTTCTCCCATGCCAGCGCTGCGTGGGCCGCAGCACCCTCCAGCAGGCGCCGCTCCCTCGGCAGCCACTCGTACTCTCTTGAGAACGCAAACTGCATCACGCCTTTGCGGCCGTCGCCATCCAACAAGGGTACCGACCAGAAAGAGGCGAAACGCCTGCGCCACTTCGCATCGGGCACCAGCCGCCGCTGCGGACCCGCGGGTGGAACGTACACGGACCGCGAGAGCCGCTCGACGTCTGCGGCGAATCGGACTGCCGGGGCCGGCGGCGCCGCTCCGTTCGCGCCGCCCGCTCCCGGTTCCGCATCCCCCACCGCAGCCGCAAGCCTTACCGATCCTTGCCCGTCGAACACGTAGAGCCGCGCCTCGTCCGCCCGGCAGTACTGCTTCAGGACTCTCAGAACTCCCGCGAGCAACTCCGGTTCGGTCCGCGCGCCCAACTCGGCCTGCGAAAGCTGATAGAACGCGCGCGTCTCGTCCTCCCTCACGTCGTAGAAGGCGTTGTTCAGCGCCGCGACGATCGCCAGGTTCAACTGCGCGGATGCCGCTCGCAAGGCTTCGTCCGCGACGAGCGGCTCCAGCGTCCGCAGATACTCCTGCAGGGCGCCCAGCACAACGCGCGGCGGCTGATCGAGCTTGGCCAGGCGGCGGCCGTTGTACTCGACCTGCTCCATGAAGTCCGCCAGCGTGCCGCCCGCGGCAATCATTCGCGCCGCGGCGCCTACAGTCACCGCGAGAAGTGCTTTCTTCTGCCGCGCATCGAGCGGCCCGGCGCTGCGCAGGAACCTGCTTTCGAGTCTCCGTCCGATGATGCCCGCCAGCGCCGGCAGCCGCGATTCCAGCTCCGCGCTAAGCAGGCTTCCTGGGGCGGCCAGTGCGGCTTCAGGTGTTGCCACGACCCGCATATCGGGCGTTTTGGCGGCCGGCTTTAGGGGCCAGCGCGCGGCCATCGCGCGGCCGGCTCCGTCAGGCGCTGCCGCAACGCTCCA
>JBLNBX010000075.1:0-7463 GCA_050260275.1 bacterium
GACGAGATGATCACCGAACGCTACGCGCTGAGAGATGCCCCGCGAGCATTCGCGCGGGCTGCGCAACGCGGCGCTCTGAAGGTGCTGCTGTATCCCTGATGCAGCAGAAAAAGGCGGGGCCGGAAGCGGCCTGCGGATGCGCCGGGGACAATGCACCCGGCACTCTTGTTGTGCGTCTCACGGAAACTCAGTCTCCGCAAGACAGACGCTAAAATAAGAGCGTGCCGCGCGGGGCAGTACTCCCTTCCATAGCTATCGTCGGACGGCCCAACGTGGGCAAGTCCACGCTCTTCAATGCGATCACCGGCCAGCGCCGGGCCATTGTCGGCGACGAGCCAGGCATCACCCGCGACCGCATCCACGGCACGGCGTCTTACCGCGGCCGGCGTTTTGAGGTGATCGACACGGGCGGCGTCGTGCCGGGCGACGCCGAGCACATCCCTGCGCAGATTTTGAAACAGGCCCAGGTGGCGCTCGAGCGAGCATCCCACATCATCTTCATGATTGACGGGCGCACCGAGATCACCGGCGCGGACCGCGACCTGGCCGGACTGCTCCGGCGTCTCGGAAAACCGGTCACCGTCGCCGTCAACAAGATTGATGCGGCCGCGCGCGAGCAGTTGGTGCACGAGTTCTACTCGCTGGGCTTTCCGGATGTGATGCCTGTGTCGGCCGAGCACCGGCAGGGCATCGATGACCTGCTGGACCACGTGACGGCCGGCTTCGAGAAGACGGAGGAGGAGGCCGAAGCCCCCCCGCGGACCATCAAGGTGGCCATCATCGGACGCCCGAACGTCGGCAAGTCCACGCTGCTCAACGCGCTCGTGGGAGAGGAGCGCGCCATAGTGTCGGCCGTGCCGGGCACCACGCGCGATGCCGTCGACGTAGATGTTTTGCGGGACGGCACGGATTACGTCTTCGTCGATACCGCCGGCATCCGCCGCAAGGGCAAGACGAAGCTGATGGCCGAAAAACTGAGCGTCGTCATGGCGCGGCGGCACATCCGGATGGCGAACGTCGTGCTTCTGGTGCTGGACGCCACGGAGGGCATCGTCGGGCTCGACGCCACTATCGCCGGCTACGCGGACCAGGAGGGGCGCTCCATCATCATCTGCGTGAACAAATGGGACTCGGCGCCGAACCGCAACCGTAAGGCCTTCGAGGAACAGGTGCGCAGCAGCCTGAAGTTTTTGGATTACGCGCCGCTCGCGTTCATATCGGCGAAAACCGGAGCGGGAGTTGACCGGATCTGGCCGATGGTGAGCCAGGCCTACGACGCCGCTTCGAAGCGGGTCACTACGGGCGAGCTGAACCGGTTCCTGCAATCGCTGCGATGGGAGCGCGAGCCCAAGCTGCTCTACATCACGCAGCCGGCGGTGCGCCCGCCGACATTCGTTCTGTTCACGGACCGGCCCGCGGAGCTGCACTTCTCGGATGAGCGCTTTCTGGCGAACCAGATCCGGAAGAGGTTCGGGTTTTCCGCATCGCCGATCGTGATCAAGACGCGATCTCGGCACAAACCAAAGCGATGAGCGCGCAGGGGAGCGCGGCGGACACCGTCATTGGCGCCCGCCGCCGCTGAGGCGAGACTACCCCAAGAGAAACGCTACTTGGCCGCGGCTGCTTTTTCGGCCATCGGGACCGTTTTCGGTTCCAGCCCGGCCTTGGCCAGGACGATGTAGGCAAGGAAGCCGACGGCGTAGCTGTAGACAACCACCGGCTGCGCGGCGTCCTTCAGCCCCTGCGAGACCGGCAGGAAGGGCAGAATGCCAACTACGAAGCCTAGCGCCCAGGCGATGTAGCCCGCGAAATTGATGCCTTGCCGCGGCCCCGCCCACTTGCGGCCGGAAAGCAGATAGTCGGCAGTCATCGCGCCGCAGATCGGGCCGAAAGAGGCGCCCACGATCGTAAACACATTCACGAGATTGCTCGCCAGTCCCGTGACCGCGAGCAGGATGGCGACTATGGCGCCTGCCATCGTGCTCGCCATGCGCGGCACACTCGGGATCATCGTGGCGAAGCTGTTTCCCAGGATGAACGCGCAGAAGCACGCCGGTGTGATCGAAGCAATCGCAAACAGGAAGAACATCGAGCTGGCCAGGAACCCGCCGGCGGAGGCCAGCACGCCCGAATAGAGCGTCACCGTCTGACCGGCGCCCTGCGCGCCCGCCACGGAGAGGAACGGAAGGCCGCCCGCGTACAGCGCCGCGAGCGTTACTCCCGCCAGGCCGCCCCAGCGCACGTCGCGCGCGTCGCGGTTGTTCATGCCGAAATCGGCCCCGGCTGCGCCTGCCGTAGCGAAGAAGCCGATGACCGCCTGGACGATCAACGCAAAGCCGAGCCAGGGAGCGGCCGCCGGCGCGGAGTAACTGGAGAGCCCCGGCGCCGATTGCAGGAAGACGAACGCCACCATCAGAAACGCGACGACGCTGAGGTACAGCGAGACGCGGGCTACGTACTTGATGCCCTTTACGCCCACCCACGCCATCGCAAGGCCCCACACCACGGCAATTGCGGTGAACGCGATGGAGCCGGGGGCGTCCGGCTGGTTCGCGCCCGTGAGTATGTAGCTGGTGGACACGGCCACGTTCACGGCGAACCACCCGGCCTGAAGCACGCCCATCAGGAGACCTGGCATGAGATAGCCGCCGGTAGTGCCGAAAGTCGAGCTGCCCACCACGTAGAGCGGGTAGCCGGTCTTCATGCCCATCATTGCCGGCGCGAAGTAGTAGAGCAGGTAGCACAAGAGGCCCGCCACGGCTATGCCGGCCAAGCCGAGCCATGGTCCGCTCTTTTCCAGAGTGTTCTGGGCGATCTGCTCATAGAAGACCACCCAGAGGAAGGTTCCTGCGTAAGCCGGCGCCGTGCTCTTGTACCAAGAGGCGCGGTTAGCAGGCGAGTTGGGCACCGCCTTTGCGATGTAGCCGGGTAGCATTGTTCACTCCTAAGCTGGCCTTGGTGCGCCAGTATACACTAGCGCGCGCCAGGGGCATGCTACCGCGGAACCAGGAATTCGATTTCGTGGACTGGCGTCCGACGCAGGGCGGTCTCAATCGCCGAGTAGCTCAGAAGGTTGGCGCTGTCTCGCAGGCGGGCGGCGGCATCCGAGGATAGGGGGACGGTAAAACGGTCCGCGCGATCCCTGTACGAGTAATCGGCGTAGCGCGCCTGCTCCGGGATGGCGGCTTCCAGAAGCGCATCCCAGAAGCTGCGGCGGTGGAACACGCGGCGTTTGGAGCCGGCCTCGCGCCCGATCTCGATGCTCATGCCGGGGCCACGCAGGACGGCGGAAATTGCCCGGCTGGGATCGAACGGGCGGGTGGGATCGGGACCAGGCAGGGTTTCCAGCATCGCGGCCACATCTTCCGGCGACGCCCGGAAGCCTTCCCACCGCATCCGCGACGTGCCGGATACGAAGGAGCCGCGCGCCAGCACTTCGGAGATGCGCGCCGAGTCGCGCCCCGTGATTCCGAGCATGGATTCCACGAGTTCGCGGGCTGGAATGTCGCGCGCGACCACCGGTGCGAACGAGATATAGCCAGCGTCCTCCGAGCTGATCCTGACGCGAACGGTTTCCGGCAGCCCCACTGGTGCCATCATACTGCTATGCCCCTGGCCGGAGTCATCAAAGCGGAGATCGAACGCGAGGGGCCTATCGCGTTCTCGCGCTTCATGGAACTGGCGCTGTACCATCCCGAATACGGCTACTACCTGCGCGAACGCGAGCGTTTCGGCCGCGCCGGAGACTTCTACACCGCCGAGCAGCTCCAGCCGGTATTCGGAATCCTGATCGCCGCAATCATCCGCTCGCTTTGCGAAGAGATGGGCTCGCCGGCGGATTTCACGGTTGTCGAACTGGGCGCTGGGCGCGAGGAGATGCGCGAGGCGCTATCCGCCTTCCGCTACGTTCCGGTGGACATCGGGCGCGGGGCGCTGCCGGACCGCTTCACCGGCGTGGTGTTTACGAACGAGTTCTTCGACGCGCTACCGGTGGAGGTGGCAGTCCGCCGCGATGGCGGTTTTCGCGAACTGCGCGTGGGCTGGAACGGCAGCCGGTTCGAGTGGGTGGAGGCGGGCGCAGTGACGCCGGAGGTGGAGGACTACATCCGCCGCTACATCGGTCCGCGGGAAGAGGGCGAGATCGTCGAAGCCAGCCTCGCTGCGCTGGCATGGCTGGACAGAATCGCGGGAGCGCTGGAACGCGGGTACGTGCTGACGATCGACTATGGTTACACGCGCCGGGAGTCATTCCGCTTCCCGAGCGGAACTCTCATGAGTTACCACCGCCACACGGCGCTAGAGGATGTGCTCGCAGCTCCCGGCGAGCGGGACATCACGGCGCACGTCTGCTTTACAGCGCTCGAGGAGCACGGGCGCGCGCGCGGACTCGAAACTGTGCGCTTCGAGACGATGGCGCGCGCGCTGCTACGCGCCGGCGAGGCGGACGAGTTCGCCGCCGCGCTCGCGGGCGCGGACGAACGCGAGACCACGCGGCGCACGTTGCAGCTCAAGACGCTTCTGTTCGGCATGGGCGAAACGTTCCGCGTGCTGCTTCAAAGGAAGGCGTGAAACCGGGGGGAGGTGAAACTGAAAAGGGCCCCGGAAAGCGGGGCCCTTGTGATGAGCTCTATCCTGCGAAGGGGCTCTTACTTGCCCTTCTTCTTCGGGGCGGCCTTCTTCTTCGCAGCCTTCTTGGTCGCGTTCTTCATCGATCCATTCTCCCTTGACATCATATTCTGCGATCCATGCGACCGCAGTTGTGATCCATATATATGATCCTTCAGATGAGAAGTCAAGGAAAAAATGCGCTTCCGGGGTGGCGTCGCAAGCCCTCCGAAGTAAAAAACGACGGAGCTTGGAATTGTTTGATTGTGGTTGCCGCGCCGGAGCGCTTCGGCGTACGATCAATCGCAATGAGACGACTCCTGGCCGTCGTTTTGGTGCTCACGGCGGTGCTCTCCGGCTGCGGGAGAAGACGGCACACGCGTTCAGTTCCGCCGGCTCCGGTGCTGAAGGTGGGAGCGGAGGAAGAAGGCATCGCGAGCTGGTACGGCCACCCGTATCACGGCCGCCGCGCCGCGAACGGCGAGATCTACGACATGGAGAAGATGACGGCGGCGCACCGGACACTGCCGTTTGAGACCTGGGTTGAGGTCCGCAACCTGACGAACAACCGGGCAGTCGAGGTGCGCATCACCGACCGCGGGCCGTTCGTCGAGGGGCGCATCATCGACCTTTCGCGAGCAGCCGCGCGCAAGATTCAGATGATCGGCCCAGGGACCGCGCCGGTGCGTGTGCGCATCCTGAAGCTTCCGGGTGATGAACCCGCGGGGGTGTTCGCCGTTCAGGTGGGCGCTTTCGCCCAGCGTGCGAACGCCGAGCGCAAGGCGCGCGAGATCGAGCGCGGATATGGGCCGGTGTCGATCGTGAGACGCGACGGAGACCCGCCACTCTGGCGGGTCCTGGTAGGGCGGGAATCGAGCCTTGAGGCGGCGAATAAGCTGGCGGCTCGCATCGCCGCCCGGAGCGGTCCGGCATTTGTCGTGAGACTGCCGCCGAGTTCGGACAACTAAGTCATTGGAGTGCCTGTACTGTCCGCGTCCGCGCCGCTTCTGATCGGGTCGTCCCCGCAGATCGAGAAGATCCGGCGGGCGGTTTTGAAAATCGGCCCCACGAACGCCCCCGTGCTGCTGCAAGGCGAGACGGGCACCGGCAAGGAGGTGGTGGCGCGCGCAATACACAGCGTCGCCACGGCGGGACCATTCGTTGCGATCGACTGCTCCACGGTTGGTGCGCTGCTCGAATCCGAGTTGTTCGGCCACACCAAAGGCGCGTTCACGGGCGCGGTGGCGAGCAAAACGGGGTTGCTGGAGCTGGCCGACGGCGGCACCGCGTTCCTTGATGAGATCGGCGAACTGCCGCTCGAGCTTCAGGCCAAGCTGTTGCGTGTACTTCAGGAGAAGGAAGTGCGGCCGCTGGGGGCGCTTTCACCGCGCCGCACCAACTTCCGTGTTATCGCTGCCACCAACCGTGATCTTGCCGCGGAGGTCGGGCGCGGCGCTTTTCGCAGCGACCTTTACTACCGCCTGAACGTTATCAAGCTGCGGCTCCCACCGCTGCGGGAGCGCCGGGAGGACATTCCGCACCTGGTGCACCACTTCCTCCGTATGTACGGCAACGGGCAGACGCTGTCGGCCTCGCTCTTGCAGACGCTCTCGGATTACGACTGGCCTGGCAACGTCCGCGAGCTGGAGAATTGCGTGCAGCGGATGTGCGCCATGAACTCCGGACCGGTGCTGGATATCCCCGACCTGCCATCCGCGCTGGCTGGCTGGACGGCCGCAAGTTCGCCGCAACCCTCACCGGCGCCCAGCGAAGTGCCTGTGCCGGTGTTCGCGGGAACGGGTCCGGTGCGGGCGCGCGTGCTGCCGCTGGAGCACATGGAGCGGCAAGCTATCCTCGATGCGCTCGAATTCACCCGCGGTGACCGCGCACGCGCCGCCAGCCTGCTCGGAATCGGCCGCACGACTCTCTACCGGAAGCTGAAGCGCTACGAAATCGAAATCTAGGGCGCTCGATCGTGCTGCCGCTGATGCTCGCCTGGACCGTCTTCCCAACGCTCGACGTTCGCCCGCTTCAGGAACCGGTCCGGCGCGTCGAAGGGTTTGCGATGGCTTCGTCCGGCGGAACTGCTACGGCGGCATCGGCGTAAACTCCGCTACGCTGTCCAGTGGCGGCCATGCGCATCGCTCTGGACACAACGTACGCCGCAGGATCGGCGCTCACGGGCGTCGGTGTTTACTCGCGCGAGATCACGCACGCGCTGGCGCGAGCCCATCCCGAAAGCCTGTTTATCTGCTGCTACCGCCCGCACAGGTTTTTCCGCGCGTTCAGGGAGCAGCTTCCGCCGAACTGCCGCCGCCGGCCGATGCACGAACCGCTGGTGTCTCGCGCCGCGCTGTTTCACGGCCTGAACCAGCGGCTTCCGCGCGTGCGCCTCAAGGCGGCCGTGACGACGTTTCACGATCTGTTCGTGATCACGGGCGATTATTACGAACCCGAGTTCCGGCGCAGGTTCGAAGCGCTTGCGCGAGATGCGGCCGCACGCTCGGACCTGATCATCGCGGTATCGCAGTTCACCGCCGGTCAGGTCGAGCAACTGCTGGGAGTGCCGCGCGAGCGCATCCGGGTGGTTCCACACGGGGT
Source organism: bacterium (assembly GCA_050260275.1). GTDB lineage: Bacteria > Acidobacteriota > Terriglobia > Bryobacterales > Bryobacteraceae > DATMXS01. The sequence continues at coordinate 7,207 of JBLNBX010000075.1, forward strand.
GCTGATGCCCGCGAGTCCTCCGGGGGTGAATGCCCGCGAGAAGCTCGTGCTGCACGTGGGAGCCATCCAGAAGAGGAAGAATGTCGCGCGCCTGGTGCGCGCGTTCGAAGCGATGCCTCCCGGCTGGCGTCTGGCGCTGGCGGGCTCGTTCGGCTTTGGCGCGGCGGAGTGTCTGCAGGCTATCGAGAGCAGCCCGCGGCGAGACTCGATCGACGGTCTTGGCTCCGTTGACGCGGACACGCTCGCGCGGCTGTACT
>JBLNBX010000076.1:0-6809 GCA_050260275.1 bacterium
TCGATCGAGTTCTCGCTGTTTCACGTCGGCACGGGCATCAAGCTCGACCTGTGGAAGGGCGACATCATCAACTGGTCATGCGATGCCGGTCCTGAGTTCCAGGTCACCGCCGCGGACGGCCTCTACGAGCTGAATCTGCCCTATCCCTGCCGCAAGATCTCACGGACCTGCTGGAAGCATTTCAATACTGGCGCGTGCCCGTTCTCGACGCAGGGCGCGATGGACTACGTCCACTTCCCCACTGCCGATCCGACGAAGTGCGACAAGGGCTACGATACGCCGAACGGCTGCCTCGCGCACGGGATGAAGCGACACTACGGAGCGATCCTCGCGGAGCCGCAGGGCGTTCGGATCAAGGACAACTCGACCGGCGTCTGGGGCTTCGGGCGCTCGACGCTCACGAGCGTCTCGCTCGTCGCCGACTCCATCTACGATCAGGTGATGCCGGAGGTCTACACCGACAACGACCTGCCGGTGAACGCGAAGCTTGCCGCGGGTCGCGACGAGAGCGACTTCTACGAGGGCCTCGGGATCGTCTGCGAAGGGCCGGTGACCTTCGGCCCCGGCCACAAGATCGACGGCCAGCATCACCACGGCTATCCGGGCGCGCTTGGCCTCCGCGAAGTGCCCGGTTCCGATCCGGCCGGCGCGACCGACTTCTTCTCGCTCGACGAGTCAGGCAACACGGTGGGCAGTAAGCCTCCGGACAAGCAATGGCGGTACGTCTATTCCGGCAACAGCACCTATCTGGACAACTTCGCGGCCGGAACCGCGTTCCTCGCGATCCGGCGCTCCGACGCAAAGGGCCTTCAACTCTCGAAGCTCAGCGAGCATCAGATGGAAGCCGTCGTCCGCAGCGGGTTGCAGGGGTGGGTGTGGACCTCTCCCGGAGTCCGCGTTTTCGGTCCTCCGCTCACGAACCCGGTGTGGATCGCGATCAACATGATGCTCCGCGCGCGCGGCCTCCGGCTGGGTGCGGGCGCCACGAGCGAGCAGCTCGACCTTGCGGAGACGTTCTTCGACGTAGACGCCGCCATCGCCGCCGCCGCGATGTGCGACGAGCAGGTGACGAAGCTCGTCGGCACGGGAACGGAGACGCAGTTCAAGTTCCGAGGCGTGGCGCAGGAGGAAAAGCCCCTCCGCGACTGGATTCAGGAAGTCCTGATGAACTGCCTCGGATATTACACGTTCACGTTCGGCAAGCTCAAGATCGGCGTGCGCGTGAACAGCAGCGCGGCCGAAGCGTTCACGGAGGGGAACATCCTTTTCCGCAGTCTCAAGCTCGCGCCGATGAAGCCGTCCTTCAACCACATCACCGCGAACTTCGCGGATGAGGACTACCAGTTCGTCGGCAACAGCATCGCGGTCTACGATGTGGACCACGCACTCTACCTGGCCGGCGGCGCGGGACCGCAGTTCTTGAAATCCAGCGTTAACCTCTGCGGGACGTCTTCGAAGTCGCAGGCCGGCCGGATCATCAGCGTGCGCCTCCGCGAGGAGCTGGGCGGGATCACCCCTTCCGAGTGGAAGGCCGCAAGAAATCTCTCCTTCCGGACAACCGTGCTCGCGCTCAATACCGAGCCGGGGATGGTGTGCTCCATGACGCACCCGGACATGCCCGGCGGCTTCGGAGAGTTCCGCGTTACCTCGTGGCGGCTGAACAAGGATTTCAGTATTGACATTCAGGGCAGGACGACGACGGACTCCATGTACGATCTGGTCACTGGCCCGAAGCCCGCCGATGTCGTTCCGGACCAGGTGCCCGAGGAGACGCTGATCGACACGGGGGTTCCGGGCGTTGTCCTCGGCACGCCGAAGCTCTCGGAATACGGGACATTCGCAATGGACGAGTTGCAAGTGCAGCCCGACGCCTCCGGGAACATGAACATCGTCGGGGCGCACCAGATAGCGATGGCTCTGTACTACGTGGATGAGCTTGCCGCTGATCTCTGGGCCAGCCTCGATGCCGCTCTCGACAAGGACACCGATCCGGTCACGCTATCGTGCACGGTCAATCCGGGCACTTCGAGGGTCTTCCGTGTGGGCGATTTCATCGTCTTTAACGACGAGGCCAAGGACCCGAACAACGCGGGCCGGCGGTGCTACGAGTGCGCCCAGATCGTCGGTCCCGGCAACGAGGGCGATGTCGTACCGTCCGGAAGCTTCCAGATCCGGAGGAACTATCCCGGCGCGCCCGCGGACCAGGCGACTTTCGGTACGCTCCGGTGCCCGCATGCCGCCGGCATCCGGTTCTTCAAGCTCGACTACAAGGTCTTCACTTTTTCGGTGAAGAAGGGCTTCTTCCGGACGCCCGGCATCCCCGCCCGGGTCGAAGCGAAGCTCCCGTCGGCCTGCGTCGTGGCGGCGCTCGTCGGCGTGGCGAACCACTTCGGGTTCGGGCCGTTCACGGTCTTCCCGCTCTCGCACCACAGCGAGCCGTTCATGCCTGGCGACCGGACCTGCAACGGAGCCGCCTACACGTTCCAGATCCCGGGTCCGCTCGCGGTGGCCTCCAACGTGGCAATTCCGATGCGGGTGCAGGACGCCGCCAGCATCCGCTGCATCTATGCCTACGTTCAGCAGGGCACCAGCGACGGCCAGAGCGCGTTCCTCGTGAAGGTGTCGCGTGACGACGGCGCGACCTGGGAGCCGCTCGAATACATGGGCATCGCTCAGCGGGTCATCCCGCCAATCCCGTTCAAGAACACCTATGATTTCCTCGTCGAAAGCTTCGGGTATGGGAAGCCCTCCACGCGCCGTCTGCCCTATAACGACTTCGGAATCGTCCTCGCGCAGGCGGTCGCAGCGAGCGGCTCCCCTCAGACCGTTTCGACGGCCTCCTACGGCGCGAACCGGCTGGGCTTCGATGTCGGGGAGTTCGTCCACATCGACTTGGGCGGCCCCAACGAGGAGTACGTAAAGGTCATCGCCGCCGACCCGGACAATCAGACGTTCACGGCGGTATTCTCGAAGGACCATGCTTTAGGCGAGCGCGTTCGGCCGACCATCTGGCCGACGCCGATCCTCAACGAGGGCGACGATCTGGCGTTCGACATCCTCTCTGTCGCGTCTCCTGACCCTGGCTCGGATCTGACGGTGGTGATCCAGACCTGACGGTAGCCATAGGCCACGGCCTCACAGTTCCAATAGCCGCTCTGCCGGCTTCCTGATCTCGACGGGGATTGCGTCCTTCTGCATATTGCTGAACAGTTCGAGTGCTTGTTGCAACTTGCTCTCCTCGCGACTCGGCAGCCCGCACACGGATTCAAATGTGGGGCTAAGCACGAAAACGCGACTTGGGTCGCCAACCGCTTCAGCAATCTGAGCATTCCATCTACGATGATTCGTGTTATGACGCCGGGTATTCTCTTTTCGCGATTCTGTCCAGTCAGGGTTGATATCCTGAGTGTCGTCGTCGTGAACAATTGCGAACGGAATGTGAAGCGCGCTCAGAATCTTCGCGAATAACGGCATCTTCGTCTTGCCCTGGCACTCGACAACGGAAATGGCGTCTCGATTCACATCGATGCCCAATGCTTTGAAAACAAGCGGGAACACTATTCGTTCGGTGTAGCCTTCAACGAGCAGGACGCGCGATGCAAAAAACAGTTCGCTTCTCTGGCTGTCAAATTCCGTGATGAGTCTGAGAAAGTCTTTGTTGCATGGGTCGATCCCGAGATCGCCCGTCTGCGTTACGGTCGTCCCTTCCACGAGTGTCTTGCGGATCACTGCTATGTCCTGATAACGGTCCATGGGGACAAAGAGTGGCGAGTGTGTGCTCAGGAAAACCTGATTACCCGACGCCACTAAGCTGCGAAGCGTCGCGACGAAGAATCGCGCGCGGTGCGGGTGAAGGAACACTTCAGGTTCCTCGATCGCGAAGATTGCCCCTTCTCGCTGAAGCTCCTGATACGTTCGAAAGATCGCGATGACAATCGCGCTCTGCAAACCAGCACCTACGTCCTCGGCGGCTGTCTCCAGCGAACCCTCCCGAACATAGAGTTGAAGTGCTCGAAAGACGTTTTCCGGATCGAAAGGGTCGAAGCCCAGACGCACCTGATCCTTCGCGCTGTCAAGCCCGAGCATATCGAGTGCGTGCTTTTCTAAAAGGACCTCCACTTTTTCGAAGTCAGCCGATTTTAGCGCATCGAAGGCACGGTTTAATCGGCGCCTGTACGCGTCGAGGCGGGACACGGCTTCCGTGCCTCCACGCTCGTCGATATCGGATATTCTCTCCTTGCTAGCCGTCAGCTTCGTTTGGACGTCTTTGAACAGGCGGCGGAGAACTGTCCATCGATTCGAAGCGGAGTGGCGCCTGTAGTCCCTTTGCACATCGACGTAAATGAATGCTACGTTGTCGCGGAGGTCGGAAGTCACCCGTAGCGGCAGCCACGCACAACTCGGTTTCACTCCTTTCTGCAAGGGCTCGTCCGGATACGTGACGATGTTCCCATTCTTGTCGATGCAGACATAATCGACATTCAGGTCGCCAGCCAGCTTCCGTCCGGTCTTCTTCTTGTATGTCTTGCAGGACAAGCGCAGCCCTGCCACCTCGCATTGCTTCTTGTTGCGCCAGACGGTCGTTGTCTCATCGAAGTAGACCGTGATCTCAATCGTGCAGTTCAGGTCGCGGTTGTAGAAGTCCTCGTCCGAGAACTGCCGCTCGGTCGGCCATATATCGCCAAGCGCGAGGTTGAGAGCACGCAGCACCGTTGACTTGCCAGCGTTGTTCTGCCCGATAAGGACACAAAGGTCATTGGGCGCAAAGTCCAATGCCTTAACCGAGCGGAAGTTCTTAATCGAGATTTGCCGGATTCTCATGACGGTAACAGGACACAGGACATGATACTCCCATTGATTGACAACAGTCAGCTTCCACTGACTCGTTTAGCAAACAGTGGGTAGCGAACCTTTACGTATTTTTGATGCCCGCCGCAACTTTCAGTTGCAGGGCTTCACCGGCCGCGGCGCGACGACCACGCTTCACGATGCGTCCGCGACCGGTGTCTCCATCTCCGGCATCTTTCAGGCTGCTGAGGACTTCGCCGTCCTGGGGATCTGGAACGCCTACGACTACTTCAACCACCTGCGCTTGAAGCACCTGCCGCGGACGGACCTTTCCGGCTTGAAGCTCGAATTCGATATCGAGTACGACCATGCGCTCGACGGCGCGATGCGGCTTGACGCGACGAAGTACCCCTCCGTCTCATGGGACGCGATAACGTTCGTCTGCGGAGCCGGGGATCTCTACGACGTGAAGCTTCTCGACCACGCCGCTGTCCTCGCCGGTACCGAGACGCCCGCCGCCGCTCAAGTGGATCTCACAGCAGAGGCGCCGAAGTTCGGCGTTGACTGGTTCCATGTCTTCTTCCGCGACACGCGCTACACGGTCGCCCACACCGATTGCATCGTCGAAAAGCAGTTGACGAACGACGTTCCGGGCGGCGGCGAGACGTGGTTCGAGGTGGATTCGGTCGCCGGTCTGCGGGCCGGGGACTGGGTATACATCGAGCGCACCGGCGCGAACGAGGAACTTGTCTTCGTGCTCGAAGCGGACGCGTTGCTCAACCGGCTCCGCGCCAATGTGACGATCAGCCATCCCGCCGGGAGCTACGTGACGCTGCGGGTCGAGGGTTACCACATCGCGGAGAGGCTCGCGGAGCTTATCAACGATCCGACCCTCGATCCGATCGCCGGACGCTATGGCCCGTGCCAGGCAGCGGTGATTTCCGCCGAAGGCGGCGCGAACGGCGTCCGGACGGGGCCGGGCGATCCCATTGGGTCCTACCTTCGGCTCTCATTCCTACCGAACAGCCACTACGGCAAGCTCGGGAATCTCGACCGGGTCTTCGTTTCGTCCGGGCACGAACCGCTCAGCCCGCCCTACCCGCCCGGCTACGACCCGGGCCAGGACGTCGCGTACGGCTACTGGCTCCAGGACGGCGCGCGCTTCACGGGCGGCGACAACGACAAGACCTACCACGTGACGCTCGACTTCACGCAGGAGCTTCGCGACAAGGTCGGGCGCGTGGTGCCCGTGAACTACTGCCGGAAGATCTACATGGTCTTCGCGCCCCGGTTCGAGCCGACCGAACAGGAGCTTGAGGACGGGTGCGCTCTCGCAGCAGGCATTGGGACGACGGAGACGGTGTGGCAGGTGGACGACTCCTCGAAGCTCTCGGGGGGCCGGTATTTCATCGGCACCGACTCGGCAGAAGAGCGCGTGCGCCTCGTGTCTGTGGACTCCCCCACCCAGATCACCGTCGAGCGCGGTTACGAAGGCTCGGCACCCGGTGCGTGGCCCGTGGGCACCCGCATGAAGAAGCTCTCCCCGATGAGCGGCTTCGCCTCCGATGTCGAGTGGCGCGTCCGGATTTCCAATATCGCGGTGACCGGCGACGCGAGCCTGAAGGTCGGCGGCGGCGCAGAGCGGATCGAGGAGTCCGACAAGCGGTGCGAGTACGTCGGCTATTGGGAGGATTATGCCTATGGCGGCGGTTTCCCTACGCAGTGGTGGAGCAAGGGCCACGCGCGCCGCGCCGCGCCGAACGATCCAGGCGACACCAGGAAAGTCGCGATCAGGTACTCCTACCCGCGCCAGCACGCGCTGTATCTCGGGACGTTCCTCGATACGAGTTGCGGCCAAATTGGCGTCTCCGTCGATCGCGGGCCGACGACCACGCACGACCTGTATCTGAACGAGTACGGCGGCACGACGGCGAACCTTAAGCTCCGCGACTCGGTCGCGGCCGGAAACCACACCGTCGAGATCACGGCGCTTTTCGACAGGAACCCGGCGTCGAGCGGGT
>JBLNBX010000077.1:0-3515 GCA_050260275.1 bacterium
CCGCGCCCGTCTCAGGTTCTTTTTCTCTTCCGGCGAATGACGCCGAGCATCACCAATCCCGATCCAATCAGCGCAAAAGCAGCCGGTTCAGGCAAGTTCGATATCTTCAGCCCCCTATCCACTGCAGCCGGTTCCGCCGCAGGCACGAACAGCTTGAACGCACGTTTCTGATCCGCGGCGTCCTCGCGAGGCTTAAGCAGCGCGGCGCGATGCGTGGCGGTCCGCGGTGCAACGGTTTGTTGAGTATTATCAATGTAATAGACCGGACCCGCCAGACCCCCTCCCACCATCAGCGCTGCTGCCAGGCTTGCGCGCGCCACCAGACCATTCATCAGCATCCCCCAGTGAGTCACGGCACCCCTCTAAACATTCCCGAAGGTCAGGCTGACGTCCCGTCGCCTGACGCTCAGTTCGGGTCGTGCTTCCAGTATAGCCGTCAGTTAACAAAAGTTCATTTCTGCTTCCGAGCAGACCCGCCTTGGCAGCCCCCATATTTCGAGTTGACTTGTTCTAGAGAACTAGTACACTAGGATTCTGGATGAATGGAGCAGCCCAGCGGAAGCCGCCGTTTCAGTTCCAGTTGGACTTGAGCACGGGAGTGCCGGTGTACCGGCAGATCATCGACCAGGTATTGCTCGGCATCGCGACCGGCGCGCTGTCGGGAGGCGACCAGCTACCGACGGTACGGCAGCTCGCGGTGGACCTTTCGATAAACCCGAACACGGTCATCCGGGCGTACCGGGAGTTGGAGATACGCGGCGTGCTGACCACACAGCAAGGCACGGGCACTTTCATCATGCCGGGGACGGTGCAGCCCGACGATGCCGAGCGGCAACGGCGGCTTAACCAACTGGTGGGCGAGTTCGCCGCGCGGGCCGGCAGAGAGGGATTCACCGTTCAGGATTTGATCGACCGGCTGGTGGAGCTCCAGCTCGAGACGGAAAGGAGAGGGAGATAGTCATGGTGCTCGGAGCCGTGATAAAGAGGAGGCGGTCCGAAGGAGGAACGCCCGCGCCGCAGGTACACATCAGCGGAATCGCGATTTTCGTGGCGGTAGTGTGCTTCATGGCTGGTGGCGCATGGAGCGGGCTGACGGACCATCCCGTTCCTGCGATCGTGGGGGTGCTCACCGGCCTGTACGCCATGTTCGCAATCCGCGTAGCGGCGCAGTGGCAGAAAGCGGCGGTGCTACGGCTCGGCCGCTACAGGGGCCTGCGCGGCCCGGGACTGTTCACGATCGTGCCGGTGATCGATAGCGTCAGCGCGTTTGTGGACCAGCGCGTTCGCGTCACGGATGTACGCGCCGAATCCGCGCTCACGCGGGACACGGTGCCGGTCAACGTGGACGCGATCGTTTTCTGGGTGGTGTGGAACGCCGAGAAGGCCATCCTCGAGGTGCAGGATTTCTACGAGGCCGTGACACTGAGCGCGCAGACCGCCCTGCGCGAGTCCATCGGACGGCACGAGCTGTCGCAGATGATCACGGAGCGCGAGCTTCTGGGCCACGAACTCCAGCGCATCCTCGACGAGAAGACAAACCCGTGGGGGATCACCGTGCAATCGGTGGAGATCCGGGATGTGCAGATTCCTCAGGCGCTCGAGGACGCCATGTCGCGCCAGGCGCAGGCCGAGCGCGAACGCCAGGCGCGCATCATTCTGGGAACCGCGGAGACGGAGATTTCCGACAAGTTCGGCACGGCTTCGCAGGTCTATCTGAATAACCCCGTCGCACTGCACCTGCGCGCCATGAACATGCTGTACGAAGCCATCAAGGAGAAGGGCTCAATGGTGATCGTGCCGTCGTCGGCGGTGGAGACGATGGGGCTCGGCGGTATGCTCGGCACCGCCAGCCTGGGGCAGAGCGTGATGCCTCCGGTCGTGAAGGAACCGCATCAGGCGCCCAAAGAAACGCCAGCTACGGAAAAGCCGTAGTGAAGAGATGCCGCGGAGCTGCCATGAGACTATCGATTTTCATGCGGGAGTTGTTCCTGGAGGTGTTGCTGGTCCCGCTCGCACTATCGCTCGCCTCCGCGGCATCTCAGCCCGCCGTGGAGGCCTGGAGGGCGGCAGACCATGCCATTCACTCCGACTGGATGGCTTCAGCGAGGAGCGCCGCGGCGGACATCGTGAGCCGCGGCTGCCCGTGTGCGGCGGACGCAGGCGGAGCTAGTACAGGAGCCGCGCGTCGACCGCGCATGTGAGGCCTCACTGGTGAGACGCCGCACGAGTAAGGCATGACCCCGCGCGCAGGAGGCTCCCTTCCAGGAGCCGGTGCGAAGCCCTCGGGTCCCGAGTACAGAAGACGCCGGGCGCGGAGCGCGGATCGGGGCGGCTGCGATGCTCGCCGGAGCCGACCGCCCCTCAACAGGCACCGCCGCCTGCCCCGCAGGAGTTCAGCCCAGCTTGGCTCTGATTTCCTTCAGCCTCGCCCAGGATGCGGCCCTTGCCTTGGCGTTGGCTTCAGTGGCGTCAGGCTGTGCGCCGGCACGCATGAATCCGTGCGCCGAACCCTCGTAGATCACTGGCTCGAAGAACTTGCCGGCCGCCTTCATCTGTTCCTGTGTCGCGGGGATACCGGCGTTGATGCGCTCGTCATTTCCGGCGTAGAAGCCGTACACCGGGGCCTGTATGTTGGGGATCGCAGCCGGATCCGGGCCGGGTCCATAGAAGACGAAGGCCGCCGCGAGGTCTTTGCGGTTCGTGGCGAAACGGAAGGCCTGTCCCCCGCCCCACGAGAAACCCACGACGCAGACCTTGCCGTTGCAGGAAGGCAGGCTCTTGGCGTAGTCCGCCACGGCGTTGAGATCCGCCGTCACCTGGTCCGGTGGCAGCTTGGTGATGACTTCTCTGATCTGGTTCGCCTGGAGATCTCGTGTTCCGCCGCCGTTGGGCGCGGCGCCACTCAACAGGTCCGGCGCGACGGCTAGGAAGCCCGCCGCGGCGAACTCGTCGGTCACGCTTTCAACCCAGTCTGTCATGCCGAAGATCTCGTGTATGACGACCACCGCTGGAACCTTCGCCGCCCCCTGCGGGTGGGCAACCATCGAATTCACCGACCGGTTGCCGTGCTTGATCGCAACCCACTCCCGCTTCCGGGGCGATCTGTCAACGGCCTGTCGCGCCCAGTCTTGCGCGCACAAAGGCGGCAGGCACAGGCCGGCGGCCGCCACGCCTTTCGCGCCGCGTTCGAGGAAGTTCCTTCTTGTCTGCATCGGGCTCTGCTCCTTCTTGTTGAGAGTACTGCGGTATGCGCTGTCTCAGTATTCTCCAACCGTTCGGGGCCGCGGCACAAGACATAACCGCGGCGCTGGGCTCTTGTGGCTGCCGCCGCGCCTACCGGCCACCGCAGCACTTCTTGTACTTCAAACCGCTGCCGCAGGGGCAGGGATCGTTGCGTCCCACCTTGGCGGGCGCCGCACTCACGCCGGATTCGACCCGGCGCTGCCGCTCCACCAGTCGCGCCAGCGGCTCACGGCTGTGCAGGAAAAAGCGCTTCAGCCCGGCGCAGAGGTAGT
>JBLNBX010000078.1:0-13216 GCA_050260275.1 bacterium
GGCGCGGTCGAGCGACGGGCGTAGCAGGCGCGCGCGGAGGAGCCGCGCCCCCATGCCCGTGAGAGTGCGGTCGATGACGCCCACGAGCGTCGCTTCCTTATCGAGGCGGCCGCCGGTAGCGAACAGCGACTCGAAAAGCTCCAGATTGCGCACGGTGACGGCGTCGAGGATCATCGAGTCCGCGCGGTCGTAGAACGAGGGCCGGTCCAGGTGATCGAGCGCGGATTTCTGCGTGTCCTTCAGATAGTGCAGGATCGCCCCCGCCGCAGCCACCGCGAGCTGTTTTCCGGCAAGTCCGCAGCCGTCCAGAGTGAGCAGCCCGTAGTGCTCCCGCAGGCTTCGCGCGGCGTAGTCGCTATCGAAGATCCACGGCTCGAGTTCGGTGCGCAGCGGGCCGCTGGGAGTTGGGACCCCGGGCGCGCACAGCACCTCGCGCGCGCCGATCTGTTCGAGTGTGGCGTTGACCTCGCTGGCGTCGATCTCGGTGGCGCGGAACTCGCCGGTTGAGACGTCGACGTACGCGATGCCGGCCCGGCGCTCGCCGGCTGCAATGGCGGCGAGGTAGTTATTCTCGCCGGAACGCAGGACTTCGGCTTCCGTTGCGGTGCCAGGCGTCACGATGCGCGTGAGTTCGCGCTTGACGAGCTTCTTGGCGAAGCGCGGGTCCTCCACCTGGTCGCAGATGGCCACCCTGTACCCCCGCTGGACCAGGCGCGCGATATAGCCTTCGGCGGCGTGGAACGGAACGCCGCACATGGGGATCTCCTTGTGGCGCGACGTCAGCGTTATCTCGAGTTCGCGCGCGGCCGTGACGGCGTCTTCGTAGAACAGCTCATAGAAGTCGCCCAGGCGGAACATGAGCAGCGCGTTCGGCACCTGCTGCTTGATGGCGTGATACTGCCGCATGAGCGGCGTTGCGTTGCCGGCGCTCATTTGGTCTTGTCCGCCGCGTAGCAGAGAGGATCGAGCGGGCACTCGGCGCAGCGCGGCTTCCGCGCGACGCACAGCGCGCGGCCGTGCAGTATGAGCTGGTGCGCGAAGACAATCCAACGCTCGCGCGGTATGGCTTCCATGAGATCGCGCTCGATCCTCACCGGGTCGGTGTTGGTGGTGAGGTCGAGCCGCAGCGCGACGCGCTGGACGTGAGTGTCCACCACAACACCGCTGGCAATGCCGTACGCCGTTCCAAGTACGACATTCGCCGTCTTGCGCGCAACGCCAGGAATGGTGAGCATCGCGTCCATGTCGCGCGGGACCTCGCCGTTGTAGTCCGCCAGGATCTTGCGGGCCGCGCCTATCACGCTCTTCGCTTTGTTGTTGAAGAAGCCCGTCGAGCGGATATCGTTCGCGAGTTCGTCCTGGCTGGCGTGAGCGAAATCCTCGATTGACGGGTACTTCGCGAACAGCGCGGGAGTGACCTCGTTCACGCGCTTGTCGGTGCACTGCGCGGAGAGGATGGTCGCGACGAGCAGCTCCCACGGCGTGCGCCAGTTGAGCGCGGTGGTGGCGTCGGGATAGGTGCGGTCGAGGATCGCGATGATCTCCGCGATGCGCTGTTTGCGCGCGGCTGCGGTCCGGGGGCGGTTGGGAGCGGACTTCTTCGCCGCCGGAGCAGGCCTCGCTCCGGCGCCGGCCCGTTTCGCCGCTATCGCGGCGCCTTTTGCGCCCTCGGTTGCGCGCTTGCCGGTCCTGGTCGCCATGGAAGTTAGAATACCCGTTCGGCGCGGAAGGCCGCGCGGAAGCGTTCCCGGCCGCGGCGAGCGCAACGGCCCCCAGCCGGGCGCTGCGAGTCCGAGTAGACGCCCTGTTACGCTGGAAGCAGGTGGAAGAGGAGGTAATCGGTAAAGCGTACGACAGCCGCCTGATGCGGCGGCTGCTGGGCTACCTGCGCCCCTACTGGCGGGTGGTCGCGGCTTCGCTCGTGTGCCTGCTTGCGCTATCGGTATTCCAGGTGGCCGGGCCGCTGCTCACCAAATTGGCGGTGGATCGCTACCTAGCCCCGTCCGGAACGCACACGACTACATTTCTGGACCCCTATCTCTCATCCGATTCGTGGACCGGTCTCTCGCAAGTCGCAATCCTGTACCTTCTCATCACCGTACTCGGGCTCGGCCTGGATTTCGCCCAGGCCTACATGATGCAGTGGACCGGCCAGCACGCCATGCTGGACCTCCGGCGCGAGTTGATGCGGCATCTCCAGCGGCTGGACCTGTCACAATACGACCGCAATCCGGTGGGGCGGCTGCTGACGCGAGTGACCACCGATGTCGATGCCCTGAACGAGCTGCTCGCCTCGGGCCTGGTCACCATCCTCGGCGACGTTCTGATACTCGCGTTCATAACCGCCGTGATGTTCCAGCTCAGCCCGGGGCTGGCGCTCATGATGCTCGGCGTGATGCCGCTCGTGGTGCTCGTCACGGCGATATTCCGCAGGAAGGCGTCTGAGAGCTACCGGCGCATCCGCGTGGCGATCGCTCGCATAAATGCGTACCTTCAAGAGCACATCACCGGGATGTCCGTAGTGCAGGTGCTCAACCGCGAGCGGAAGAGCAACCGCCAGTTCGAGGCCATCAACCGCAAGCACATGGAGGCGTTCAAGGACGCCATCTTTGCATACGGCTGGTTCTACCCGGTGGTGGAGTTCCTTGCGACGCTCGCCCTGGCGCTTCTGCTGGCCTACGGAGCGTGGCGGATACGCTCTGGAGCGCTCACGCTGGGCGTGCTGGTGGCTTTCTTCCAGTACGGGATGCGGTTCTTCAGGCCGATACAGGACCTCAGCGAGAAGTACAACCTGCTGCAATCGGCCATGGCGGCGGCGGAGCGCATCTTCGGGTTGCTCGACACCCCGGTGGAGGTCGCCGCGCCCGCGCAGCCCAAGCCGGTTCCAGACCACGGCGCAGCCATCGAGTTCGATCACGTCTGGTTCGCCTATAAGGGCGAGGACTGGGTGCTGCGCGACGTCAGCTTTCGCATCGAGCCCGGCGAGACGGTTGCCGTGGTTGGGCACACCGGCGCGGGGAAAACCACCATCATCAGTCTTCTGCTGCGGTTCTACGACATACAGCGCGGGAGCATACGAATTGGCGGGACGGACGTGCGCGAGTTCGATCCGGCCGAATTGCGCAGGCGGTTCGGCGTCGTCCTCCAGGACCCGCACCTGTTCACCGGAACCATAGAGGGCAACATCCGGCTCGGCACGGATGGAATCACCGACGAGGACATGCGATCGGCCGCTGAACAGGTTAACCTGCTCGACTTTATCCGTTCCCTGCCAGACGGGTTCGCGCAGCCGGTGCGCGAGCGCGGGGACGGGCTCTCCACCGGCCAGAAACAGCTCATCAGTTTCGCGCGCGCGCTGGCGCACTCGCCGCGGTTCCTGATTCTTGACGAGGCGACGTCGAGCGTCGATACCGACACCGAGTTCAAGGTGCGCGAAGCGCTCGCGCGAATGGTGGAGGGGCGAACGTCCATCATCATCGCCCACCGGCTTTCCACCATCCAGCGCGCCGACCGCATCCTGGTGATGCACAAGGGCAAGCTACGCGAATCCGGAACGCACCAGGAACTGCTGGCCGCGCGTGGGATCTACTGGAAGCTCTATCAGCTTCAATACAAGGACCAGGAACGGGTCGAGCCGCAGCCCGCGCCCGCCCCCGGCTGCATGCCGGCCAGCCAGGACGCCTGAGCGGAAATTTCTCGAGAACCCCGCGCGGGATGCTTGTATACAGGGGCATGAGCGACTTCCGCCTTGCCTTTCGTGTGCTTGCCCGACGGGCTGATGCGCGCCGCGCGGCGCGCCGGAATGTACCCCGCCAGCCCTGCCGCAAGCGCAAGCGCGGCCGTCGCGCACGCCAGCACGACAGCGCTGAGGTACGAATAGGCGGGGTGCGACGAAGCCGTTCTCGTTCACCACTCCAGGTGGACGATCTCGTCTCCGCCGGCGCTCGCCCTGACCCGGATGCGCACGCCGTCGCCGTCCACCATCCAGGCGCCAGGCGCTAGTTGCTCGCGCCTCGCAACACGCCTGTAAACGCGCTCGCCCTGGGTGACGCGCTTGCATGGCGGCGTGTGGTGAACCACCCAGTCGAATACGCGATCCCTGGCCGATTCGCTCTCGAGCCGCATGAACTCCGCAGCCGGAGCCGCGTGGAATTGAGAGATCTCGTCGAGATCCGGTTCCCAAAGGAAGAACTCGCCGCCGAGCCTCGGGAAATAGTGCATCTCGAGCGGCTCGCCCGCGAACGGCACGATCATGCCGTTGCGAACAAAGACAGGCGTCCAGTCCGGCGGCGCTTTGATCTCTATCTCCTGCCGGCCGCGATAGACTTCGCCGGTGCGCAACTCGGTCCAGATCCCACGCGGGAGATAGAGCTTCAGGGCGCTCGCACTATCGAACACCGGCGCGACGAGCATCTCGTCGCCGACCATGAATACGTCCGTGCGCGCAGCGGCCGCCTGGTCTTCGGGGAACTGCATCGCCAGCGGTCGGATGATTGGAATGCCCAGGTCGCGCGCTTCCCAGGCGTATGTTTCGAGATACGGCTGCAGGCGTTTTCGAAGTTCCGGCTGCGCCGCGCCCGGCGCGTGAACCACGGGCATCAGCGCCGCGATCTGCCGCGCGCGTTCGAGCGCTTCGCCTTCGTAACCGCCGAGCACGAACGGCGCCCCAGCCTCGCCGGACATGCTCGCGTGCTGCACCGCGTAGATGTTCTCTCGCAGGTCCTTCCACGTGCGCCGCTCCCGATGGGGCCACACGAGCCACTGCGGGCGCGCCTCGGTGGGTTCCACCATCGCGTGCGACTCCAGAATCTCCTTGGGCGTCGGGCCGTAGTAGAAGTAGTAATCCCCCTCGCACTCGACGGAGCGGCGCGGCCCGGTGAAGTCGTAGACGCAGGCCGATGGGCGGTACTCGCCGTAACCGGCAGTCGATATTAGCAGGCCGTTCGAGGTTTCGATGCGCTGGCCGTTGAGATCGAGCCGCGGCGAGTTGCGCGCCCCGAGTCCGTAGAAACGCTCGCCCGCGCCGGTATCGGGAGCGAGCAGCTTCTTCCCGCCGGGTGTCTCGACCTGCACCGCGCCGGAGTCGCTGATCCGGACCACTATGTGCCTGGTCCGGCACGTGTAGCCTTGCGCCTCGGTGGAGCAGGCCACGTCGACCCTTTCCTCATTGACCGGCTTGCGCGAGCGGTCGTACTCCTTCACGTGCGTGAAACGGAAGGCGCCGGTGTTGATCCACTCCAACTCGGCGCGGCCGGAGCGCAGCTCGAGTTCGAAGGTGTTCGCGTAGCGCGGAACAGGGTCCGCTGCTGCGGCGAGAAGTGTCAGTAGTGCGACAGGGAAAACCATGCAGGTCATCTCAAATCAAGACGTTTCGCGTTGCGTGGCAGGCGGCCGGTCTGGCGGCGGGCCCCCGGCCCGCGGCAGGCGTCAGAGATCCATCGTTAGAAGCCGTTCCTGAATCTCTCCTGTTACCCGCGCGCCTTCGTCGCCCACGAACACGTCCACCTCGGAGCGAATACCGAACTCGGGCAGATACACGCCCGGCTCGATCGAAAAGCACGTCCAGGGGATGATGCGGCGCTCGTCGTGCGTCTCCAGATTGTCCATGTTCGCACCCGCGCCGTGCACCTCCGCGCCTATCGAGTGGCCTGTCCGGTGTATGAACTGCTTTTCGTACCCGCGTTCGCGGATGTAGCCACGCGCCGCGTCATCAACTTCGAACCCGCGGATCTCGCGTCCGGCCGCGAGGCTATCGGTGACGAACCGGATGGCGGCGTCCCGCGCGCCGCGGACGATCTCGAACACCTTCACCATCGCCTCGGGTGGCTTCTCTCCGCAGTACGCGGTCCAGGTTATGTCGTAGTAGACGCCGTCGGGAGCATCCGGTTTCGCCCACAGGTCGATCAGCAGCAGGTCGCCGCGGCGAATCTCGCGGAAGTGTTCCGGAGTGGGTTCATAGTGCGGGTTCGAGGCGTTGTCGTTCACCGCGACGATGGGTCCGTGATCTGTGAACAGGCCGGCGGAGCGGAACCGGTCGAGTATGAACTGCTTTATCTCGAGCTCGGTGACACGCTCGCGTTCACGCAGCTTGGCGGCGGTCAGCTTGAATGCGGCGCGGCGAATCTCGTCCACTTTGCGAGCGGCCTCAAGGTGCCGCTCGAGATTCGCGGCCGTCCAGCGGGCCTCGAAGTGCTGCACCAGGTCCGCCGAGCTGGCCACATCCACGCCCAGGCTGCGCACCAGTTCCACTGTGCCCGCGTCCACCATGGAGACGTAAGGAATGGCGCAGTTCGGCGAGTACTGCATGGCGACGCGGCGCGCGCCCGCGAGCAGCTCGCGCAATCCCTCAACCTGTTCCGTCCAGCTCGAGTACGGGCGCCTCACGCCCGGCAGTGCGTCGAGCATGCCGGCCTCGATCCGGTGCACCAGGCCGCGCGGTTCGCCTTCGGCAGGGAGCAGGTAATACCAGCGCCGCGTGGGCACGCGCGGAGGCGCGAAACCGAGCACGCGGTAAGCAAGCGGGTCGCGCTGGTGGTGGTCGAAGAACAGCCAGCCGTCGAGGCCATCCTCGACGAGCTTCTGGCGGATTGCATCGAAGCGGTCGGGCATATCACCTCCCGAAGAACGGGGCGAGTTTGTCCTCCGGCGGCGGAGGCGTGAGCAGGCTCACTGCGATGAGAGCCGTTATGGAAGTTGCCAGCGCCGGGTAGATGGCGTCGAGCCCCCACGGCGAGCCGGTAACGTTCCAGACCACGGTGACGGCGGTTCCAAGCGCGATCGAAGCTATCGCGCCCGCCGTTGTCGCCCGCTTCCAGAAGAACACGGCAAGGATCACCGGCGTCACCGCCGCGCCATACACGGTGTACGCGTACATCGCGGCGTTCAGGATGGACTCGAACTCCGCGGCCTGAAGCAGAGCGAAGATGCCCAGCAGGACGACCACCACGCGCGAGACGATGAGCGACCGCCGCTCTGACGCGTTCTTGTCGATGAAGCGCTGATAGACGTCGTGGATGATGTTCGTCGCCGGGGAGAACAGGAAATTGTTCGCCGTCGAGATGAGCTTCGCAAAGACGCCGCCCAGCAGCAGCGCTCCGGCCAGCGTCGGCAGGCCGTGACGCGCGGCATAGGGGATGATCTCGCGCGGCTGCTCGGGCTGGAATTGCGCGCTGCCCACGACCGCGATGGCCACGATCAGCGTCTCGAGTATCAGCGCACCGATGATCCATCCGCCCACGGCGAGCTTCGCGTCGCGCTCGGAACGCGCGGAGAAGAACTTCTGATACATGCCCTGGTTGCCCACCATCAGCAGCATCGTCGGTATCAGGAACCCGAGCCCCTGCCGCAGGCTGATGGTGCCGAGCGGCTCGAAGTGCGACGCGGGGAGCGCCGCTGTCACCGCGCTCCATCCGCCGGCGTGCGAGACGAGCAGCGGAAACGCGATGAGCACGATGGCGGTCACCATGGAGCCGATCACCAGGTCCAGATACGCCACCGACGCCATTCCCGCCGCGGCAGTGAACGTGATGACGAACGCCGCGATGAGGTACATGCCGGTGCCGCGGTCGAGGGCGGGGAAGATGAGGTGCAGGATGTCGCCGCCGGCCTTGATCTGGTAGCTGGTGATCATCGTGTAGGAGATGACGATGGCCACGGTTGCCAGCACGCGCGCCCAGGCGTTGTAGCGCGTCTCCAGAAGGTCCGGCACGGTGTACTGCGCGAAGCGGCGCGCGCGTCCGGCGATCTGCCAGATGATGACGAGCCCGAGCCAGCCGCCCGCGGGCTGCCACAGCGCGGCGAAGCCATTGCGGTAGGCGTTCTCGGCCCCGGCGAACAGGCTGCCCGCGCCTATCCACGACGACAGCAGCGTGAAAACGAGCACGGTCCACGGGAGCTTCCGGCCGGCCACCATGAAGTCCGCCTGCTTGCGGACGCCGAAGGTCTTCCAGATGGTGACGCCCGTGAGGACGGCTACGACGGCGACGATTACAAACGTATAAATCATCGGATTTTCAAAACTTACGCCATTGTACTTCGGCGTCGAGCGCAAGCACGCCGGCAACCGCCTTCGTGTTCGTGACGCGGAACACGGCGACGTCGTCCAGCCAGTCCTGGCTGTACCAGTCGGAGTGCTGCGTCGCGGCGGTCACGGTGTACTCGCCTGCGGTAAGCCGGCAGGGGAAGCGGAACTCCACCTCGATGCGTTCGCCGGCGGAAAAATTTCCAAGCGCAACCTGCTCCAGCCGCGTGTTGGTGCCGCACACATCCATTCCGAGCCGGTTGCGGATGAGCACGCCGACGACGGGGTCCGACACGTCGCGGTTGAACCGCGCGGTGATGCGGATGGTGATCGGCGCGCCGGCGGTGGCCGTCTGAGGGCAGACCTCCACCGAGAGAATCTCGCTCGCGCCGTCGCCGTGGCGGAAGCTTGCGTTGCCCGGCGTTGTGCGGTGCTCGAACTTCTCCCGCTCGCTGACCAGGCCAATGTAGCGGTTCACCACGTCTGCCGGCGAGCCCTCGACGGCGATGCGGCCATCCAGCATGAGCGCCGCGCGGTGCGCCAGCCGCTTCACCAGGCCGAGGTCGTGCGAGACGAACAGCACCGTTACCTTCCGCTCCCGCAGTTCCTCGAATTTCCGTATGCAGCGGTTCGAAAACATGGCGTCGCCAACCGCGAGGGCTTCGTCGATGATGAGAATCTCGGGATCGACGTGGATCGCGGTGGAAAACGCGAGCCGCACGTACATTCCGCTCGAGTACTCTTTCACCGGGCGATCGATGAACTCGCCGATGTCCGCGAACGCGGCAATCTTCGGGAAGGCGCGTTCGAGCTCGGCGCGCGAGAGCCCCATGATCTCACCGTTGATGAAAACGTTCTCGCGGCCCGTGAACTCAGGGTTGAAACCCGCTCCGAGTTCGAGCAGCGCGGCCACGCGGCCCCTTGTTACCACGCGCCCACTGGTGGGCTGTATTATGCCGGCGACGATCTGAAGCAGCGTGCTCTTGCCGCTCCCGTTCGGCCCTACGATGCCGAGGAACTCGCCTCGCTCGACCGCTAGCGAGATGTCGCGCAGCGCCCAGAAGTCCTTGTGTGCGGGGCGCGCGCCAAACGGGATGAGCTCGCGTATGCGGTCCAATGGCCTCCCGTAGAGGCGAAAGACTTTGGAAACGTTCTGTGCGATTACGGCGGCCAGACAAACTGATTTTACCGTGCTTTCAAGCGGTTGCGGCCGGAGCTGCAGGGTGCGCAGAACTCGGTCATCGGGGCTGCATCCGGCCATCGCGCTGACCTTGCCTTCATGGAGCGCGCATCTCCGGCAGCATCGACGGGCCGAAGCGTGGCTGGAGGACTGAGCATTGCCCCACCCATCACTGCGGTTTGGCCCCCGCAGGTCACAGGCCCTCGCCGCCGCGAGCGGGCATATAATGAGGCCCGTTAGTGTCGCTCTGGTAGCCCTATGCAGGAGTGGTCTCCGTCCTCCTGGAGGACCAAACCCGCCGCTCAATTGCCCGTATACCGGTCGCAGGACGAGGTCGAGGAGGTAATGCGGCAGATTTCCCGTCTGCCTCCGCTGGTGACGTCGTGGGAAGTGACCGCGCTTAAGGCGCAGCTTGCCCAAGCTGCGCGCGGAGAGCGGTTCGTGCTGCAGGGCGGTGATTGCGCCGAGAGCTTCGATCAGTGCGACTCCGACACAATCGCGCGGAAGCTCAAAATCCTCCTGCAGATGAGCCTGGTTCTGGTGCACGGCAGCCGCCGGCGCGTTACGCGCATCGGCCGCTTCGCCGGCCAGTACGCCAAGCCGCGCACCGAGGAGTTCGAGACGCGCGACGGGATAACTCTGCCGAGCTATCGCGGCGATCTCATCAACCGGCCCGGCTTCAGCGAAGCGGAGCGCACGCCGGACCCCTGGCTGATGCTGCGCGGCTACGAGCGCGCCGCGCTAACGCTCAATTTCATCCGGGCGCTCGTCAGCAGGGGATTCGTCGACCCGCACCACCTCGAGTATTGGGACCTCGACTTCGTCAGGAACTCGCCGTTCGCCGAGGAGTACCGGCGCATGGCGCGGCACGTCTCCGCGTCGCTGCGCTTTATGGAAAACATTCTCGGGGCGCACCCGGGCGAGCTGCGCTGGATCGACTTCTTCACCAGCCACGAGGCCCTGCATCTCTATTACGAGCAGGCGCAGACGCGGCGCGTGCCACGGCGTGAAGGCTGGTTCAATCTCTCCACGCACTTTCCCTGGATCGGCATGCGCACGGCCGACGTCGACGGAGCGCACGTCGAGTACTTCCGCGGTATCCAGAACCCCATCGGAGTGAAAATCGGCCCGGGCTGCACGCCCGAGACACTCCGCCGGCTCATAGATGTGCTGGACCCGAACGGCGAGCCGGGACGCCTCACGCTCATCCACCGGTTCGGCGCAGCCTGCATAGGACAGATGCTGCCCCCGCTGCTCGAGGCCGCGCGCGCTGCCGGCAAGACGGTGCTGTGGGTTTGCGATCCCATGCACGGCAACACGCGCGTGACCGCGGACGGCATCAAGACGCGCAGCTTCGACGACATCCTCTCCGAACTCGACCAGGCGTTTGCGATTCACTCCGCGCACGGCGGCTACCTGGGCGGCGTCCACATCGAACTGACAGGCGAGGAGGTGACCGAGTGCACCGGCGGAGCCCGCGGGCTCAGCGAGGCGGACCTGGCGCGCTCGTACCAGTCTTCGCTCGACCCGAGGCTCAACTACGAGCAGGCGCTCGAGTTGGCGATGTTCTGCGCGCGCAAGATGGATGTGATGAACGGGGCGTGATGAGCCGTTCAGCCGGCGCAAGGCGCGCCGCGATCAGGCCGACGCCGCAACCTGCCTGATCGCTTCGACCGCTCTCTCGCAGTCCGCGCGGCTGACGTCGTAGTGCGTCAGCAGCCGCATGCGCGTGCCGAACATGCCATTGATGAGCACGCCGCGCTGCTTCAGGCGCGCGCTGAACTCGGCGGTTGTGAGTCCGGTTCCGCCGATGTCGAAGAACACGATGTTCGTCTGCACCTCGTGCGGCACGAAGATGCCGGGAATGCGCGCGAGTTCGCCCGCCAAATATTTCGCGTTCTCGTGATCCTCGCACAGCCGCGTCGGCATCTGTTCGAGCGCGATCAGCCCGGCAGCCGCCAGCACGCCGGCCTGCCGCATTCCTCCGCCGAGACGCTTGCGGTACTGACGCGCCCGCGCGATGTCGTCCCCCGTTCCCACCAGCATCGAGCCCACCGGCGCGCCGAGTCCCTTAGACAGGCAGAACATCACGGTGTCGAACTTCGCCGTGATCTCCGCGACCGGCTTGTTCAGGTACGTCGCAGCGTTGAAGATGCGCGCGCCGTCCAGGTGGACCTTCAGGCCGAGCGCGTGCGCGCCGTCGCAGATGGCGTCCGTGACCTCAGTTGGATACACCGTGCCACCGCCCATGTTGTGCGAGTTCTCGATCTCGATAAGCCCCGTGGGCGCCCAGTTCGGCGCGCGCGGGCGGACATGCGGGCGGATGTCGTCCCATGTAAGGATCCCGTTCTTGCCAGCCACCGGGCGCGCGAGGCAGCCCGAGAACCACGCCATCATCGAGAGCTCGAAGCTCATCACGTGCGACGTTGCCTCGCAGATCACCTCCTGCCCGTGTTCCGTGTGCAGCTTCACGCCGATGGTGTTTCCCATTGTGCCGCTCGGAACAAACAGGGCCGCTTCTTTGCCGAATATCTCGGCCGCGCGCCGCTCCAGGAGGTTGACGGTTGGGTCTTCGTTGTAGACGTCGTCGCCCACCTCAGCTTCGAACATGGCGCGGCGCATCTCCGCCGTTGGCCTGGTGACTGTGTCGCTGCGAAGGTCAATCATGGAAGGAAGTCCTGAAGTACTTCATTGGAAAACAGAATGCCCCGGCGTGTCAGGCGCAGGCGGCCGGCGTGTTCCTCGAGGCGCCCGAGTGAGGTGTGCCGCGCGATAGTGTCCGCGTGCCGCGCGCGGTCCTCATCGGAAAGAGGAATGCCTTCGCGCAGGCGCAGCCCGACAAAGAAGCGCTCCTCCGGAGTCGCGGGCGTTTCGAGTGGTGGCGCGCCGGCCAGGTACTCCTGCACCGTCTCGGGGTTCTGCCGCCGCACGGCTTGCTTGCGGCCCGGAACCACGTCGAACGAGTGTGCGTCCGCGCCGAATCCGGCGTACGGCTCCAGCCGCCAGTACTTCAGGTTGTGCAGCGACTCACTCCCCGGCCGCGCGAAATTCGATATCTCATACTGCCGGATACCCGCGCGCTCCAGCCGCTCCACCGCGCGCTCGTAGAACGCGACCACCTGTGCCTCGCCAGGCGCCTCGGCCGCGCCATACCGCGCCCCTCCACGAAGCATCTCCGCGCCCAGGCGGCTATCCTCGTCCACCTCGAGCATGTAGACGGAAACGTGCGGTGCTTCGAGGCGCTCGATCCAGTCGAGCGACTCTTCCCAGCCCTGCGCAGTCTGGCGCGGCAACCCGGCGATGAGGTCGATGTTGAAATCCGTGATGCCCACCGCGCGCAGCGCCGCCACGTCGGAAGCCACGGCCGCCGCGCTGTGCGTCCGCCCCGTGCCGGCCAGTTCGCGCGCAACGAACGATTGCACGCCCAGGCTCACGCGATTGATACCCGCACTCCGCCACGCCTCGGCTTGCTCCGGCGTGATCGCTCCAGGCGCGGCTTCGATCGTCGCCTCGCGCCAGGGGCGCCCCGGCACCAGCGACAGCACGCGCGCCAGCGCATCGGCGCTCATGCGGCTGGGAGTGCCGCCCCCGATGTAGACCGTCTCGGGAGTCCACCGCCACCGGAAACGCGCGAGCTCCGCGCAGAGCGCGGCCGTGTAGCGTTCCTCGAGGTCCCTCGGAAAGACGCCCGAGGCGAAATTGCAGAAGGTACACTTCCGGGCGCAGAAAGGGTAGCTGATGTAAACGCCCGCCAAATAACGATTCTAGAACGCGCCTGCGCCAGCTTCAGCAACGGACTGGTCCTGCTTGCCCGTGCCCCCGCTCACGCCGATGGCGCCCACCACCTTACCGTTGCGCTTCAGCGGAATGCCGCCGTTGAAGATCATCACGCGCCCGCGGTTCGAAGCGTGGATGCCGTAGAAATCTTCGCCGGGCTGCGCCAGTTTCGCCAGTTCCTTGGTCGAAATGTCAAAAGCGCGCGCCGTGAACGCCTTGTTGATGACAATGTCGATGCT
>JBLNBX010000079.1:0-2632 GCA_050260275.1 bacterium
TCAACGCGCCGATGATCTATTCTTCGCTATGCCGCGACTTCTTCACGTTTGAGGACTCCTCTCCGTCTCATTTCCGGAGAATCCTCAATTATCGCTGGTAGAGTTTTCGGGGAGCAGGTCATTACCGTTCTGGTCGAGCTGAAACAGCACGGCCCCACCATCAAGCCGGCTAAGAGCCGATACTGTCTGAGCCCAACACCGCGCGTAACCGCCTAACGAATCTGACGCTGCCTCTTACCATGCACGTCGGACGCTGCACCATTCGCCACCTGGGCATGAGCTGCCGTGACCACATCCATCCACCGTTGCTTCTCAGCATTAGGTTGGCGGCAAGCTTCGTGAGTTGGACCGCAAGCAAGCCCAGGGTTCAGGACCACTCCTAGTGGCTGAAGGGTCCCCATCATGAATGCCACATCTCTCGCCGGAATTCACATTGCGGGAAGACAGACTTCGTTTGGGCTGTCAGAGCATGACCGAATCGCTTCCTCCTGACCAGCACGATGGCCTGACGCTGGCGTGTATGGAGCAGTACGCATCGCAACTGGCAAGTTTGCAGATGATCCGGCAAACAAGGCCAACCTGAACTGCCCCGCTGAAAGGGGCGAACGATGGCAGAACTTTACAAACTGGCTTATGAAGGAATTCCAGCGCCAGATTGAGGCAGAATCCGAACGAGTCCAAGCCGAGACGGCCAAGGCCGCTGCGAACCGTGTACAGGCAATGCAGATGTTCACGGCGGCGGGGGCGGCATTCATTACGTTTGTGCTTTTCACCTTGATGCTGGTATTGAGAGAAACCCCCGGCAGGTTGCGCCCAAGCCTCTGGAATCTTCCACGCCGTCGCTCGCGGCGTGAGCGGTAGCATCGGCGCTCTTCACCGATGGAGAGAGCCGAAACCGGGCGGCACAGCGATAGGAAGTAGCGGGATATAGAAGATTAGGTCCCGCAGGCCGGTAACCGCCTGGACGACTACGCTGATAGGATACGGCAGCACCCTGTTAAAGTTGAAACACGTTTCGTCCTCCTCCGCAAGCTTGCGAGCATTGGCGGTCGCGGCCGCTCTGCTTTACTGTGATTTGTCGTAAACTCTGTTTTCACAATTGAAGCAGCGTCATGTACATGCGCGGAACTCCTCTTGGCGCCGGGGAGGTTGCTCTTCCGGACCTTGCTATTAGCCGCTTACGGCTGTCATTCGCCCGCCCGAGGGACTATCAGCAACGCAGGTATCTGGGATCGGCATGGCGCGGAGTCTTGGGACACGCGCTCAAGAAACTGGTTTGCATCGCCCGCTGCGAAAGGTGCGAGGACTGCATCATCTATCGCTCCTGCGTGTACACCTATGTTTTCGAAACCCCTCTGCCAGAAAGCGCCGGGAAACTGCGGCTCTACAAAACCGTTCCGCATCCATTTGTCCTTGCGCCGCCTTGGCCTGGAGAACAGCTAGAAATCGGCGACACTGAGCTCGAACTTACGCTCTTCGGCCGCGGCAACCAGTACATCGCCTACGTGGTCTGTGCGCTCAAAGAAGCCGCTCAGAAGGGCCTGCGCGGATTAGGATCCCTGGCGCTCGAATCGGTAGCACAAGAGGATCTCTCGGCTCCGGGGACGTGGCTATCCATCTACGACGAGACGCGGCTCTCTCCCTTGCCCCCCGCGACCCCGCACGCGCCGCCGCTCCCGGCCAGCGTGCGAATCCGGTTACTGACGCCCCTGCGGCTGCGCCACCAGGAACGCTATGTGGGTCCGGAGGAGTTCACTTTCGCGGACCTCTTCAGCAGCTTGCTACGCCGGATTTCATCCTTGACTTACTTTCACACCGAGCGCCCGCTCGAAACCGATTTTGCGGGACTGAAGGCGGCGGCTCGTCAGGTCTCCATCGAGCAGCCCGACCTCCGCTGGTGCGATTGGACCCGCTACTCGTCCCGGCAGGCGGAGGAGTTGCAAATGGGCGGCCTGATGGGCGCCTTCACCGTCAACCTCGGAGAGCAGCCGGAGCTATGGCCCTTCATCTGGCTGGGCCAGTGGACCCACGCCGGCAAGGGCACCAGCATGGGCCTCGGCCGCTATGTCGTCGAAACGCCTGGCCGGTCATGATCACTGAACAGTCTCGGTATTCACGCCGCATCCTGCTGGCGGTATCCGGTTTGTCGCCGCAGGTAGTTACGGAAACGCTCTACGCGCTCGCAGTTGTCCGTCGCCCGCCCTTCGTCCCCACCGAGGTACATCTCCTCACAACCGCCGAAGGCGCGGAGCGCGCCAGCCTGAGCTTGCTGAGTGATGACCCGGGATGGTTCGCGCGTCTGTGCCAGGAGTATGATCTGCCGCCCATCGCTTTTTCTCGGGACTCCATTCACGTGCTGGAGACGGCTGCCCGCGAACGCCTGACCGACATCCGGACTCAAGAGGAAAACCAAGCCGCCGCCGATGCGATCACGGAGTGGGTGCGGAGCTTCACGGCCGATCCCGGCGCCGCTCTCCACGTTTCCATCGCGGGCGGACGCAAGACCATGGGCTTCTTCGCGGGCTATGCTCTGTCCTTGTTGGGAAGAGCGCAGGATCGCCTGTCTCACGTGCTGGTATCCGCTCCGTTCGAATCGCACCCGGGGTTCTTCTACCCCACCAAGGAGAGCCGG
>JBLNBX010000080.1:0-11468 GCA_050260275.1 bacterium
CCCCGAGTAAGTCTCGACGCGCACCCGCACACTCTGATGATGCTACGCAAGCAGCGCAGCGTGGAAGACGCTACTGTAGTGCGGCCCAATACCGACTGGCACGAAACGGCTGCGCTGCTCGGGGCAGGTGAAAGGGGCGTAAGCGCGCGAAAAAACTGAAAAGTAGTCAGACCGAATTCAGCGCCCGATCGGCGACCGGGGGGCCGCCTGCGGACCAGGGGGTCCGCCCCACAAAGTGATAATTTCGAGTTGCGCGGGGGTGGTGGGCCGGGCGCCCTCGCCCGCGCCGGCCCCCCTGGTCCGGCTTGGCACAAAACACCGCAGAAATTGTGATTTTCGAGGTTTGTTCAAGGAGCCAGAGCCTTCCGCTCGTCCGGGGCGTTCTACCGAATAACCGAGATCCCAACGGCCTGCGCCACTGGGCTACTATCTACGGCCCTGTACCGGGGCAGTCCCTCACCGTCACGCTCATGGGTGGGCGGGCTTGAGCCCGCGCAGGGCTTCAGCCCTGCAGCACAGATAGAGCGGGAATGTGCGGAGCTGAAGCTCCGCCGCGGACTGAAGTCCGCCACCCCTCATGTGTTGCCGAGCCGCGAAGCCGGGCGCCTTGCCAAGGCATTCGCTCGGGGTCTCAAACTGTCCGTCTGCCGCAGCCCGCTACGAGCGCAGCTCGTCGAGCACTGCCCCCTCGGGCGAGACAAGCTGGATGTGTACCGCAGCCTGGCCGGCGGCGTGCGTCGAGCAGCTCAGGCACGGGTCGTAGGCGCGCACGACGGCGGACACGCGGTTGAGCATGCCCTCCTGCAGCTTCGTGCCATCGACGAAGTGCTTCGCCACCTGCTCGATTGAGCGCCCAATCGCCAGGTTGTTGTGGCCGGTGGCGACAATCAGGTTGGCCCACGCGATCGCGCCGCTCTCGTTCACCTTGTAGTGATGTATCAGCACCCCGCGCGGGGCTTCGATGACGCCGATTCCCTCGCCTGCATTGACATTTGCGCGCGCACGCACGCGTGTATCGAGTATTGACGGGTCGGAGACGAGCCTCTCGATGCACTCGAGCGAGTGGATGACCTCGATCAGCCGCGCATAGTGGTAGAGGAACGAGCTCTGCGGCGTTCTGCCGAACCGCTGCCGGTACTCGGTGAGTTCCGCGTCGGCTTCCGGAGTTCCGCAGCGATCGGCCGCGTTGAGCCGCGCCATGGGACCCACGCGGTATATCCCTTCGGGATACCCGGCGGGCTTGAAGTACGGAGCTTTCAGGTAGGAATTGGGCAGAGCAGCCTCGCCGATGTAGTCGGCGTAGTGCTGCGGGTCCACCTCGACTTCCGGCGCGCCGGCGCAGTCCACAAAGCGGATGCGGCCGTCGTAGAACTCCAGCCCGCCATCCTGGTTCACCAGGCCGGCATACATGGTGGGCATGTTGCCGAAGTGCGCGATCTCCTCGCTGTAGCGGTCGGCGGTGCTCTTGAGGAGTGCGATGGTGCGCGAAGCGATGGCGCGCGCCTCTGGCAGTCCGGCCAGAATGCGGTCGCGGACCTCGGGCGCGAGCGGCTGGTTCACACCGCCCGGAACCGCCCAGGACGGGTGTATGCGCTCCTTCGCCAACCCTTCGATGATCTGCTGCCCGAACTTGCGCAGCCTGACGCCGTCCAGCGCGAGCGCCGGGTTCTCGGCCAGAAGGCCGAGCACGTTGCGCTTGGCCGGGTCGTAGTCCATGCCGAGCAGCAAGTCCGGAGCGGAGAGGTGGAAGAAGCTCAGGGCGTGCGATTGCACGAACTGCCCGAAGTGCAGCAGCCGGCGCAGCTTGAGGGCCGTCTCCGGCACCTGCACGGCCATGATGGCGTCGCAGGCTTTCACTGAGGCGAGCTCGTGGCTCACGGGGCAGATGCCGCAGATGCGGGCCGTGATGGCGGGCATCTCGTAAAACGGGCGGCCTTCGGTGAACTTCTCGAACCCGCGCACCTGCGTCACGTGCAACTGCGCTCCAGACACCTTGCCGTCGTCGCCGAGATGGATCGTAATCTTGGCGTGCCCCTCGATGCGGGTGACGTGGTCGATGGTGATCTTCTTTGTTGCGTGTGCGGCCTGTTTCGGCACGGTGCGTCTCCTCATCCGAACTTCACCTTGGAGCCGAGGTCGGGCGTGCGGCCCTCCAGCAGCTCGCCAATTACGTACGCGATGGCTTTTGGCGGGGGCGGGCATCCGGGCAGGTGAAAGTCCACCTTCACGACCTCCTGAAGCGGCACGGCGCGCTTCAGCAGCTTGGGAACGCCCTCGTACGGGACGCCCGGCTCGGTATCCGCGCCTTCCACGTAGACCCTGTCGAGCAGCGTCTTCACGGGGACGGTGTTGCGCATGGCGGGCACATTCCCCGTGACGGAGCAGTCGCCGAAGGCGATGACGAGCTTCGAACGCGCGCGGATGGTCTGCGCCTTCTCGCGGTCTTCCTCGCTCGAGACGGCGCCCTCGACGAGCGTCACATCCACCTGCTCGGGGAAGTGCTGCGCGTCGACCAGCGGGCTGTAGACGAGGTCCGCTCCCTTCGCGACCGCCTCGATGCCCTCGTCGATGTCGAGCAGCGACATGTGGCAGCCGGAGCAGCCGTCGAGCCACACCGTCGCGAGCCTGATCTTCTTCATGCGTGCGCTCCCCGGCGCCCCGCAAGCCGGCTGATGGGCGCCGTGTTCTTTATCATTTCTTCGACCGCGTAACCCTTCTCGGCCAGAGCCCCGGTGGGGCAGGCCTGGACGCACTTGCCGCAGCTCGTGCAGTTCGGCGACGAGCCCCAGGGCTGGTTCAGCTCGCTCACGAGGATGGACTGCACGCCGCGCGAGCCGATGTCCCACACGTGCGCGCCCTCCACCTCCGCGCACACGCGCACGCAGCGCGTGCAGAGGATGCAGCGGTTGTGGTCGAGCACGTACTTCGGGTGCGAGACGTCCACTTTCATGCGCGGGAACGCGTAGTTGTAGCGGACGTGCGTCACTCCGAGCCGCGACGCCAGACTCTGCAGCTCACAGTGGCCGTTCGAGACGCACACCGAGCAGTAGTGATTGCGCTCGGACAACAGCATCTCCAGCACCATGCGGCGGTAGTGCATCAGCTTGTCCGACGAGGTCGTCACGGACATGCCGTCCTGCACGGCGGTGGTGCAGGCGGGCATCAGCCGGTTCATCCCGGCGATCTCCACCATGCACAGACGGCAGGCGCCCGCGGCGGATATGCCGTCCATGTGGCACAGAGCCGGGATGAACTTCCCGGCCGCGCGGGCCACATCGAGAATCGTCTGGCCCTCGCGGGCGTCGACGTACTCTCCGTCGATTCGAATTGAGACTTTCTGGGGCACAGCGATGCTCCTTGTTCTTTTCCGTGGCGCTCTAGTCGGTGGCGCGGATGTCGCACCTCAGGCAGCGGGACGCTTCCGTGAGCGCCTGCTCGCCGGTGAGTCCGATGCAGACCTCCTCGAAGGTCTGCACGCGTTCAGCAGCCGGGGTGTGCGCGGGCGACTGCCGGGGCGCCTCCACGGTTTGCGGCGGTTCACAGTCGTACTCGAACACCGGCATGATCGCGTTGATGCGCTTTTCGCCCATCAGCCGCTGGTCGATGTTGCGCGCCGCTTTCTTGCCATAGCCCATCGCGTTCGACACGTTCGACGCGCCGCTTATCACGTCGCCGCCGGCAAAGAACTTGGGGCGCGAGGTTTCGAGCGAGTAGCGGTCCACCTCGATCACGCCGGATTCCTTCAGCGTGAGTCCGGAGGCCTTCGCGAAATCGGCATCCACCTTCTCGCCCACGGCCAGAATCACGGTGTCGCACTTGATGACGAGCACCTCTTCGGTGAGCACGGGCTTGCGCCGGCCCGAGGCGTCAAACTCGCCGAGGCGCGTCTTCACAACCTCGATGGCCTTCACGGTCCCGTGGACGCCCATCACGCGGTGCGGCGCGGCCATGAAGACGATGTTGGCGCCCTCGGCTTCGGCCGCCTCCACCTCTTCTCGTATGGCCGGCATGTCCTTGCGCTCGCGGCGGTAGACTATCGTCACCTCAGCGCCCATCCGGAGCGCCGTGCGCGCGGAATCGATAGCCGCGTTGCCGCCGCCGATGACGACGACCTTCTTACCGATCTTCACCGGCTCATTCTTCGCCACCGCCTCGAGGAACAGCAGAGCCGGCATCACGCCCTTCAACTCGGTGCCCGGAATGTACACCCAGGATTCCTTCCAGGTGCCGATGGCGAGGAACACGGCGTCGTACTGAGCGTCAAGGTCGTTCAGTGAGACGTCGAGGCCGATGGCTGTGTTGAATTCGAACTTCACGCCCAGCGCCTCGATGAGCTGAAGCTCCTTGTCGAGGACATCCGTGGGCAGGCGGTACTCGGGCAGCGCGTAGCGCAGCATGCCACCGGCGGCAGGGTTCGACTCGTAAATCGTTACGTCGTGCCCGAGCAGCGCCAGGTAGAAGGCGCAGGTGAGCCCGGTTGGCCCCGCACCGACGATGGCAACCTTCTTGCCAGTGGGCGCGAGCTTCCGCGCGACGATCTTCTCGATCATTGCCGGGTAGCGCGAGGAGTTGTACATGCAATCGGCAATGTAGCGGTGCACGTCGCGCATGTTCACGGCGGCGTCGAGGTTGATGCGGCGGCAGCGGTCGTCGCAGGGGTTCTGGCATACGCGCCCGGTGGAGGCGGGCAGCGGGTTGTCCATGACGACAGACTCGAACGCCTCCTCCATGCGCCCTTCTTTGAAGAGCTGCAGGAAGCGCGGGATGTTCATGTGCAGCGGGCAGGAGTTCTCGCAGGGCGAGAGCGCGAGGTCCTCGCACACACCAGCGCGGCAGCGCCGCGCGCGGATATGGTCCTCGAACTCGTGCCGGAAGTGCCTCATGGTGGTCAGCACGGGGTTCGGGGCGGTCTGTCCCAGGCCGCACAGCGACATGTCGCGGATCATCCGGCCGGTTTCGTCGAGGGCTTCCAGGTCGCTCTCGCTCGCCGTGCCGTTTGTCAGGGAGTTCAGGATGCGCAGCGACTTGTCCAGACCCACGCGGCACGGGACGCATTTGCCGCAGGACTCCGAGTGCGTGAACTCGACGAAGTACCGCGCCACGTCCACCATGCAGTTGTCTTCGTCCATGACAACCATTCCGCCGGAGCCCATGATGGAGCCGAGCTTCGCCAGGCTCTCGTAATCCACGGGAGTGTCGAACATCTCCTGCGGGATGCAGCCGCCTGAAGGCCCGCCGGTCTGGACGGCCTTGATCTGCTTGCCGTTGGTTGCGCCCTCGCCGACGTCGTAGACGAAGGTCTTGAGCGGCGTGCCGAGCGGCATCTCCACCAGGCCGGTGTTCTTTACTTTTCCAACCAGCGAGAACACCTTCGTGCCCGCGCTCTTCGAAGAGCCGGTCTCGGTGAACCACGCCGGACCCTTGGCGATGATGGGGACCACGTTGTACCAGGTCTCGACGTTGTTGATGTTGGTGGGATAGCCCCACAGGCCCTTCTGCGCCGGGAACGGAGGCCGCGGCCGCGGACGGCCCGCGCGGCCCTCGAGCGAGGCGATGAGCGCCGTTTCCTCGCCGCATACGAACGCGCCAGCGCCTTCGACGAGTTGCAGGTTGAAGTTGAACCCGCGCCCCAGGATGTTGTCGCCCAGCATGCCGTACTCTTTGGCCTGCTCGATGGCGCGCGACAGGCGGTGAACCGCCAGGGGATACTCCGCACGGACGTAGATGATGCCCTCGGAAGCGCCCGTCAGGTAAGCGCCGATGGCCATGCCCTCGATCAGCGCGTGCGGGTCGCCCTCGATCTCGTTGCGGTTCATGTAGGCGCCGGGGTCGCCCTCGTCCGCGTTGCAGACGATGTACTTGCGCTCCGCCTGGGCCTTGCGGAGGATTTCCCACTTCAGGCCGGTCGGGTAACCCGCGCCGCCGCGCCCGCGCAGCTTGGAGGCCTTGATCTGCTCGATGAACAGGTCCGGCGTGTTCTCGATGAGAACCTTATAGAGCGCCTGGTAACCGCCGACGCCGATGTACTCCTCGATGTCGTCGGCCGAGATGAGGCCGCAGTTGCGCAGCACGATCTTCTTCTGGCCGCGGAAGAACGGAACGTCGCGCCAGGAGGGCAGGTTCGGATACCCGGAGCCGTAACGGACCACGCTTGTCAGGTGGTCCCATTCCTCGATCTTGCACAGCGCCAGCTCCTCGCAAACGCCGCCGTCTTCCAGGGCGTCGAGAATGCGGGGAACTTCGGCGGCGTGTATGCGGCGCATCACCGCCAGGGGCTTGCCGGGAATGTAGACGTTTACGAGCGGCTCCTGCGCGCAATAGCCGAGGCAGCCCACGCGCGCGAGCACGATATCGAGCCCGCGGCGCTCTATCTCCTCGGCAAAAGCGTGAAACACGCCCTCCGCGCCGTTGCCTGTGCCGCAGGTGCCCATGCCGACGCCGATGCGCGGCTTATGCGGCAGCAGCTTCTCTAACCCGGCTTCCTTGACCGAGTTAAAACTGCTGATGTCCTGGATGCGCATGTTTACGGGATTCCTTCTCGATCTGCTCGATCTCAGCGCGCAGCGCGCGCTCGTTCATGTGCCCGAAGATCTCGTGATTCACCTCGACTACCGGCGCCAGGGCGCACTGTCCGAAGCACGCCACCGTGCGGATGGTGTACTTGCCGTCGGGCGTTGTGATGGAAAGCTTGTCGGCGTCTCCGCCTTCCTCGACGGGCTGGTGCGGGTGCAGGCCCAGCTCGAGCTTCAGCCGGTCCAGCAGCCGGCGCGACCCGCGCGTGTGGCAAGCCGTTCCGCGGCACACGCAAATGGTGTTGCGCCCCTGCGGCTCCAGGTTGAACAGCGCGTAGAACGTTGCGACGCTGTACACCTGCGCCAGCGGGATGTCCGCTTTCTGCGCGACGTAGTCGAGCGCTTCGGCGCTCAGGTACTTCTGCGGATGGTGCTCCTGGATCCTCTCCAGGATCGTCAGCAGCGCACCCGGCTTCCCGGCGTACTCCGCAATGACTCGATCGATGTATTCCTGGTCCTCAAGCGCTGGCTGCGCTGCTGTGGATGGCATGCAAGGGTTCCTTCGAGGCGGTCCGAACAAAATCCGGAATTTTGGGTCTTAAATGCAAAGGATAGCACCACCGCAGGGGGAGTGGGGCGCTGGCATTGCGTCGGACGGATGCTCCGAGGAGGGCATCGCTTGGGGGGAGAACCCCTGTATCGCTGCGGGGATCACTCCCACGAGGCCGGACGGCCATGCGTCCTCTGGGCGGAACCGGCGCACGCGCGGCGCGGATGACGGATCTGGCGCGCCCTCCGGTTTTCCGTTAGGTTCCTTTTGAATCAGCGCTGCCGGGCTACTTCTCGCGCCCGTGGACGTGCGACGGCGGCGAGGTTGCCTCCACGGCCGTGAACTCTTCGAGTATCCGGTAGTGGTGCCTGGCGCCTTTCGGCACCACCCAGGAATTGCCCGGCTCGAGGCGCACTCGCTGCCCCTCGATCTCGAGTTCGGCAACGCCTGATATAACAAATCCTACGGTTTCGTAATCTCGCGACGTCTCCGGCTTGTCCGCGCCCGGCTTCTCGTACCACAGCCGCATCCCCACGTGCTTCCCGGACGCGAGATACTTCTCGCCTGGCTCGCCGTGCGGAGAGAAGCGTGAATCGACCTTGGTGATGGTGGTGTCCCGGTCGCCCATATGCCCCCCTTGCGTTTCTGTACTACACCGTATCACGACGGCCGCCGCGGAGGCCGGGGCGCCATGCTCAGGCGCGGGCGGCGTACCGGCCTGCCAGCGCGGCGAACCTCTCCGCCTCTGGCGTTCCGTCGAGCGCCCTCGCGGCCAGGGTCGCGTACCCGGCCCGAAATGCCGAGTACGCAGCTATATAGAAGGACAAACCGCTTCCTGAGCGGCACGCCTTTGCAAGCCGGCTCGCGGCGGCCGCATCGAGCCCGAACTCGACCACCGCGCCCGCAACGTCCCAGGCTATCGGCTGGCAGCCCGGAAGAAAGTGCCCGTCGTGGTGGTCCAGGGCGTCGGCCTTGATGTAGCCGCGCTCCGTCTCGATCCATTCGTGGGGCAGCATCCGGCCGTCGATGCGGCACGGCTGGCCGCATGGCGCCTCTCCCATCCACTCACGCCCGGTATTGACGCGGATCACGGCGCGAAGCTCTTCACTTGATGCGCCTTGCCCGCCCTGGTATTCGCTTCGCAGGAAATCGAGGTAGCGCGCCATGATTTCGAGCAGCACGGGCGTGATCTTCCTGGCGGGCCGGCCCTCAACCCACTCCATCCGCAGGAAACCGTTCTCGAAGCCGAGCGGCCGCGGACCGAACCCGGCCCGCCACAGGCGCTCAGCCCGCTCCAGTTTGGCGCGCCCGAAGCGGCCGAGGCCGGCGAACTTCAGCAGTGTCCTCTCCCCGGGCTTGCCGGCGAGGTATTTTCGCCGCTCGTGCTGGGGCTGCACAGCCGGCCACTCGCAGCCATCCGGATACAGAAGCCGCCGCCACCCGCCCGCCGAGATGTCGAGGCCCTCAGGCGCGCGGAACTGCCCGGTGTACTTGCGGTGCCGCGGCCAGCGCCGCCTGGCATCGGCGGAGACAAACTGCTCGCCGGAAGTCTCCCAGCTCGGGAACAGCACGATGCGGGCGTCCGAAGCGCCCAGTTCCGCCAGTTTTGCAGCTACCGACGTCAGGGAGGAACCACTGAGCCCGGGACCCTCGTCCACTACGGCCCACCAGCGGTCAGCACGCGCGCGCCATGCGGCCTCAAGCGGAGCATCCAGCTCCACTCTCCTCGCGAAAGGGTGCCCGCGGGGCCTCACCGTCCAGCTTTCGACACGGCAGCCGGCGCGCTCGAGCGCGGCCGTGACCACGGCGCTCAGGCTGGTCCCGATGCCCCGTATGCCGACGACGCCCACGGAAGGTGACTCGCCGCCGTCCAGGCATTCCGCCGCGAACCGTTCTGCCGCCTCGACGTACATCTCCGGGTACAGGCCGTAATACGCGTAACCTTCTGGAATACCGAGGGATATCGCCTGCGGCAGCCCGTCTGGCGGCTCGAACGCAAACGCTCGGCCGTCCAGCCAGGCCCGGGCAGCCTCAACGCTCAGCCGCCGCAGTTCCCGCGCAGGCCGGCAATCGCCGTCTCGCTCGGGGAACAGAGCGTCCGCCACGCCCGCCTCGATCTCGCCGAGGCCAATCAGGACATCCAGGGCGTCCGCGCCGCGCAGGGCTGCGAACTCGGCCGCAGTGCTGGCCGCGCGCCGCCGGTCCCAGTAGACGAGCATTGCTATTGATCGGATTCCTCGGCTGCCCTGAACTCGTCGAGCACAGACCGGCACCGCGGGTTCCAGCCGAGCAGTTCCATCGCGCGGCGGCCGGATATCCGCTGGTCGAGAAGGAGGCCCTGCACGGTGGGCCCCATGGTCTTGAACGCCTCGTCCGGCTCCATGGTGGTCACCCTGCCTGCGCATCCGGCGGCGCGGCTGGCTGCCTCTGCGACGTCGCGCACGCGGACGGGGTCGCCGCTGGCCGCGATCAGGACGGCGCCCGGCGGCGCTTTTTCCAGCGCCAGCACGTAGAGATCCGCCAGATCGTCCACGTGGACGAACGTCCAGTGGTTCTGTCCTTCGCCGACCATGACCGCCGCCCCGGTCTCGCGTGCCGACTTCTCGAAGGCGGCCACCAATCCTCCGCCACGCCCGTAAACCACTGCAGGCCTTATCACGATTGACCGCACCCCGCGCCCCGAAGCAGCCAGGACGGCGACCTCGACACCGGTCCGCCACTCCACAAGCGGCGGCGGCGCGAGCGGCGCGGTTTCGCCGGCGTTCTTCGCGGTGTTGCCCATCACCCAGACACCGCTCGTATAGATGAACGGCCTCCCGGAACCCGCGTAAGCGTCGAGGATGGCCTCGGCTACGGCGCGATCGGCGATGGGCGCGTTCTCGTCTCGGGCCAAGGCCGTGTGAATGGCGCCGTCGGCCTGCGCGGCTCCGAACGCGACGGTTTCGGGATCGTGGAGGTCGCCGCGCCACGGCTGCACGTGCATGTCTGCCAGCCGCTGGGCCTGTTCGCCGGTGCGCGCCAGGGCTATGACATCGTGGCCTGCTGCGAGCAGTGCGTCCCGGACGGCCGCACCTATGTAACCGGTGGCGCCGGTTAAAAAAATTTTCATGCAGAGCTCCCACCTTAATCCTACGCCCGCGCCCCTCCTGAGCGGTTCCCGCCCCCTTTCGACCCTCGAAAAGGCCATTTCGCCCGTTTTTGCATCCATTGAGACTGCTCCGCGGGTATCATGATTAAGCTCTCTGAGTCCCCGCTAGCGTATGAGCATCAACATCGGAATCGACATCGGCGCAATCTCGCTCAAGCTCGCCGCGCTCGGCCGGGCTGAGGACCGCCCCATACTCGAATCCCTTTGCCGGGAAAGCAGTTCGTTCCGGCTGAAGGAGTGGCAGACGCCAACGGGCAAGCGCCTGCCGCTGGTGCTCTCGGAGTACCGGCGCATCGCGGGCAGCCCCATACAGTCCACCTATGACCTGCTGGCCGAGTTGTACGCGCACGTCCCCGAAGAGCGCGTGGAGGGCATGCGCGTAACGGGCTCCGGGTCGCGGACGATAGCCAAGCTGCTGGGCATCTACTACGAGAACGAATTCAAGGCGATCGCCCGCATGATGTCCGCCTTCTATCCAGAAGTGCGGACGGTTTTCGAGATTGGCGGCGAAAGTTCGAAGTACATTCGCCTGGAACCGCGCCCCGAAGGTGCGAGCATCATCGATTACGACCGCTCGGGCGAGTGCGCGGCCGGCACCGGATCGTTCCTGGACCAGCAGGCGCTCCGGATGGGCTACTCGGTAGAGGAGGTCGGCAACCTGGTCTGCACGGCCAACTGCGCCGCGCGAATAGCGGGCCGCTGCTCGGTGTTCGCGAAGTCCGACATGATCCACGCGCAGCAGAAGGGCTACATGCCGCAGGAGATCCTGCGCGGCCTGTGCGACGCCGTGGCGCGGAATTTCAAGTCCTCGATCGTGAAGGCGCGCCAGATCGACCTGCCCGTGGCGCTGATCGGAGCTGTGGCGCTCAATTCGGGAGTGACGCGCGCGATCCGCGAGGTCTTCTCGCTGAGCGAGAGCGACCTGTTCGTGCCGGAACTGTACGCATGGGTAGGCGCCATCGGAACCGCGATCCTCGAGGCCGAAGAGCGCAAGAAGCGCAGCATGCGCGACATACACCGCCTGTCGCAGCACGCCACGGTAGAGAGCGTCTCCGGCGGGAACAAGCTCTCGATGGAGAACGTCATCCTTCTGCGCGACCGCGTCAGTCCTTACGAGCCTCCGCCCGGAGATGAGCCCATCCCCGCCTACCTCGGCATCGACATCGGCAGCGTCTCGACCAATGTCGTCGCCATGGACGCCAACGGCGCGCTAATCCAAGACGTCTACCTCCGGACCGCCGGCCAGCCCATCCGCGCC
>JBLNBX010000081.1:0-3787 GCA_050260275.1 bacterium
GGTGGTCGGCGGCCTGTACCTGTCCGTGCTGTCGCTCATTCCGGACATCATGATTTCCGGCATTAAGCTGCAGCACCTTCCGTGGGTTGGGGCCTGGATCGATACGTGGGGGCCGCGGTTCCTGCTGGATGGCCTGGGCGTGTCGTTCTACTTCGGCGGCACCTCGTTGCTGATCGTCGTGGGCGTCGCCATGGATACAGTCAACCAGATCGAGGCGCAGTTGATCATGCGCCACTACGAAGGCTTTACGCCGCGCGCCGGGCGCATCCGCGGCCGGCGGTCGGTGTTCTAGGAAGGAGCGAATGCCGCTTTCAGTTGAGCCGGAAGCCGCCGCTGTGCGGGCAAAGCGACTTGCGCTGCTGCTGTTCGGGCCGCCGGGATCGGGTAAGGGCACCCAGGCGGTGCTGCTGGCCGAGGCCCTGGGCATGCCGCATATCTCCACGGGCGATATGTTCCGCCAACACGTCAAGGACGGAACCGAGCTCGGCCGCCGCGTCAAGGCTATCATGGACTCCGGCCAGCTCGTCCCCGACGTCCTGGTGAACGAGATGGTCGAGGAGCGGCTGGCGCGCCCGGATGCCGCGAACGGCTTCATACTGGACGGATACCCGCGGACGGTGCCGCAGGCGGAGATGCTCGACGCCTTGTTCGAGCGGCTGGGGCAGCCGAAAGTGGCAATTAACTTGCAAGTCGACTACAATATAATAGTTGCCCGGATCACCGCCCGCCGTTCGTGCCCCGCGTGTGGCGCAGTCTATAACCTGGTTTCTAACCCTCCGAAGAACGGCGAGGTTTGCGACCGGGACGGCGCTGCCCTGATCCAGCGGGACGACGACAAGGAAGACGTGATGCGCAAGCGGTTCGAGGCCTATGAGGCCCAGACCGTGCCTGTGATGGACTTTTTCCGCGCGCACGGCTACCGGGTGGTGGATGTTACCGGAGGCAACGGCGCGCCCGAGGAGTTGACGGCCGAGATTCTGAAGCGGCTCGCAAGTCTGTAGAGTGATTGTTCGTAAATCGGCGGCTGAACTCGAGAAGATGCGCCAGGCCGGACTGCTGGTCTGGAAGGTTCTTGACGCGTTGCGCGGCATGGTGAAGGAAGGCGCGACGACGCTCGACCTCGAGCGGGAGGCCGAAAGGATGATCCGGGAAGCCGGCGCCCGGGCAGCTTTCAAGGGATATTACGTGCCGGCAGTCGGCGCCAAATACCCGTACGTGCTGTGCACGTCGGTGAACGACGAGATCATCCACGGGATGCCGTCGGACAAACGGGTGCTGAAGAAGGGCGACGTGGTCTCGATCGACATCGGGGCCGAGATCGGCGGCTACTACGGCGACTCGGCGACTACGGTGCCGGTGGGCGAGGTGAGCCCCGAGGTCGCCAAGCTGCTGCGAGTCACCGAGGAGTCGCTGGAACTGGCTATCCAGCAGATGCGGCCGGGCAACCGGCTGGCCGACGTTTCAGCCGCGGTGCAGCGCCACGTCGAGCGGAACGGGTTTTCGGTAGTGCGCGATTTCGTCGGGCACGGAATCGGGACGCGGCTTCACGAGGAGCCGCAGGTTCCCAATTACGTGGACCGCAGGAACGACAACCCGCGGTTGAAGGAAGGCGTCGTGCTCGCGATCGAGCCGATGGTGAACGCGGGTAAAGCGGACGCGAAGGTTCTGGCGGACCGCTGGACGGTGGTGACTCGGGACGGGTCGTACTCGGCCCACTTCGAGCACACGGTGGCGGTGACGGCGACCGGCCCATGGGTGCTGACCAGGCCCTGACCGGGACGGTGCTGGAGATCCTGCCCAGCGCGGTCTACCGCGTGGAGCTGGACTCGCGGAAGCAGGTGCTGGCGCACGCAGCCGGCGCGAGGGAAAGGAATTTCGTCCGGCTTCGTCCGGGCGACCGGGTCGAGGTGGAGATTTCGCCCCAGGATCCGGGCCGGGCAAGGATTCGAAAGGTATTCAGGGAGCGCGCCTGAAGGCGCGTCTGGAACGATGAAAGTACGGGCTTCAGTGAAGAAGATTTGCGACAAGTGCAAGGTGATCCACCGCCATGGAGTGGTGCGGATCATCTGCAAGAATCCGAAGCACAAGCAGCGTCAGGGCTAGGGAGGCACAAGGACTATGGCGCGTATAGCCGGCGTGGATCTGCCGCCGAGAAAAAGGGCCGAAATCGGGCTGACGTATATATACGGCATCGGGCGCACGCGCTCGAACTCGATCCTGTACCGTGCCGGGGTGGACAAGGACAAGAAGATCCAGGACCTTTCCGAGGACGAGGTGAACCGCATCCGCGCCATCATCGAGGAAGAGGGCGCGGTTGAGGGCGACCTCCGCAGGGAGATCTCGCTCAGCATCAAGCGCCTGATGGAGATGGGGTCCTACCGCGGGCTGAGGCACCGCCGCGGGCTTCCCGTGCGTGGTCAGCGCACCCACACTAACGCGCGGACGCGCAAAGGCCCGCGCCGCGGCACGATCGCGAACAAGAAGAAGAGCACCGCAAAGACGTAACGACAGGTGAGCGATGGCGAAAGCACCAGCTAGAGGCGGAAAAAAGAAGGCCTTCAAGAAGAAGGAGAAGAAGAATATCCCGGTCGGTATCGTGCATATTCAGGCGACGTTCAATAACACGATCGTCACGTTTACCGACCCCGTCGGCAACACGGTGGCGTGGTCGAGCGCGGGTTCGCTCGGGTTCAGGGGATCGCGGAAGGGCACTCCATTCGCCGCGCAGCAGGCGTCGCTCACGGCCGCGAACAAGGCCAAGGAGTCCGGCATGCGCAGTGTCGAGGTTCGTGTCGCTGGTCCGGGCGCGGGCCGCGAGTCGGCCATACGCACGCTGTCTACCGTGGGACTGGAGGTGCGCCAGATCAAGGACGTCACCCCGATTCCCCACAACGGTTGCCGCCCGCCGAAGAAGCGGAGAGTTTAGGATTTTGAGTTCGAATTGAAGCAGGAGGAAGGCCGCAAGGCCGTAAACTGCACCTGCTAAAGGTAAGGAGAGAAACTTGGCAAGATATACCGGAGCCGTTTGCAGACTGTGCCGGCGCGAGGGCATGAAGCTGTTCTTCAAAGGGGAGCGCTGCCACACGGACAAATGCGCTATCGAGAAGCGCAACTTCATTCCCGGCCAGCACGGCAAAGACCGCAAGTCCAAGATCGTCGGCTACGGGCTGCAGCTTCGCGAAAAGCAGAAGGTCCGCCGCTACTACGGGCTGCTCGAGACGCAGTTCCGCAATCTGTTCGAGAAGGCTCAGAAGATGTCCGGCGTTACGGGCGATAACCTGCTCGGAATGCTGGAGCGCCGCCTCGACAACGTCATCTACCGCATGGGGTTCGGCACCAGCCACCCGCAGGCGCGCCAGGTTGTGCGGCACGGCCACGTCACCGTCAACGGGCGCAAGGTCAACATCCCGTCGTACATGGTGAAGACCGGCGACGTCGTCGAGATCGCCGAGAAGAGCCGAAACAACGCCACCATCCTGGCCGCGCGCGACGCCACGGCGCACCAGCCGGTGCCCAATTGGATTGAAGTGGATCGCGAGAATCTCAGGGGCCGCATCATAGGTTCGCCCAAGCGCGAGGACCTGGTGCAGATTCAGGTCAACGAGCGGCTCATCGTGGAACTGTACTCGAAGTAATAATGAGCGGCCGGGGCGCGCCCCGGCGCCGAACAGGGAGTTCATATGTTCAAGGGCTTTCTGAAACCCAATCGACTGGTTGCCAACACGGAAACGCTCACGGAACGCTATGGGCAGTTCACGGCGCAGCCGTTCGAGCGCGGTTGCGGCAC
>JBLNBX010000082.1:0-22078 GCA_050260275.1 bacterium
GCCCATCCGCGCCGTGCAGGAAGGCTTGCAGGAAGTAGAGCGGAAATGGGGCAAGCGCCTGAAGGTGCTAGGCGTGGGCACGACCGGCTCGGGACGCGAGCTGATTGCGGAGCTGGTGGGCGCCGACGTCGTGAACGACGAGATAACGGCCCACAAGACCGGCGCGCTGCACATATCGACCACGCTCGGCAGCGAGCCCGTGGACACGATCTTCGAGATCGGCGGACAGGACTCGAAGTTCATCGCGATCGAGAACGGCGTAGTGGTCGATTTCGCCATGAACGAGGCCTGCGCGGCCGGCACGGGATCCTTCCTGGAGGAACAGGCCGAGAAGCTCGGCATCTCGATCAAGGGCGAGTTCGCCCGTCTGGCGCTTTCGAGCGACAGCCCGACCCGGCTCGGCGAGCGCTGCACGGTGTTCATGGAGCGCGACGTAACGGGCTGGCTGCACCGCGGCGAAACGGTGCCGAACCTGGTGGCGGGCCTGGCGTACTCGATCGCGCTCAACTACCTCAACCGCGTCGTGCGGGGCCGGCGCATCGGAAAAGTCATCTATTTCCAGGGTGGAACCGCTTACAACGATTCCGTCGCCGCCGCGTTCGCCTCAGTGCTGGGAAAGAAGATCACGATCCCGCCGCACAACGGCGTCATGGGCGCCATCGGCATGGCGCTCATCGCGCGCCAGTGGCACGAAGCGACCCACGGCGTGAGCAAGTTCCGCGGATGGGACCTCGATCGCATCAAGTGGACCTCGCGCGACTTCGTCTGCAAAGCCTGCACGAACGTTTGCGACATAAAGGAGTTCACCATAGAGGGCCAGAAGAGCTACTGGGGCGACAAGTGCTCCGACAAGTTCCGCAAGCCCTCAGCCACCGGGCGCAAGCCTGTTATCGACGACCTGCTGGCTTTCAGGGACCAGGTCCTCGAGGAGGTAGTGGGGAAGATCACTTCCGGGAAGTTCACCCGGGAACCCGGACGGACGTACGTGGGTATACCCCGCGCGATGAGTACGTTCGAGCTGCTGCCGTTCTTCCAGGCGTACTTCAACGAACTGGGCGTCCGCACGGTGCTGTCTCCGATGACCGATCCCAAGATTGCCGCGGACGGCGTGGAGATGGCTACCGCGCAGCCCTGCTACCCGGTGGAGATAGCGCACGGACACACCAAGGCGCTGCTCGACGCGGGCGTGGACTACGTGCTGCTCGCCAACCTCATGAACGCCGAATCCAGCGAGGAGCGCATCCACGAGAACCACTACTGCCCCTGGAACCAGACGCTCCCGTGGGTGCTGTCATCCTGCCCTCGGCTGGAGCCGGAGAACAAGAAATTCCTCATCCCGACGCTGCACTTCCAGCTTGGGCGCGAGTACGTGGCGGAGGGCATGGAGCCCATCGCGCGGCGCCTGGGCTTTACGCGGCGGCAGAACGACCGCGCCGTGGATGCCGCATACGCCGCCCAGCGTGAGTTTCAGAGCCGCCTGCTCGCCGCCGGAAGGCGCGCGCTGGAGATACTCGACCAGACCGGCGAGCCGGGCATCCTTCTGGTCGGCCGCAGCTATAACATCTACGACCGGAACATCAACTGCGACGTGCCTTGCAAGCTGCGCACGCGTTACGGCGCGAACGTGATTCCGCTGGACTTCATCGTGACGGGCCGCGAGTCGGTCCGCGACCTGCACCCGAGCATGTACTGGTCCAGCGGCAAGAAGATCTTGGCGGCAGCCCGTCTGGCTGCTTCGCGGCCGAACCTGCACGTGATCTACATTTCGAACTTCAAGTGCGGCCCGGATTCCTACATCAAACACTTCACGCGTGAAGCCGCCGGAAGCCCCTACCTGGTGCTCCAGTTCGACGGCCACGGCAACGACGCCGGCTACATGACCCGTTGCGAGGCCTACCTGGACAGCAAGGGCGTCCTGCGCTGCTACAAGCCCGAAGAGATCGCCCGCGGAGCCGAATACCATGCCTGAACCCCGCACCGACCTCGACAGCTCGCTCAAGGAAAACCTTGACAACTCGCTCAAGGGGAAGAAGATCTACATCCCGCCGATGGCCTATGGCAGCGGACGCGCATTCGCCTCGGCCTTCCGTGCGCTGGGCCTGGACGCGGATATTACCCCGCCGTCGAACCACCGCACACGGGAGCTCGGAGCTAAGTTCACCTCGGGCGACGAGTGTTACCCGGCGAAGGTGACCATCGGCGATTTCTTCCGCGTGCTGGAGACGCCTGGCAACGATCCCGCGCGCACTGTCTTCTTCATGCCGACAGCGGAGGGCCCGTGCCGGTTTGGCCAGTACGCGCCCTACCTGCGCAAGGTTCTGGACGAGAACGGCTATCCCCACACCGAGATACTGTCGCCTACCTCGCAGAACTCCTATGCCGGGCTCGGACCCGCGGCGGGCGCTTTCATCCGCACCGGCTGGCGCACACTGGTCGCCGCGGAGATCTTGCAGAAGCTGCTCACCAAGACCCGGCCGTATGAGCTTGAGAAGGGCCAGACCGAAGCGGTGTTCGAAGAGTCGCTGGACGACCTATGTAACACCATCGAGAATACGCCCGTGAACCCGCCCGTGCAGCTCGCCGCCATGCGGGATTCGCTCATCCGCTGCCGCGACCGCTTCCGGAAGATCCCGGTCCGCAAGGATCGCAATTTCCCCCTGATCGGCATCGTGGGTGAGATTTTCT
Source organism: bacterium (assembly GCA_050260275.1). GTDB lineage: Bacteria > Acidobacteriota > Terriglobia > Bryobacterales > Bryobacteraceae > DATMXS01. Next base: position 2,686 of record JBLNBX010000082.1, read on the forward strand.
GCCGCCTGCATGCGTTCTCGAATGAGGACCTGGTGCGCCGCCTGGAGGAGTACGAAGCCGAGGCGTGGCTTTCGGACATCTGCGAGTGGGTGTGGTACACCATCGCCGAGCAGTTCCGGAAGCTCGCACTGGTGCGCAAGAAGTACTCGTTTGAGGCGGTGAAGACCTGGGTTCGAAAGAAGGTCCAGGCGCACGACGAGCATGTGCTGCTCGAAACCGTCAAGCAGGACCTGGCGGACCGCATGGAGCCGGACATCAACGAGGTGATCGAGTGCGCGCGGCCGTATCTTCCGGTGGACGGCGCAATGGGCGAGATGGTGCTGAACGTGGGCAAGACCGTCTACCTCGCCAGGAAGGGCGTCCACGGCATCATCGACATCAGCCCGTTCACGTGCATGAACGGCATCGTGTCGGAGGCGGTGTATCCCAGGGTTTCGCGCGACCTGGGCGGCTTGCCGATCCGGAATTTCTACTTCGACGGCACGCAGAGCGACCTTGACCGCGACCTCGGCGTGTACCTCGAGCTGGCGCGCTCCTACCAGCGCCGGCAGAATCACAAGTAGGCGGAGCGCCGGCGCGGCACGCCCCGAGCGCGCGCCGGCCATCTACGCCCGAGACCTGCTCAGAGCGCCCGGATCGATCCAACCCTCCCGCGCCTGTTAAGATAGAGGACTTGCCGGAAGCTGTATGGACCATATCCTGTCGATAATCCTGTTCTGGCCCATTGTGGGGCTGCTCGTTCTTCTGGCGATCCCCTCGTCGCGCCCTAAATGGGTGAAGATCTGGGCGAATATCGCCGCGTTCGCCGGCTTCGCGCTATGCCTGCCGCTGGCCTTCGCGTTCGACCGCACGAAGGATTTTCAGTTCGAAGAGCGCCTGAACTGGATTCCCTCGATTGGAGCCTCGTACTACCTCGGAATCGACGGACTCAGCCTGTTGCTGGTCTTGCTCACCGGCCTGATCGGCTTCATTGCCGTGCTGTCGAGCTGGAACGCCATTGATACGCGCATAAAGGAGTACTACGCAAACTTCCTGTTCCTGCAGACGGCCATGCTGGGCGTCTTCATGGTCCGCGACGCCCTGATGTTCTTCGTGTTCTGGGAAATCGGTCTGGTGCCGATGTACTTCATCATCGCCATCTGGGGCGGCCCGCGGCGGTCGTACGCGGCTATCAAGTTCCTGGTTTACACGCTGGTCGGGTCCATCCTGATGCTGCTCGGCATACTGACGCTTTACTTCGAGCACTATGCCGAGTTCCAGACCTACAGCTTTGCGATATCCGACCTGCTGCGCACCACCGTTCCGCCGGCCGTGCAGTGGTGGGTGTTCTGGGCGTTCTTCATAGGCTTCGCCGTGAAGGTGCCCATGTTCCCCTTCCACACCTGGCTTCCGGACGCGCACACGGAGGCGCCCACGGCGGGCTCGGTGATCCTTGCGAGCGTGCTGCTGAAGATGGGAGCGTACGGATTCCTGCGGTTCTCGCTTCCGCTGCTGCCCGACGCCGCGAAAGACCCGGCGGTTGTCACCGTGATGTCGGTGCTGTCGATCATCGCGATAGTCTACGGCGCCCTTGTGTGCCTGATGCAGAAGGACTGGAAGAAGCTGATCGCGTATTCATCGGTGAGCCACATGGGGTTCATCACGCTGGGCATCTTCGCCCTGAACCCGGTGGGCATCGCGGGGTCGATCATCCAGCAGATCAACCACGGCATCTCGACCGGCATGCTGTTCCTGATCGTCGGCATCGTTTACGAGCGCAGGCACACGCGCGAGATCGCCGAATACGGCGGGCTGATGCGAGTGATGCCGGTGTTCACGCTCGTGTTCTTCGTGGCGGCGCTCAGTTCCATGGGCATGCCGGGGTTGAACGGGTTCATTGGCGAGTTCGCCATTCTGCAGGGCGCGTGGCAGATGTCCGTCAACTGGGCGTTCTGGTGCGCGGTGGGAATCGCGATGGGCGCGGCATATCTCATCTGGCTTTTCCAGCGGACGATGCTGGGCAACCTGAACCCGAAAAACACGGGGCTCAAGGACCTGTCGGCGCGCGAGATAGCCGTATTCGCCCCGCTGCTGGCGCTGGCGTTCTTCATCGGCCTGTATCCGAAGCCGCTGTTCAGCGTTCTGGAGCGGCCGGCCGCACAGATCGTCGAGCGCGTGCGCCCCGGCTATCACGCCGAACACAAGCTGCCTAATCCGCTGGCTTCCGGCGCGATCGCGCGTGCGGACGCGGCGGCTGGCAACTGAGCGCACGGCAAGACCGCCGATTCCGCGCTGTTAAGTCCGCCTCAGCTCCTGAGCTGCCCGCGTTATCTGTCTGCGATCGCGGCGCTAGGATGCACCACGGGACCGCTTCGGTGGCCGCAGCAGCCTGCGCGGAAGCTTGGAGAAATAGACCAGCCGCTCGCTGATGGGCAGCGCGCGCCGCACTGTGCGCCCGTGCAGAACCAGGCTCCCCGCCACTAACAGCGGGTGGGGAATAGTCGCGCAGCACCGGCTGCAAATATCGATCTCGCCCCCGCGGCGCGCGGCGTGCAGCCGCCGCATATTCTGCATCATGGGCGAGTTCCAAATGGCCTCAAGCGGCTCGCGCGTCAGGTTTCCGGCGGGCGCTCCGTCGAGCATATAGCTCTGGCAGCACGGGTACACGTCGCCGTTGTGCTTGACGTACATGGGGCCGCGCCAGAGGTAGTGGCAGGGATAGCGCCAGTCGCGGATGTCGGGCCGGGCGTCAGGCTGAAGCAGGTTGGTCTCATCCTCCTTGATGCGCACCTGGTCCACGCCGGGCACGGAGCGCCAGAAGCGGATGAACTCGTCCACTTCGCCCGCGTTGCGCTCCATGCGCACCATCTGCACGACGATGTGCAGCCGCGAGCCTCGTTCAGCCTTCATGCGGCAGAAGCGGACGAAGTTGTCGCGCACACGCTCGAACTTCGCGCCCTTGCGGTAGAACTCGAACGTTTCGGGAGACGCGCCGTCGAAACTGAGTGTGATGTGCTCGAGCGGGGTCGCGAGCAGGCGCTCTGCCATGCGCTCGTCGAGAAGAACGCCGTTGGTAGAGATCAGGGGCGAGATGCCGAGCTTCGCGCACCGCTCGATGCGTGTGAAGATTTCCGGGTCGAGCAGCGGTTCGCCCAGGCCGATCAGCATCATGTGCTCGGCGCTCGCGCCCGCGCCTGCGAGCAGGCTGTCGAACACTGCGCCGGGCATGTCCTCTTTGGGTTGAGGGTGGCTCTCCCGGGCGCACATCGGACAGTACAGGTTGCACTTCGCCGTGGTCTCGACGATGTACTCTACCGGCAGGCCGCGGGGCTTCCGCGTTCGCCGCAGATAGCTCCACAGCAGGCGGGCCCGGTTCAGCGCTCGTATCAAGTCTCCATTGTAGGATCGCGCGCGCCGCGCTTTTCGTATCACTCTATGGAGGCGGCGATGGGTGTGCTTATGTTCGGGCTGCTGCTTTGCTTCGTGCTGGCGCTTGTGGCCATGTATCAGGACCAGCGCCGGCGCGAGATGGAGCACCGCGAACGGATGGCGGCCATGGCCAGCGGGCAGCCCTGGCCGCAGCCGACTGTTTCGCAGGATCCGGACGCCGCCGCGCGCGCCTATCTGCGCCGGGGCCTCATCTGGCTGTTTTTCGGAATCGGCGTGTTCCTGGCGCTGACCTTTGCCGCCTGGACCCTTCCGCCTTCCGGGCAGGACTCTCTGAGGCGGCTCGCGTTCGCGGGCATCGTTCCGGCCGCTGTCGGGGCCGCGTACCTCGTCTGTTACGCGAACGAGAGGCAGCGCGGGTGACGGCGGCTCTGGCAGCGTCAATCTACATCTTCAGGCAGCCCGGTTTCGAGCCAGCCGAGCACCAAATCCAGCCCACGTTGAGCCACCAGCCGCGCCACCCGGCTGCGCGGGTCGCGCTCTGAGAGGTATTCCACCAGCCCCTCGCGAAACCAGGCGGGCAGCCCTTCGCGCGCGCGGCTCTCAATGGCTACGTGCAGCGCCTCGTGCAGCAGAGTGCGCTCGAGAGTGCCCGCGCTGCGCAGCACCGAGGCGGGCTGCATGTGCACGATGCCGTCGCGCGTGACGCCCGCGGCGTTACCGCCGAACGGCGTGGCGTCTCGGAACGCCGCCACAGTCGGGTAGAACCGGAACTGCGGCCTCCGCCCGACCCGGATCCGGCTGCGCTGTTCGGCTTCCGCTACGGCCTTATCGGCCAACGCCGGCAGGCCGGCATCCGCGCCGGGGCGCGTGGTCCAGACCTCGGAGCGCTCGCCAATCAGCCGCGTCCAGCGGAAGCCCGATGCGCCGCGGCTGACCGTCGTCCCCGGATAGTACCAGGCCAGAATCTCGCGGTAGCTGCGTCCGGCCGCGCCCATGGCGCGGGCGCCAGCCTGGCACAACCCAATGCCGTGCCCCGCGCCGCGGCCCCGAAACTCCACCGCCGAGCCGCCGTCACGGGCTTCGTATCGCGTGCTGCGCAGCAGGTTCCACCCGAGCGCCTGCCCGATGGCGGTGTTGAACGCGGATGCGGGCAGCCTCAACGCTCCGAAGCGAACTGTTTCCGCACGCCCGGAAGCGGTGCGCGAGGCAATTTCGAAGCCGCCCGCCTCATCGGTGACACGGAAACCTGCGGCGGCGAGCGCGCGGGCGATGTCCCGGACTGAAAGCGTGGCGCTCCAATCCAGCCGCGGGCAGAAGGGATCTTCGCGCCGCGCGAGGTACGGACCGGCGGCGTCGGCCTCGGTGACACCGCCGCAGTTCGCGTGATAGTACGCGGCAGCCGGACGGCCTTCATACCAGAGGATCTCGCCCTCGGTGGCGCGGGCGGCGGCCCGGACGCGCTCAGTTACGGCGGCAAGGCGCACGTCCTGACAATGGGTGGTGTCGCAGAAATCGAAGCCCTCTGCCGAGTGGCGGCCTCGAAAGCGGTGCGCGTAGGTGCGCGCCGCCACAGCCATGGCTTTCAGCGCCTCGGTGGAGTCAAGCACCGTGGCTTCCCCGGCCAGCACAGCCGCGACGTACTCCTCCGGGGAGAGCGTGATGATTTCGCCATCGCGCCGGCTGGCCCAGTGCAGGCGGATTTTGTAACCCGCGGCCGGTGCGGGGGCGGCCGGGGGCGGTTTCTGCGCCGGAGTCGCGCTGCCCTGCGAGCGGGCCCAGGCGCGGAACACCTCCCGCGCCACTGGCGCCGCATCCGCGCCACCCTGCCCCCGCTCGAGGTAGACGGCGACGACGATGCGCGGATCGCGCGACGGGGCGAACCCAGCGAACCAGGCGTGCGTGTACCCGCCGTTTCCCGCGGTGCCCGTACCCGTCTTTCCGGCGATTTCAAGGCCAGGAACCGCCGCGAGCCTCCCCGTGCCGTACCTGACACACCCCTCCAGCCCGAGCAGCACCGGCTTCAGCTCAGGGCTTCGCGCCACTCGAAGCGCGAGCGAACGCCACGCGCGCGCCAGATCGTACGGGGTGACCTCGATGCGAGCCTCGCCAACGGCCTGAAGCGCCAGCTCGTCGGGAGTCCCGGCCGCGGTGACGCGGCCCGCTGGCTGGAGCGCGCGCGCCAGCTCGGGTGGACTCAGCCGCCGCGCCATCGTCGTGAAGTAGTGGTTGCAGGAGTACGCGAGCGCCGCCTCCGCATCGAGCGGAGTACCCGCGGGATGCGAGCAGTCGAGTTGGTGCCCCCCGATCCGCACGCGCCCGGGACACGAGAGCGAGGCCTCGGGCTTGAACCGCCCGGACCGTATGAGCGCCTCAAGCGTGAACGGCTTGACGACGGAACCGGGACGCGCGAACGTCTGGCGGGCGGCGCCGCGCGGGTGCTCTGCCAGCACGGCTCCGGTGCGGGCGTCGAGTACGACCACCGCGCCCGTGCGTCCCTGCATGAACCTGGGGAGGTCCGGGTTGAAGGCGGCCGCCGCTAAGCAAAGCAGCGAAGCGGAGATGAGTCCGGTGGGCACGTACGATCTACCGTGGAATGCGCTCGATTCCTTCGTGTACCATCACACGATCCGGACTCGAACGCAAGGCGTTCCCGGAGCGGCGGGCAGGGCAATGCGAACGGTGTGGCAAAGCGGCGCATCTCCCGCGGACCGGCTGAAACGCGCCGCTAATTCGTGAGGTGACGGGCGTCCGGCTACTTGACGTTCAGATCGAACGTGAACGTGCCCGGCTGCCGCACCGGGAAGTACACCTGTTCCCACTTCCTGTGCGCCGGGTGGTCGGCGTACTTCGCGAATGCTTCCTTGCTGGCAAACTCCATGCAGACGCCCCTGGTGCGAACCGCCTGCCGGACATTGGCCTCCACCGATTGCGCCCCAGCGCTCAGTTTCTGGCGCGCTTCGGCTGCGCCCTGCGCCAGCATCAGTTGCGCGAAGGGCCGCTGCAGCTCGCCGTACCACACCCGCTGCAGGCCGGGAATCTCTTTGGGCAGCGCGTCGGTGGCCGCGTAGAATGCCTGCCACTGCGCCTCGGTTACGTTATCGGCGGGGGTGAAAAGGAAGCAGTGCATGAGGCCCTTATCCTGGGCGCTCAACGCTCCCGAAAACATCGCGGCCAGGGCCACGCCGCAGGCCAACCTGCTGAAGAGTGTCATAGCTCGTAAACTCCTCTGTTACCGGAATTCTACTGCACAGGCAAAACCCGAAGACAAAACAGTTCCAATAACTGACGCAGACGCCCGTGATAGGTGAGCCCCGGGTTCTGGGCCCCCGGGGCTCGGCTCACAGGGGTGGCGGCGAGTTGGGGAACCCGTCGCCGGGGATGCTATGAGTTGCGGACAGTATACAGCAGGACGAACCTGCTGCCGCAGCTAATTTCGGCGCCCGCAACCCTAGCTCCGGCTGTCGAGCACCGATCTTACCATCCGCGCCAAACTGTCCGAAGTAAAAGGCTTATGCAGTAGCTTCGCCCTGTCTATGCCGCCGTGGCGCGCCACCACGTCGTCTGTGTAGCCGGACATGAACATCACCCTGGTGCCGGGCCGCGCCTGCTGAAGCGTCGCCGCGAGTTCCTGCCCGCTCATGCGCGGCATCACGACATCGGTAAGGACGAGGTCAATGGCGTCGCGATTCTCCTCCCACAAGCGGACCGCCTCGGCTCCCGATTGAGCTTCGAGCACGTTGTAACCCAAACGAGCGAGCATTTCCGCCGCAAGCCGCCTCACGTCTGCCTCGTCTTCCACCACCAGTATCGTTTCGCGGCCTCCGGCGCTCGACGAGTCGGCGCGCCCCAGCTCGCGTTCCGTTTCCTGCTGACCGCCGCGTCCGGCCGCGGCTGCGGGGAAGTAGATCCTGATGGCGGTCCCACGTCCGGCCTCGCTGTCCACTGCTATCACGCCGCCGGTCTGGGTGACGATACCGTACACCGTAGAGAGGCCCAGGCCGGTTCCCTTGCCCCGCGGCTTGGTGGTGAAGAACGGCTCGAAGACGTGCTTCATCACCTCGGGCGTCATGCCGGTGCCGGTATCGCTGACGGCCAACAGAACGTACTTGCCGGCCTTGAGTGTCTGTCCGGCGACGATCGTGTCCTGCCCTATCTCGATATCCGCCGTCTCGATGGTGAGCCGGCCGCCCGTGGGCATAGCGTCGCGCGCGTTGATCGCGAGGTTCAGCAGCACCTGCTCGATCTGGCCCGGGTCGGCCTTGATGCGCCCGCGCTCGGATTCGAGCGCATGCACGAGTTCGACGTCCTCGCCGATAACGCGCTTCAACATGCGGTTTGTGCGCGTGATCAACCGGTTCAACTCGAACGTCTTGGGCTGGACCACCTGCCGGCGGCTCACCGTCAGAAGCTGCCGCGTGAGCGCGCCCGCCCGGTTGGCGGCCTCCATGATCGCCTCGAGGTCCTTGTGGATGGGATCCTCGGGGTTCGTGGTATCGAGCAGCATCTGCCCGTACCCCCCGATGATGGTGAGCAGATTGTTGAAGTCGTGGGCAACGCCGGCGGCGAGGCGGCCGATCGCCTCCATCTTCTGCGCCTGCCGGAACTGCTCCTCGAGCTGCTTCCGCCCGGTTATGTCCTGGAGCGTCAGGATGCCTGCGACGACAAACCCGTTGCGGTCGCGCACGGGGGTCGAACTCGCCAGCACCCAAACGCGCCTGCGGTCTTCGCCGACGATCTCGATCTCCTCGTTCGTGACAGTCTCACCGGTGTTTATGGACCGCTCGAGCGGCCATTCTCCGGGCCGATAGGGCCGTCCATCCGGCCGGAAGCTCCTGATACTTTCCACTAAGTTGAAGATGGTTTCACCGGCCTCCCAGGGCTTGCTCCACAAGAGATTCACCCGGTCGTTGGCAAGGAGCACGCGGCCCGAAGGCGCCTCGGCGAGGATGACTCCGGCCGGCATCTGGTCCAGCACCATCTGCAGGCGTTCGCGCCCGCGTTCGAGTTCGCGGACTAGCAAGTCGCGGTCCATCTCCGCCTTCCTGCGCCAGGTGACATCCGAGATGGTGCGCACCGCGCCGGTGAACTCCCCGTTGCTGTCGAGCAGCGGATCGGCGATCACTTCAAACCACCTGTCACCCACCCGGACCTCGGCCGATTCGCGCCGCTTGCTCACACGGGTGCGCTCGAACGGCCAGCCTCCGGGCGGCGCTTCAGCCTCCGGGAACGCTTGCTGGCGGCTCATGCCGACCAGTTCGGCGGGCTCTTTGCCGAGTATGTCCGCGAAAGCGCGGTTGGCTCGCACGATGCGCCCCTCGCGGTCGAGCAGACAGATTCCGTGCTGAACGGCATCGAACGTGGCCTGCCATTCGCGCGCCGCCGAGCGCGCCTGGGCCTCCGCGCGGCGGGTCCGCAGGAAGGCCCGTATCGTGGCCGCGAGGAGTTCCGGCGCTATGGGGGCGGTAAGGTAGGCATCTCCTCCGTGCTCGAGGCCGCGGATGCGGTCATCCTGGGTTGTCGCAGTCGCGGATAGAAACACTACGGGAATATCCCGCGTTTCCGGGTCGGTCTTGATCCGCCGGCACACATCGAGCCCGCTGATGCCGGGCAGGTCCAGGTCCAGCAGAACCAGATCCGGGTTCCGCCGGACCAGTTCGAGCGTTTCCTCACCCGTGCGCGCCTCGACGACCTCGAATCCCTCTCGAAGCAGAACCTCTGTGGTGGCGTAACGGCCGGCGTCGTCATCGTCTACGTTCAGGATTACGGGCTTTCGAACCTGTTCCATTTCAGCCGGGGGACCTCTTGCTCATTTCCGCTCTTGTGAGCGCCTCGCGTCTACTGGCGATAGCCTCCTGCCGCGACGAACTCTCCTTCGAGAGCACCGCCACGGCCCGGCGTGACAACTCCTCTCCCTCGCCTTCGCCAATGGCTTTGAGGTTACTATGATCACGGGTATGTCGGCCGTCGATGCATCTCCGGCGATCTGGTCTGGCACCTCTACTCCACTCATCCCGGGCATGCACGATCACGGCAGAGATGTTACCAATTCCTGCGTGCGCCAGCTTGCCCGAATTCGAATCGCCATCGGCCACGGCGGCAGCTGAGCCGCGCGTACCTCACAGCGCGGCGTGTACCGCGTTCATCAGGCCGGCCACGCCACCGGCGGACTCGATAGGCGCTCGTGAGACGCCGCAACCGTCGCGTGCGCCGACTCGGCGGCTTCGAACCCGTGCCCCAGGCCATCCACCATCAGACTCTGCGGCCAAGTGCCGGAGCGCATGGAGGCGCAGGAGGCCGCCGCAGACCTCTTCGCCTGGGAAGGCAGCGGAGACACCGCTGGGCACATACGCTCTCCCCGAGAACGAATGTGATGAAAGTAGTTTCATTCTAGCGCTTGGGCTTGCGGAAGTGATTGCATCCCGCGAGGCTGGATGCACGCCGCGCGGAGCGGTGCGGCATCGCAGTATCCTGGACTGCTGCATGCAATTCCCCGGCCTGCACTTTCTGAGGAACATAGTCGAGCGCCGCAACCTGCTGCTACAACTGGCGCGGCGGGACTACGCGCAGCGCTTCGTCGGCTCCGCCGCGGGCTGGGTGTGGGGCGTGATTCACCCCATCGTCATGCTGATCAGTTGGGTCTTCGTGTTCCAGGTGTGCATGCGCATACCGCCACCGCCCGAGGCGGTTGCCGGCAACTACGCCGTTTACCTGTTCTGCGGCTTCCTGCCCTGGATGTTGTTTCAGGAAACCGTGCAGCGTTCGGTGACGTGCCTGCCGGACCACCAGAACCTGATCACGAAGACCGTGTTTCCGTCTGAGATCGTGCCCGTGTCGGTGTTCCTGTCGGCGCTGGTGAATCACGCGATTGCAGTGACGCTAGCGGTTGCCGCCGCGGCGCTCTGGCTGAGGCACGTCGGTCCCGGGTTGCTGATGCTGCCTGCGTTTACCATCGCAGTGGGCCTGTTCGCGGTTGGGATTGCCTGGGTAGTATCGAGCCTGCACGTCTACATCCGCGATACGGCGCAGGTACTCTCGGTCGTGATGACCTTCTGGTTCTGGTTCACCCCGATCTTCATCTACGAGAGCCTGGTGCCGGAGCGCTTCCGTTTCGTGCTCCGGTACAATCCGCTCGCGTACGTGGTGCGCGGCTACCGCACCGCGCTGCTCTCCGATGCGCCACCCGACCCGCGCGACCTCGCCATCATTGGCGCCGCGGGGCTGGCGGCCTTCGTCGCGGGCGGGCTGTTCTTCCGCCATCTCAAGCGCGGCTTTGCCGACGTGCTGTAACCCGCTGCGCATCCGGCTCGCGATACGGCTAAACTCGAAACGAGTATGGAGCGCAAGCTCACAGCGCACGTTAAGGCCGCGGGTTGAGCGTCCAAGCTGAGTCCAAAGGTTTTGGACCAAGTGCTGGCGCGCGTCCCCGCCGCGCCTAACGAGAACGTTCTGGTCGGGTTTGAGGCGTCCGACGACGCGGGCGTCTACAAGCTGACGGATACGTGTGCCCTCGTTCAGACGGTGGATTTCTTCACGCCCATCGTCGATGATCCCTACACGTTCGGCGCGATCGCGGCGGCCAACGCGTTGAGCGATATCTACGCCATGGCGGGGCGCCCAATCTCCGCACTCTCGATCCTCGCGTACCCGCGCAAAGGCGACCTCGATACTCTCGAACAAATACTGCGCGGCGGCATGGACAAGATGACCGAGGCGGGCTGCGCGGTGATCGGCGGCCACAGCGTTGCCGACGATGAGATCAAGTTTGGCTACGCGGTAACGGGGACGATCAACCCGCACCGCATCGCCACGAACGCCGGCGCGCGCGAGGGCGACGCGCTCATGTTGAGCAAGCCGCTCGGGACGGGTGTCGTGAGCACAGCCCTGAAACGCGGGATCGCGGATCCGGAACACGTTAGCGCGGCCATCGAATCGATGCTCGCGCTTAACAAGACGCCGAGCGAGATGATGGAGCTGTGGGGCGTCCACGCGTGCACCGACGTCACCGGGTTCGGGCTCATCGGGCACGTGCGCGAGATGGCGCTCGCCAGCGGCCACACCTACGAGATCGAAGTGGACCGGCTGCGCTTCCTCCCCGGCGCGCTCGAGTACGCGCGCCAGGGCGCGGTCCCCGGCGGTCTCAAGAACAACCGCGATTTCGCTTCCTGCCAGGTCGGCAAGCGGCGGGAGATCGCTCCCGAGGTCGAGGCCCTGCTTTACGATCCCCAGACGTCCGGAGGGCTTCTGATGACGCTCTCCGAGCGCGACGCCAACGCCCTGGAGTTGAACTACGACGGGTTCTACCGCATCGGGCGCGTGTGCCACGCCGGGGAGTTCCCGATCATCCTCGTGTGAAGCCGCCGGTCCCGGGCACCGCACTTGGCCCGGGTGTTACTGCCAACCCGTATTGCCACCCCTGACCCAGAGCCGGAGTCAATACGAGCATATTAACCAACGTTATCACCTAATGCGAGGGGATTACGCTAGGACCTTAGTACGGGTTGGGTAGTACGAAGCTTATAGTCCCAAAGTACACTTTTCCCTTGCACACCGTCGTTCCAGACGGTATCAAAGAGGTAGGAAGTGGCCCTGGGGCTGGCTGATTGGAACTCGCTGATTGGTTCTGGTCCCTGGGTGTGTGCCGATGCGTAGACTGCCGCCCCGGATAGGGCGGCCTGAAGGGCAGGTAGGCAGATGCGTCCCATAAGTGTCGCGCTGGCAATTGGCGATACAAGCCTCAGGGAAGAGCTGCGCGCGGAGTTCTTACGCTACGCAGTGCGGGTGGTTGTTGACCAGCCGCACATCGAAACGCTGCAGTTGATGCAGTTAGAGATCGACCTGGTGGTAGTGGACACCGAGCCGGACGGAGAAACGCTCGAGCAGATCATCCAGCGGATCCGGCAGGTGTCGCCGCAATCCGGAATAGCGGTGGCGAGCAGGCGGCCCGACACGCAGCTCGTGGTCGACTGCATGCACGCGGGCGCGAACGAGTTCGTGGTGCCTCCATTCCGGGACAGCGTGCGTGTGGTGATAGAGCGCGCCACTGCCCTGGCCATATCGCGGGATGCGCGGGGCCACGCGCCCGGCAAAGTGATCGGGTTCGTCGCGGCGAAGGGCGGCTGCGGCGCGACGAGCATCGCCGCTCACGTTGCCGCCGCTCTGGAGCAAAGGGCCGGATCCGAGGTCCTGCTGGCCGATCTCGACATGGAAACCGGGCTGATCGGCTTCCTGATGCGGCCTGGGTCCTCGTTTTCGCTGCTGGACGCCGTCAATAACATCCGGAGGCTGGACCCCGGGTTCTGGAAAAGGAACATCGCGAGCGTGCGGCCGCACCTGGATGTGCTGCCGTCGCCGCTCACCACTGTACGGACCGAGGACGCCGGCCAGGACGCATACCGGCAGGTTATGCGGCTCGTCAGATCCATCTACGGCTGGGTGGTGGCGGACCTCGGGCGCGGCCTCAGCCCGGTAACGCTCGCGCTGCTTGAAGACCTGGATGAGATCTTCCTGGTCACGACCCCAACGGTGGGAGCGATGTACCAGGCCCGGCAGTTCGTGCAGCGCATCTCGGAGTGGGGTTATCCGCGTGTCCGCCTGCACGTGCTGGTTAACCGTCTGGCCAAGAAAGGCCTCGTTCCCGATGTGCAGGACTGCGTCGGTGCTCCCGTGTACTCGGAGCTTCCCGAGGGACCCGAGCTCGAAAAGGCGTATTCCAGGGGCGAGCTGCTCGATTCCCGGACGCCGCTCGGCGCGCAGTTCGAGAAGCTGGCGGCGCGCATAGCCGACGTTCCCGTAATCGAGAAAGCCTCTGGCTGGTCGTTCTTCGGCCTGCGCCGAACGGCATCCCAGGGGGCCTGAGCGCCGGCCCCCGCTGCAAACGAGTATCGCCGGCAAACGGGGATCAGTGTCTTCCGGCGGCCGCCGCCTCCGGCGCGCCCTTTTGTCCGTCCCCGGCCACTGATTTCTGGGACGCACCAGGCTCCAGTCCAAATCCGGCTTTGTTCAGGATGACGATGTCTACGCGGCGGTTGCGCGCACGCCCTTCCTCGGTGTCGTTGCCGGCAACGGGCACGTTGTCGGCATAGCCGGCCACGGCAAGCCGGCTGGGCGGCAGCTTGTTGCGCTCGACGAAAAGGTTCAGCATGGCTATGCTGCGCGCAGCCGAAAGCTCCCAGTTGCTCCGGAACCGGCTGTTGTGGATCGGGACGGAGTCGGTGTGCCCTTCCAGGCGAACAGGATTGGGCAACGCCGCGATGGCTGCCGCGATCTTGTCGATGCTTGGGTACATGGCCTGGAGGACGGTGTCGTCGCCCGACTGGAAGAAGGCCGCTTCCATTAGGCTCACCACCAGACCCCGCCCCTCCATGTGAACGCGCACCTTGCCGGCCAGGATCTCGCTCTCGAGCTCTTTGTTCAGGTACTCGAGCGATGGCAACAACTCGGCCAGGTACTGCGGCGGTTTTTCGGCCTCGGGCTTTGTCGTGTTGCCCCCCGGCTCCCTGGGGTTGCTCTTGCCCCTGTCTCCCACCCTTCCGCCAAGTATGCTGGCGACCGCGGAAGCGAACTCACCTTGATCGAGCGCGCGCCTGACGGACTCGGATACACGCTGCGCCTTCGCCTTGTCCGTCTCCGAAGACGCAAACAGCACCACGAAGAGCGCGAACATCAGCGTCATGAAGTCGGCATAGGAAACGAGCCAGCGCTCCAGGTTTTCGTGCCCGCCGTCCTTCTTTCTTCCGGCCACTTCAGGCCCCCTTGCCGGGCTTGGACGGTTTGCCCGACTGCAAGTAGGCTTCGAGCTTGAGTCGGATCAGTTTCGGATTCAGGCCCTCGACTATGCCGGATACGCCTTCGAGCGTCATCTCGCGCATCTCGGTCGCGGCGCGCGCACGCGCCCGGATCTTTCCCGCGGCGGGTATGAACAGCACGTTGGCGGCGCCCACTCCGTATATGGTCGCGACGAATGCGACGGCAATGCCCTTGCCGACCTCGTCGACGTTCGAGATGTGCTGCATCACCTGGATGAGCCCCAGCACCGCGCCAAGGATGCCGATGGTGGGCGCGTAGCCCCCGGCCGATTCGAAGACCTTGGCTGCGGACTCGGCGCGCTGCTCCTCGATGCCGATCTCCAGCTCCATCATCTTGCGGATTTCCTGAAGATCGGTGCCATCGACGGCGAGGCTGAGCGCTTTGCGCAGGAACGGGTCCGGCGATCTCTCGGCGTCCTGTTCGAGAGATACGATTCCGTTCTTGCGCGCCTTGGTAGCGTACGCGATGATCTCCTCCAAGGCGGCATCGGGCGCTTCGGATTTCTCGAACACGACGGCCATCACCGCGGCCGCCGCACGGCGCAGCGTGGCAAACGGCGTCGTTATCATCACCGCCCCCAGCGTCCCGCCGAAGACAATCATCGCCGCCGTCGGCTGGAGGATCTGGGCGATCTTGCCGCCTTCGAGTACAAGCCCGCCCGTAATTCCGCCGACTGCCACGAGCAGTCCCAAGAGCGTGGCGACGTCGGGGCGCGACCCTGCGCGTGCTCTACTGGCCACGGGGGCAGGCGCAGCCGCAGCGGCCATCTATATTCGCTCCAGATTGCACATGTGTATTTCGCGCCTGTACTGAAGAACCAGGCGTATCACCTCATCGACCGGCTCGCGCACCATGAACTGGTGCCCGTTGGTCAGCGTGATGACTGTGTCGGGGGTCGTCTCCACGTGCTCAATCAGCTCCGGGTTAAGGAAGAACGGACCCCCATTGAGCCGCGTGAGCCGGATCATGGATAGCCCTCCAGTCCGCTTATCGGCACACGAGGACGGGGCATTAAAACGACGGGTTATTTGAGAATTTCGAGGATGGCTGCCAGTTCGCGGCGAATGCCGGCCAGTCCGTCGGGTTCGGCCGCGAACAGGCTGCGCTGGCCGGCCCCTGCGGAGGCTGCGGCTCGCGCGCGGCGGCCCTGCGCGGCTTTCGCTTCCAGGTATAAGCGGGCGCCCTCGATGGTGAAGCGGCGTTCGTAGAGCAGGTGCTTGATCTCGAGCAGCAGTTCAACGTCCTTGCGCCGGTACAGGCGCCGGCCGGCGGACTTGCGCGGCGCGAGCGATGGGAACTCCTTCTCCCAGAAGCGGAGGACGTGCGCGCTTACGCCAGTCAGGCGGCTGACCTCGCCGATCTGAAAGTACAGCTTGTTCGGAATCTCCGTTGCTGCCCGGAGGTTGGCCCCGGCTTCTGCCATGCGCGTGTACGGTCATCCGTATCGTACGGGAATCGAAACACCCCGTCAACCGCAACGCTGTTGTGCGCGGTCTCAAGCCACCCCCCGGACAGCCGATAGGAGAGGAAGATGATTCCCGCTCTGATCGTCTCGCCCGATGCGGCCTACTCCGGCGAGCTGGAGAGCGAGCTCGCCGCCATCGGCGGCGTGGCGGTAGTCCGCAGGCTCCAGTCGTACCCCGCAGAGCACGAGTTCGTTCGCGTGATCCGCGCGCACGGTCCACCGATACGCAGATCATCGCCTGCGGCCGGCAGCCTGACCAAGCGGTTCTCATCGCGCTCATGCGCGCGGGCGTGCGCGAGTATGTGATGCTGCCTGACGGCGCGGCGGAATTGCGCGGCGCCGTGCGGCGCTGCGCCGAGGCTCTCGTACGCAAGCCCCCGCGACCTCAGCGACAGACCGTGTTTTCGCGTTTCTGCCGTCGAAGCCGGGCGTGGGCTGCTCGACCGTTGCGCTCAATATCGCCGTAGCCCTGGCAGAATGCCCTTCCACGCGCGCCCTGCTCATGGATTTCGACCTGAGCTGCGGCATGATCGGCTTTCTCATGCACGCCCGGACGGACGTTTCCATAGTCGAAGCTGCAGAACACGCAGCCGAACTGCATGAGGAACTCTGGCCCCGGCTCGTCGAGAACCGCGGCGCGCTGGACATCATCCCGTCCGGCGCTCTGCGTCCCAACTTCCGCATCGAGCCCGCGCAAGTACGCTACCTGCTCGATTTCGCCCGCCGGAACTACGACGTTATCTGCGTGGACCTCTCCGGCCTCATGGAACGATACTCCGTGGAGCTGATGCAGGAATCCAGGCGCATCTACCTGGTCTGCACTCCGGAGCTTCCGTCCATATACCTGGCCCGCCAAAAGCTGGATTTCCTCCGCACGCTGGAACTGGAGGACCGCGTGCGCGTGCTGCTCAACCGCGAGCAGAAGCACTCGCTGGTAGGGCCGGAGGGGATCGAGAAGATCATCGGCCTGCCCGTGGCGGTTTCGTTTCCCAACGATTACCGCGGCGTGCACCGCGCGGTCACCGATGGGAAACCGGTCGAGCGGAGGTCGGATCTCGGCAAGCGCTTTGCCGCCCTGGCGCGCGGCATGATGGGTTCGGAGGCCAAGCCGGCGCGCGCCCGCCGCTTCGTCGATTACTTCACGCTCAATCCGGCGCGGTTCACGCTGGAAGGCGACGGCCACAGCCGCGGGGCCGCGTAGCGGGTCCGTGCGGGTTCACACGGCCGCAACGCCGGCGAGCGCGCCGAAGCGGCGATCGCGGGAGCGGAAGTTAATCAGCGCGGCCTCGAGATCGGCTGCGCCGAAGTCCGGCCACAAACGCGGCGTGAACAGGAACTCGGCGTAGGCGCACTCCCATAGGAGAAAGTCGCTCAGGCGCTGCTCGCCGCTCGTGCGGATCAGCAGATCGACGTCGGGTGCTGGAAGCGGCGCGTGAATGGCCTCGGCGATCAGGCGCGAAAACTCCTCGCGCGTAGTTCCCCTCCGCGCAGCGCGTGCGGCCTGGACAATGGCGTCGCGCGATGAGTAGTCCACTGCGATGCGGAGTGTCAGCGTATCGCACTCGCGCGTGGCCTCCTCGACGGCTTCGATGGCATCCACTATATCGGGGGCCAGGCGGTCGCGGCGGCCGATCACGGATATGCGGATGCCGTGACGGATGCACTCGTCGGCTTCGTTGCGGAGGTACTCGCGGAACAGGCGCATCAGCGCGGCGACCTCCGCCGGCGGCCTGCACCAGTTGTCGGAGGAAAAGGCGTACAGAGTCAGCGTCCGGATCCCGAGCTTCACGGCGGCTTCCACTGTGCGCCGCACCGCTACTGCTCCCTGGCGATGCCCGGCCACGCGCGGCAGGCCGCGCGCCTGCGCCCAGCGCCCGTTGCCGTCCATGATGATGGCCACGTGGAGGCCCTCGCCGATCTTCTCCGCCCGCAAAACACTTTTCGCCATAAGTATGTACGCAAACTGCCCGGCCCGCCCGGGGACCGAGCCTGATCAACTGTTTTCGGAAGCAGCCTGGCCCGGCATTCCGTCGCGCATGGCCCGGATGAGCGCCTCCATGTGGTCGAGGTAGCGTTCGAGCGCGCGCCTGCCGCTATCGGTGAGGCGGTACTCGGTCTTCGGTACCCGCCCCTCGAAGAACTTCTCGCAGGCCACGTAGCCGGCCTCTTCGAGCTTGCGCGCGTGGACGCTGAGGTTGCCGTCGGTGGTGCGCAGCAGCTTCTTCAGGTCGTTGAAACTGATGCTCTCGCGCACGGCGAGCGCGCTCACGATTCCGAGCCGTATCCGCTCGTGAATGACGCGGTCGAGATTGGGGGCGGCCGACGGCGCGCCCGCGGACTCGGACCGGCAGCCTGCCGGATCGTCCGCTCGTGCCGCCACAGCCTTAGCCACCGTGCCTCCTTGCGATGATGACACCGAAAACCAAGTGCAGGCCACCGAAGCCGGCGGCCATGATCACGTCGTTCCAGGCCGCCGGAGTGAACAGCGCCGCCGCGCCCGCTGCCATGAAACAGAGGCCCATCAACGGCACGACGCGCACCGAAAACGTGCCGCCCGTCACGATTCCCGCGCCATACAGCAGCAGCCAGATGCCGGGCAGCGCGTCTTCGAAACCAGCCCGGAACGCCGTCAGAGTGAGCATGGCGCCGGCCAGCATGGGCGGCGCGAAGCTGAGCGCAAACCGCTTGGCCGGCTCATCCATCAGCGGAATCTTGAGCGCGTCCGCCTTGCGAACGGTGGCGACACCCGCCACCACGAGCGCCACCACCGCCTCACCCATCCACACGCCGACCCAACGCGCCGGCGAACCCGGCGCCACCAGGGCGGCAACGAGAGCGGTGAGCCCGACGATGAAGATGCCCCAGCCAGGCACAGCCGTGAACGAACCCGCGCGCTCCATGGTCTCGCGGATGTACCGGAGATTGTCCATCGCGCGCGTGTGCATTTCCGCTGGTTCGGATCTGCGCGGAACGGGGCGCGGAACGTTCATAGCGCAATTATGCCCAAGCGCTACAAAGCCGTCAAGTACTTTGTGCAGCAAAGTTCAGAGCATAAAGGAAAGGCGCCACACCTGTGACGCCCAAGGAGGACATCGGTTGCCAGGGTAGTGTCCCCAGCGGGCGATTTTTCTCACACTATTTGCGGCCGGAGGCGTCAAAAGCTGCCTGCATCTCCTCGAGCAGGCGCGAAACGGCATCAACGGGGTCGGCGGCGCGGAGGATAGGCCGGCCTACGACGAGATAGTCGGCCCCGGCTTTGATGGCATCGGCTGCCGTCGAGAGGCGCTTGTGATCGTCGGCGGAGCTGCCGGCCGGGCGGATGCCGGGCGTCACGATGATCATGTCCTCGCCGATTTTCGCGCGCACATTCGCCGCGTCCGCGCCGGAGCAGACCACTCCATCGCAGCCCGCGGCCTTTGCCGAGAGCGCCATCCGCTCGACGTAGTCCTGGACGGGGAGCGAGAAGCCCATCTCGGCCAGGTCGTCCGCGCCCATGCTGGTGAGCAGGGTGACGCGAAGCAACCGCAGGGCAGTAGGCCGCGCGGCGTTGCGCGCCTGGACTGCCTGCCGGACCGCCTCGGTCGCGCCGTGGATAGTGAGGAACTCGATTCCCGAAGGAGCCAGCGCCGTCACCAGTTTCCGGACGGTGTGGGGAATGTCGCCGTACTTCAGGTCGAGAAACACGCGCTTGTTCTGCTTGATGAGCGACTCGGGGAACGCGTGCCCGCCGGGCGCGAGGTACAGCGGCCAGCC
>JBLNBX010000083.1:0-2687 GCA_050260275.1 bacterium
CGTTAGGAAGGCGGTAGACGAGATGCTTGTTCTGACGAACCAGGACGGCGCGTTCCTTCAAGAGCCGGTCGAGTTCCAGTTCGGCGTTCATCCGACTCCCCCTCGATAGCCTTTCAGAACCGTGAGCTTTTGGCCTTGCAGGTCTACCCAGCCGTCCGGACTATGGACCGCCCAGAAACAGACGGTGCGGTCGTCGTGACGGTGCGCGATCAGGAGCATGAGATCCACGCGCATCTCTCGCATGACATCCAGGGCTTCCTTCGACTTCGACCCAGGCCCGAGGTCCGGCATTTCGTCCGGGGTGGCCGCTTCGAACACTTCTCCGATCACCTCTCCGGGCGGGCCGGCGACGTGGACGATATCGCCCTTCTCGAATGGCTTCATTGATCGGTCTGCTCCTTTTCGCTCTCACTCGCGGACGCCACTGCGCCAGGATCACTCCGTAAGTGCCGGTTTGCGTCGTGCAACTCCGGCCAGATGCTCCGGCATCCGCGCATTCGTCACAGGCCAATGAGCCGTGTGAGCACCTCCGGCACCTGCGGCTTCGGTATCGACACGAGCATCCAACCGGAGCGCAGACCGATGCCGCCGTCGCTCGTCCACGCCTCGCCGCCGATGTCTTCCTTCGCCTGGAGCCAAAAGAGTTCACGCGCGAGCTTCTCGATGGCTCCGAAGCGCAGCGCCAGGCGTGTGGCGTCTGCAACTTCCTCGTCGGAGTCGCAACTGTACTTCCCTCTCAAAGCTTCCTGCATCCCGCGAGCCTCGAAGAGGTTCGCGAGCGCCCAGAGCCGCCGCGCCTCGATGTTGTGGATGGTGCCGAGCGGTTTTTCGCCGTCGCGCTGTGCCCCGAGCGTGCGCTCCGCGCGACGCATGTCGGCCTCCGACACCGCGGAAAGCTCTTTCTGGATCTCTTCAAGTACCGCCAGAGTGATCATGTCGCTCCTATCGATCTCCGGGACTCCGGCAAAAATGCCGCCGGCCAGGAATTCGCCGCGCTGCGTGGATTGGCGTATCCCCGTCCCTCAGCCGCGTTCCTCATCGGTCCACTTCCGGTTGCAGACGCAAAGGAACAGGCGCACGAGAGCGCGGACCTCCTGCTCGTCCGTTGGCTCATCGCACAGCTCCTTCAGCCGCTTCATCTTCGCCCTGTACTCCCGGACATCAATGCCGTACTTCCGTTCGAAAGCGCGTGCGGTCATCCGCCCCGCGTCCCGGCTTATCGTTGCGAGTCGCGGGCCGTACACGAGAAGCAACTCGCGTACGGTCATGTTTTCCAGCGCCGCCATGTCTATCGCTAATTCCCGACGGCCCACAAGTACATCGCCTCGCCGCAGACAGCGATGGAGACCTTGATTCCGGCGCGGGCGGCGGCCCGGAGTGCCATCGACTTCATTCCGGCCGTGATCGCGCGGGCACCGAACGACAGTTCGAGCGCATCGTCACCCTTCAGCGCCGCAACGTCCCGCACCACGTCGTTCCAGAAACCGCGAGGCAGCCGCGGCAGAGGCGCGGACGTTGCGAGACGCTTCACGACGCGAGATTTGAGATTGCTATGCATTGGCGCCGGTGTTGCCGCCTCCGATCCAGACCACCGATCCATCGGGCGCCCGTTGCACACCTGCTCTCTGCCGCGCAGAATTCCGTTCAGCCTCGCGGTTGGCTCTGAGGCGCTCGATGGCTTCGGCCACCGAGATGCCGTGCTCTTGCGAGTAGCGGCGGATTCTCTGGCATAAGCTCTTCCGGTTCCCGATCCCGGCGCATACGTATTGCCTGCTTCCGCCGGTCCTCGGCCGGATGATCGTACGGCCACAGACCTGGCACCGGACCGGCTCGCGCGGTGGTCGTCCCCATTTTCGGGGCCGCTTGCCGGAGATCCAAACATACATGCGCGAGCCGCGGGCCAGGACCGTAATTCGTATGCCCGCCCGCGCCGCCGCCGCGTTAATTGCCGACCTCATGCTCACCAACTGTGCCGCGTATGGCGCGGATATTTCGAGTGCTTCATCATCGCGGAGCAGCATCATATGTTTCACCGCCGAATCCCAATAGCCTTTCGGGAGATTCATTGGCTGTGCGACCGGGATGTCGCTCTTTTTGACGACACGCCGCCTCGGCTCCGGGAAGCTTTTTGATGCATTCCGCACACGGATTGCCTTCTCGCAGTTTTTCCAACCCCAAAAACGCCATTACTCGGCATTTCGGTTTCTAAACTCCCCAATATAAAAGGTCGAATTCTGGGCAATCACCCGGATAATCCGACCGCGCGAGAAGGGAAATTTTAGATAAATCGGGCACTCGGAATCTAATTGATCGAGGGTCGCCGGCGCGTGTCCAAAGGCAAAATGTTCGCAACCTGAACTACTCGCCCGGCTTATTCGCGCGAGAACGCCTGCTGAGGTGTACTGTGCTTGAAGTTGCAGATCGTCTTTTGGAGTACGGTGGGCCGCTGGTGCTTCGCAGGTCTTGAGTAAATTCGGACTATTGTCCGTGGGACAAAAGTCGTAGATCGCTCAGCATTGGTTGCTTGGGGCAACCGCGCCGAAAACACATACAACCAACCTCCGGGCCAGACAAGGCGTTCGGCAAAGCTCTCCAGGAGATCCGGAAGTCACGAAGTATCTCACAAGAGCGGTTGGGGCTTGAGGCCGGGTTCGACCGCACGTTCGTCAGTCTGCTGGAACGCGGGC
>JBLNBX010000084.1:0-15428 GCA_050260275.1 bacterium
AGGGCATGGCTTCAGCCATGCCGATAGGCGTCTGCCAACGTGGGCTTTAGCCCCTGTACTGATGGTGCTCGATTCGCAACGCTGAAGCCTTGCGCGGGCTCAAGCCCGCCCCCCGCCGAGAGCCCGGCGGAGCCGGGCCTACGGATGAGCCACGGCCGCCGTCCTGCGCAGCCGCGGCTCGACTGCTGCTACATTCGTTCGGCCGTGACGTCCACGGGCACGCCCTTGGTCACGGAGTCGTAAACGGGCGAGTACATCGGGCCGAGCTTGCCCAGCTCCTGCAGTTGTTCATCCGACACATCGGCCTTGATCTTGAACTTGATCCGGATGTTCTTGTAGCCGTTGCGCACGTTCGGGTCCAGTCCGAGAAAGCCTCGCAGATCGATGTCGCCTTCGACGGACGATTCGACCTCGTCGATCTGAATCCCCTTTGCCGCGGCATGCACAACCATCGCCGAGGTTACGCAGGATGTGATAGCCGTCAGCAGGTACTCCACCGGGTTCGGGCCGCGATCCTGGCCTAGCAGAAGCGGCGGCTCATCCGCATCCAGGACGAACTTCTGCTTGTGATTGATCTCCTGCTGGGTGCCGTAGAACGTTGTGATTGTCGAGCGGTTCAGCCCGCCGTCGATCCATTCGTTTTTCAGGCGGAACTTGAAATCACCGAGCTTGGGTGTTGCCTTGATGGCGTCTAGAGTTTTGAAGAGATCGCCGACATTGAGGCCGTTGACGATCCTGTCTTCCCGCATTTCCCTCATCGATGTGCCTCCTCTGAGTTTCGTGAATTGCCGGGAGCGCGATGGCATCACGCGCTGTCTGATACCAGCATGACACCGAAAACGGGTGCGGGCACGGTAGAGATGGGTTTTCTCAGATCCGTGCCGCCCGGCCGGAAGGGCCGCGCCGGGCGCAGACCCGCGGGCGGGCGGGTGCACCGTGCGGCCTCACGGTCGCGCGGTTCGAGCAGGCTCTTTGATGGGGGTCGGGACTTCAGTCCGCGGGGGACTTCAGCTCCGCACACTGCGGCCTGCCAAATCTCTGGGCAGGGCTGAAGCCCTCTGCGGGCTCAAGCCCGTCCCCAGGAGCCCTGTGGTGCTGGCGCGAAGCGCCATAGCAGCCCCGGCAGGGGCGGTAGATAGTAGCCTAGGGCGTAAGCCGTTACAGGCCTCTCAGTTGCTCAGAATCTCTATGTAGTCGAGCCCGGCGCGTTCGCCGCCGTCCGGAATGCCCTCGATGCGTATCTCGTCGCCTGGCCGCAGCGGCACGCCGCGCGTCAGGCGCCGGGTTGCCGAGTGCGCGTCGATCTTCCGCGTCGGGATGTCGTCCGGCGCAGTCCACTCGTCCACCAGTTGAGCGTTGACAAACAGCTTGAAGCGCGAGACTCCGTTCATCTGGTCGAAGTAGCGCGTGCTCAGCGTGTACCAGCCCGGCTTGCCGCTGAACTTCAGCGATGCCGAGCACAACGTTGCCGGCTCCATGCACGCGATCGCCTTACTCATCGAAGCGGCCTCGAACGGCTTCACATCGACGACGGAGTAGCCCTTCAATGTCAGCGCTTCGGCCTCGTAGCGGTTGGGGTAGTTCCCCGCCCTGCCGGTCTTGTCGGGGATGCCGGAGGTCTTCAGGAACCAGTAATTCACCGCGTCGCGCCACACCTCGGCGTGCCCGGCCTGATACTCGAGCGCGGCCAGGATCTCCTTATACCGCTGCTCGTCAATCCGGCCTTCGAGCGCCTTCCACTGCTCCGGATACTTCGCGACCGCCTCCGCGCCGGCGTAGTGCGCGTCGTAAATGTGCTGGATGACAGTCTTGCCCGAGTGCAGAACGTGCGTGTACGGCACATGGTGCATGAACAGGATCAACTCGTCCGGGCACGTTTCGAGCGATTCATACACTTTCGCCACCTCCGGCCGGTACTGGCCGATGAAACCGGTTCCGGTGGCGACGGTGCGGTTCATTCCGGAGCCCTTCTCGTCGGAGCGGTGCCACTGGCCCCAGCCGTTGCGCTCTGAGGCCTCGACCGCGGGGCCATAGTGGTTGCCCGTAATCTCCGTTAGCGTCTGCAACCCCAGCGGCCCGGTGTGGTTCTCGAAATCGCGCCAGGAGGCCAGCTGCATCGTGGTGATGGTCTTGACGACGAGCGGGTCGTGCGAGAACGTGAGGCGGGTCCACTCGTCGATGATCTGCTCGGAAGTGAGATCGGGGTTCCATGCAAGGCGGCCAAAACCGTACAGGTTCGCCTGTGACATGTGGTGCCGCAGCCAGTTCACATCCATCCCGACGTTTGACACGCCGACGAAACCGCCCACAGGCCGGTTGAACACCTTACCCGCCACCAGCGCCTTCACCGGCGTGCCCGCGCCGCGCGCGTGCATGTCGAAATCGAGCGCCTCCTTCCACATGGGGACCAGAAACACCATGTAGCGGGCCTGCATGAAGTATTCCTGCGTGATCTGAAGCTCGACGGCCTGGTTGGTCTTCTCGAGCGCGCCGAACAGCGGCGACGCCGGCTCGCGCACCTGGAAATCGATTGGGCCGTGCTTGATCTGGATGATCACGTTGTCCTCGAACTTGCCGTCGAGATGGATGAAGTTGTCGTAGGCGGCGCGGGCGCGGTCGTTCTTAAGGTCGCGCCAGTCCATGCGGTGGTTGTAGACGAAGCCGCGGTAGAAGATCACGCCGTTGTGCGCCTTGAGCGGGCGCGCGATGACGTTTGCGGCATCGGCGTGCGTGCGGCCATAGGCGGACGGGCCCAGGCGGCCTTCCGAGTCGGCCTTCACGACGAAGCCGGCCAGATCCGGAACGGCGCGGTAGATCTCGTCGATCTTGTCCTTCCACCACTTGATGACCCGCTCGTCAAGCGGATCGAACGTGTCTAGCTTCCCGAGCCGCTGTGGGCTGCTGAAATCGAGCGAGAGCGCGACGCGCACGCCCCACGGCCGGAACGCCTCGGCGATTCGCGCCACCTGCGGCAGGAACTCCGTCGCGATCGCTCGCGTGTTGGCGTTCACATTGTTGATGGAGCACGCGTTGATGCCGAGCGAGGCCAACAGGCGCCCGTAGTCGCGCACCCGGCTGAGGTCCTCGCGCACGTTGTCGTTCTCGAAGAAGATCGAGGGCCCGCCGTAGCCGCGCTCGATCGAGCCGTCCAGGTTATCCCAGTGGTTCACCCACCGTATCGGAGCGTAAGGCTCCTCGCGCACATCGAGCGGCTCGATGGCCTGGTGCAGGGCGATCCTCCGCAGCAGCGCGAAAGCGCCGTAGAGCGCGCCGCGATCGTTCGCGCCGGCTATCACGATGTGCCTGCGCCCGTTCGCAGTCCGGCTGTATAGATGGAATCCGTCTTCCGCGAGCGCGCCCTTCAGGGCGAGCGCGGGAACGGCAGCGGCGATGTCCGCGGCCGTGCCGATAACTATGGCGCTCTCGGCCGGCAGTTTCGGTTCGATGCGCAGCGTACGTCCGAGCATGCCTCTCACGCCGCGGATCAGTTCATCGCGGCCGCTTGCGATGATGGCGGTATCTCCGAGAGCCACCACGGTCGCGGGCAGCGCGTCGTAGCGCGCCCGAACGGCGGTATCGCGAATGGGTGCGTAACGCAGCCACGCGTCGTAGCCGGTCTCGGCCGGCGCGGACGGGGCGATCAGGAAAGCGGCACACGCCAGAACAATCGAAGCGATCGAGAAGCGCATAGAACCATCCCCTGTTTAGTTCAACCATACGACTTTATCAACAGAACGAGTCGGGCGCTATTCGTTCTTGCGGTGGCGCCTTCGCGCCGATGCACAGTTGCTCTCGACCACGATCGTCTTCGGCCCGCGCGTGCCTGAAGCCTCCTACCGCAGCCGCCTTCGCCGCCTATCCCAACCATGTGCCCATCATTGCCCCGCCCCTTTGAGCCACATCGGAACATGCTGGATCAGGGCGCAGGTGGACCGGGTCAATACGCTATGAAGCAACCGGGAGACGAGTGCGCAGGTACACGCGCAGCAGGTGGTAGACGCACGCCGCAGCCTGCGCGAGGATGGAGCCGGGGCGGCGCGGGATGCAGCATGAAACCGCGGACGATGTATCAGCGGCGAGACGCTTCCCGCCCGAATAAGCGATATCAGGGGTTTGCGATGTGCGATCGGGCGCTGTCCAGGGTGGCCCCCTTTTTACTATGTCCCACCTGAAACAGCGGTCTTCCGTTGCGCATCGAATGGTTAAGGCGGCTTAATGCCAGCCCGCCGTCCGCTTGCGACCGCACGCGCGGGCATGCGTTGGCCGCTGAAGGGGCAAGGGGAGTTGGGCGACGACGAGCTGAATTTCACGGAAGACGAGGCGCGGTGCTGGGCTTCCGACCCGAACAACCAGCCGCACGATGGCGGCAGGTTTGCGCTGGGGCTGGCTGCGGTGCTGATGATCGTCATCGCTGTGCTCACCATCGTCTGGCTGGCGAACTCACCCGGCCCGGCCGTGCCTGCGAGTGGAGAAGCGGTGGGAAGACCCTTCGTCCCCTAGTGCGGAGCCGCTCCGCGCCGAGCGGACGGTTGCGCGCCGAAGACCTTACGGAGGAGGTAGCGAGATGCTAGCGAAAGCGGATGCCCGCGCCAACGAGACGCGCGAGCGGGAATTTCCCGAGATCGAGATTCGCGGAGAGATAGCTGTCATCCGGCTTGATACGCCCGAGGGGGTCATCGAGGAGCGGCAGGTGAAGCTCCCCAGAACCACCTGGGCCTGACGAAGCGCGCCGGATCAGGAGACGCCGATGCTGACCGAGAACCGGTGGGAGAAAGAACAGCAACTCATGCAGAGCGTCTTCCCGGAGTTCAAGGTGTTCATGAAGGACTCCAGGTTCGGCTTCGAGGGATACCTCAGGGGACAGCGGTCCGGCCGCATCTACCACGTCGTGATCGAGGCGGACCGCTCCACCTATCCGCAGTACCCGCCCGACGTTCATATGGACCCCAAGCTGGGCCATCACTGGTACGGGGCGGGCGAGCAGCGCCTGTGCGTCGTAAGGGACTGGCATGCTGCCCGATCGACATTCGCCAACACGCTGCTCACGGCTGTGAAATACCTCAGCGAGCACGACGGCGAAGTGGACCCGTTCCGCTCGCGCTGGGACTGACGGCTTTGACAACCAGGAACCCGAAGGAACGCGAGGCGCTGGCCGGCTGTCACGTGTCCATCATCGGCTGCGGCAGTTTCGGTTCGGCGCTCGCCGACATGCTGGTGCGCGCGGGGCTTGGCCGGCTGACGCTGATCGACCCCGAGACGCTGGCGCCGGAAAACATTGAGCGCCACGTCCTGACGCCCCGCGACCTGGGCCGTCCGAAGGCCGAGGCGCTGGCCGCTCGCATGGCCGAGATCAACCCCGCGCTGCGCGTCGAGGCGCGCGTTGAGAAGTTCCGTGATGCTGACGGCCTGCTGCTGTCGTGTGCGGACTCGCGCCGCTGCGAGTCCATGGTGAACGCGGTGGCGCTCGAGAAGAAGCTGACAGCCGTCTACGTCGGCGCCTACGGCGCGGTGCGTGCTGGCGAAATACAGATCTATGTGCCCGGCCAGACCCCGTGCCGCGAGTGCTTCGCGCAGTTCCGCGAAACGGACCAGGGCGACACCAGCGAGGCGCGCTACACCGACCCGGATTTCGACGAAACGCGAACGCCCGGCCAGCCGGGCCTGTGGGGGTCGGTGCTCGCCGTTGCCGGCATCGCGTTCCGGGTGACGCTGGATCTGCTCCAGGGGAACGCCGTGGATTGCTCGCACCCCCTTTGGATCGTGAACCTGGACTATCCGGGCTTCACTCCCTACGCTGTGTCGCGCGCTAAGGTGCCGCGCGGATGCGCCGTGTGCGACCCGAGCAAAGTGGCCGAGCTGCGCGTGGAAGTCTAGTCGCGGCGAGCGGGGCTCTCGAACACCGTTCCTTTGGGGGGCGGCTTCAAGCCGCGCAGGGCTTAAAAGCCCTGCAGGGAGATGGCGGGCCTGTTGAGGGCGTCGGCGTGAGCGAAATTTCTACAGTGCTGGCCGGGGCAAGGGGATTCAAACGCCATCCCCTTGCCCCAGACCCCCATCCCCGCTCGATGCAGGGCATGAACACGAGTTACCATAGCCGGAACTCCTCAATTACGACTGGTAGGAAAAACGGGAGCAGGTCAATGCCCGCGCCGGTGATCATGGCCGCGCGGATGGGAACGGCAAGGGCCTGAACAAGGGCCTGTCCTCGTTCGAGCAGGCGGCGCGTTTCCCGCCTCCGCCGCGCTACACTTTCGGAAGTGGCCATCGAGACAACCACCAGCGCCGGGAAAGTCGTCCTCGGCGGAGGCGCGCCGCTGGCGCTCATCGCGGGACCGTGCGTCATCGAGAGCGAGGAGCACGTCTCGATGCTCGCGCGCGAGATCAGGCGCATCGCCGGCCCGTTCATATTCAAAGCATCCTTCGACAAGGCCAACCGATCGAGCGTTTCCTCGCGCCGCGGCCCGGGTTTGAAGGAGGGTCTGCGCATACTGGCTGGCGTGAAGGCCGCCGGGCACGCCGTGCTGACGGACGTCCATGAGACGGCGCAGGTGGCCGCGGTTGCCGAGGTGGCCGACGTCATCCAGATCCCCGCATTTCTGTGCCGCCAGACGGACCTGCTGCTCGAAGCCGGCCGCACAGGCCGCATCGTGAACATAAAGAAGGGCCAGTTCGTCGCGCCGCACGACATCGGTCTGGCGGCGGAGAAGGTGGCGTCCACCGGCAACACCAAGATTCTCTTGACCGAACGCGGCACCTCGTTCGGTTACAACAATTTAGTCGTGGACATGCGCGGGCTGGCCATCATGCGGGGGTTCGGGTGGCCGGTGATCTTCGACGCCACACACAGCGTGCAGCTTCCGGGAGGCCTCGGGAGCGCGTCGGGCGGGCAGGCGGAGTTCATCGAGCCGCTTGCGCGAGCAGCAGCGGCGGTCGGCATCGATGGGCTGTTCGTCGAGGTGCACGAGGCGCCCGAACGGGCGTTCTCGGACGGTCCCAACGCGCTCAGGCTCGATCGCCTGGCCGGATTTTTAACGCGAGTGCGGGCAATCGACACCCTCGTGAAGGGGGACGAGTTCGGCCTGCACGCAGGTGCCGCCGCGGGCGTCAACTATAGGTGAGCCGTCGAATGTACTCCGGGAGACCGTCCATGGGCAGCCGAATCAGGCGCAAGGGCTTTACACTCATAGAGTTGCTGATCGTCGTGGCGATTATTCTGATCATCGCCGCGATAGCCGTCCCTAAGGTCAACACGGCGCGCATGCACGCCCAGGAGATGGCCGCCATCGAACAGATCCGTACCATTCACGCCGGGCAGACTATGTACATGTCGCAGTTCGGCAGGTTCGCCACCAAGCTCGAGGAACTGGGTCCGCCGGCCAGCGGCGCAGCCGGACCCGCCGCCGCCGACCTCATCCCCGAGGACCTCGCCAAGGGCACAAAGACGGGGTACAACTTCGTCCTACAGGGCGGCCCTGACGGGTATACGGTCATCGCGACACCGCAGGTGTACAACAGCACCGGCCGCAGGACGTTCTTCTCAGACCAAACGCTGGTTATCCGGGAGAATTACGGCCAGGAACCGGCGACCGTCAACAGCCCGGAGATCAAGTAGCGGGTCGTACCGCACATTACCATCACGGCGTAGTACGGGTACTAAATCGCATTTTGACCCCTTGAGCGCGTAGGCAGGCCAAGCGATACTTCTAGGTATCGAGGAGTGCTGAATATGCGTATGGGAACTGTTCGAGGTATGCTAGTGACCGCCGTTGCGGGGCTCACATTCGCAGCAACCAGCGCGCGGGCCGCGGTGATCGAAGTTAACGGCGACGACAGTAAGGTACTTCTGTCCGGAACATCGGGCAACGCGATTCTTGACGCCACCATCTCGGGAAACGCGAGCGCGTCTAGCATCCTGATCTTGTCAATTGAGAACGGAAACAACAAGACAGGCACAAGCAGCAGTTTCACCCTTTCGCAGGTACCGTACACTACTATCGATGGCACGAGATATTTCGCCTTCGTCTACGATGCCTGGGAGCAGACCGGCGGGCCCCAACACATACCCGTCACAATCAGTGGCATAACGCTTACCCTGAACGGGATTGGGCCTGTCTGGAGTGCGAACGATTCCATCCGGCTGAACTCGGCGACGCCGTACACCTCCTCGCATATCGGCGATGGCTTCGACCTCGCGGTTTTCGTACCGCTCAGCGTATTCGAGGGCTTGGATCTGACTGGCAGCAGCACGGCATCCCTGACCGTGACGCAAACGCAGGGCCACGGACAGCCGGACCGATGGTACTTGGACGGCAGCATCTTCAGCGGGGCGCAGTTCTTCGGCGCCGGCGACCTGATTACGTCGGCATCCTCCGACCCCGCGGTGCCCGAACCGACGACGTTCTTCCTAAGCGGCGGCGTGCTGATCGGTGCCGGGCTGTTGATGCGGCGCAAGCTCGCCTGAGCGGCGGTGCGTTCTTCCTGGTTTTGATCGGCACAAAGGGAGCTAGTGGTCTGCCGCAGACAGACCACTAGCCAGGTTGAAGTCCGGCAGAGCGAAAAAGAATTGCCCATGGCGCAAGCCATCGGAAGCCCAACAGAACTCCTCACCAGGCTCCTGGGGGCGGGCTTGATTCGCGGGGCTTCAGCCTTGCGAATCAAGCGCCAACTGCCACAGGGCTAAAGCCCATGTTTGACACGGCGCCTATCGGCATGGCTGAAGCCATGCCCTGATACGAACCTCTACCTGGCGCTTACACCCATCGCCGGGCCAAAGCCTTACGCCCCCGTCCGGGGGCTTGTTCCCAAATCATCGGGATCCCAACGGCTCGCGCCGTGGGCTACTTTCTACCGCCCCTTACGGGGCTGCAGGGCGCATACGTTCTTTGGCAATTGATGTTGGCCTCGGCCCTGCACGCGATCTGAACGCCGCTCTGTGCGGAGCTAAGCTCCGCCGCGGACTGATGTCCCCCCCGCGAATCCGGCAAGGAATACATAGTAAGCTGCCCTTGTCCGTCCCAGGTGCTTCCGCAGCCCGTAACACGTGTGACGACTGGTACTTACCAACCCTCCCGAACCAGGGTACTAGTACAAAATTAGAATTCCTGGTATTGTCCCCGAGGAAGCATAGCGCACATACTGGGACGTGCCTCGGAGGAGTGGCACACGCCTATGAGATGGGCAATCTTGGGGATGTTCGTTTTCGGCTCCATGCTGTTGGCTACCCCGATCGACCTGACGGGCAACGACATTGGGCAGACGGTGTACTATCACCTCCAGACAAACAACGGCGGTCAGACGGTGACGCCGCAGAACGGCTTCTATCTTAGCGGAACGACCTATGTCATTCCGTTGTCGGTGACGCTGACCGGCACGCCGCTGGTGTTTCCTGAGTATTCGTCTGGAACGTTGACGAGCGCCATCCTTACGCTCGCCCGCACGGAGCCGGAAGCCCCGATCTGGGACCTGATCAACCCGGCAGGCGGCACGCCGCACAACCCGACGCTATCGGTCACTCCGGTAGCGGGTTCGCTGGTGTTCACGGTGACGTCCGGAACGGCGAGCAGCACGTTCTCGGCCGGCACGGTGGATCTGATGACGCTGCCGGCGTTCGCGGCGGCGCTGACGAGCGGGGCTGGCGTCACCGTCTCCTGGACGGAGCAGTACAGCTTCACCACCAGCCTGGGGCAGACACCGTATTGCAGGAGCTGCGTGGAGATCTATCAGACGCGCGCGCCGTTCGCCGGCTCGGTGCAGGCATCGCTCGACTACATAGGCACGGGCGGGCCCGAACCGGTCCCCGAACCGCTGACGATGCTTCTGGCTGGAACGGCTCTGGCCGCTTTCGGCTTGCTTGGCCGGCGGGTGCGCCTGTAGGCGCGGCCCGCCATTCCCTCCTCATCCTTCTCTCTTGACAGCCGATACGAGGCCTTTAGGAGGCCCTCGGCTGCCCGCACGCGAGGTGTGGTCCGCCAGGCGAAGCGCGCGTGAGGCAATTCGACAAAGTGCTCTACGAGGCAACCCTGGTCGCCTTCGAGAAGAATCTGGCTCCGGTACAACGCTTCGCGCGCGGCTCGATCCTTTGCAACGTGGGACGGGAGATCGTCCCACCGTTAAGCAGGCACTCCTCGACCCGCCTACCTCGAAAAACACGGCCACACGTACGAGAAGACCTGCGGCCTGCAGGACCTCGACAACGTCATCGAGCTTTTCCTAAACAACTGTCGCGCGCGCAAGCTCGAGATCGAACCGGCCGAAGAGGGAACGGCTAAACGGACCGGAAACGCGGCCGCTGTAGCGCCCTGAGCCGGGCATTGGCCCGGGTGACAGAGGGTGTGCTGTGCCAGTGGTCGGGTAGCTTCGTGCAAGTGAAGCGCGACGCGCTGCCCCGCGCAGGTGTGACGCGCGCCGGGAGGCGCGGCGATACTGGAGCGAACCGCAGGGCAGGAAGCGAGCCGGACCGCCTACGGCATTCCTGCGTGCCGCTTGAGGATCTGCTGCAGGTTCTGAGAAAGCGCCGCGCGGGCGAGCACCATATCGACACCCGTCTCGTGCGCCTTCTGCTTGAGCTCACCCTGGATGTGCGACAAGTAGCCGATGACGCTTACTCCGCGCAGCTCCGGGTCGCGCTTTACGCGAGGGATCAGTTTTAACGGCTCGATCGCGTTGAAGTTGAGATCGATGATGATGAGCGACGGCTTCTCCGCCTTAGCCCTCTCGATCAGCTCGTCTGGAGTCTTCACGAACTCCACGCTCATTCCGGCGCGCTTGGCGGCATCCGTAATCTTGACCGTGAAGAACAACTCCTCCAGCGCGGCTAGAATCTTCTTACGCTGCTTCTGCATAGGCTCCGCTCAGACGATTCCGATTCCGGGCACGTACGTTTATTCTTTAATCGAGAGACTCGGTGGGGCTAAGTCCCATCCTACCGCTGACCGGCCCTGCCTGCAATTGGCTCGCGCGCCTCGTCCGCAACCGCTCCGTTCTGCTAATTTGAAGCCGTGAGGGGAGCGGAGGGGATGCAAACAGAACCGAAGCCGTCCGCCTGTACCATCGTGATCTTCGGCGCCACCGGCGACCTCACGCGCCGAAAGCTCATGCCCGCCCTGTACAGGCTAGCCGCCTCCGGCCGCCTCGCGCCTGGCGCCGCCGTGCTCGGCAACTCGCGGACGCCGCACACGGACGACACATTTCGCGAACGGATGCGCGAGGCCGTCGCCAAATATGCGGGGGGCATCGACGACGCCGTCTGGCGGCGCTTCTCCGCACGCCTGCACTACGAGCCCGGCGACATCACCGACGCTGCTACGTACGAAAGGATCGCGCGCCGCCTGGCGGACATCGACGCATCCAATCAGGCCGGCGGACGCGTGCTGTTCTATCTGGCCACGCATCCGAGCCAGTATGCGACAATTGCCGCCGCGCTGGGACGCGCGGGCCTCAGCCGCTGCGAGGGGTGGCGCAGGCTGGTGATCGAAAAACCGTTCGGACGCGACCTCGCGAGCGCGCGCGCCCTCAACGCCTCGCTTCACGAAGTATTCGCCGAACCGGACATCTACCGCATTGACCATTACCTGGGCAAGGACACGGTCCGGAACATCCTGGTTTTTCGTTTTGCGAACGGTATTTTCGAGCCTCTGTGGAACCGGCGCTACATCGATCACGTTCAGATCACGGCGGCCGAGCAGGTGGGCATCGAGGGCCGGGGCGCGTTCTACGCCGAGACAGGCGCGCTGCGGGACATGCTCCAGAACCATCTGTTGCAGGTGATGGCGACCGTGGCGATGGAACCGCCCGCCACGTACGAAGCCGGAGCGGTCCGCGACGAGCGCGGCAAGCTTCTCCGCGCGGTCGGCGCGGTGCCGCCGAACCGCGTCGATGAAGACGCTGTCGCCGGGCAGTACGGGCGCGGCAATATCGGCGGCGAGGAGGCGCCCGGATTCCGTGAAGAGAACGGCGTCTCGCCGGACGCGAGCACGGAGACCTACGCCGCGCTGACGCTCTTCGTCGAGAACTGGCGATGGGCCGGCGTCCCTTTCTACCTGCGCACCGGAAAGCGGCTCGCTCGGCGGGTGACCGAAGTCGCCATTCAGTTCAAGGCGGCCCCGCACCTGCCGTTTCCGGACACTCCCGGGGGCTGCATCGAGTGCCCGCCGAACCTGCTCGTTCTCAGAATCCAGCCGGACGAGGGCATCTCGCTCCGCTTTCTCGCCAAGAGCCCTGGTCCCGGGATGGATCTGCGGCCGGCCGAACTCGATTTCTACTACGGCGAGAAGCTGCCGGAGGCCTACGAAACGCTGCTGCTCGACGCCATCGCCGGCGACCCCACACTCTACATACGCGAAGACGCCGTAGAGGCCAGTTGGGCCATCGTCGATGCCGTGCTGAAAGTATGGGAAGAGCGGCGTTTCGAGTTTCCCAACTACCCCGCGGGATCGTGGGGACCGCGCGCGGCTGACGCGATGCTCGCCCGCCGCGGGCACGCGTGGAGGAATCCCGATGAACGGGAGCAGAACGCAGAGTAACGTGCGCTCGCACATCTCTCCGGACGTGAATGCAGCGGCGGATGCGTGCGCGAGGCACATAGCTGCGCTGCTCGAGCAGGCCCTGGCCGAGCGCCGGAGTGCTACCCTGGCGGTCTCCGGGGGCGCGGGTCCGCGGCACATGTTCGAACGGCTGGCGGCCATACCGCTGGTGTGGCGAAACGTCCATATCTTCTGGGTGGACGAGCGCGCGGTTCCGCCGGCGGACGAACGCAGTAATTACAGGCTCGCTGAGGAGAGCCTGATCCGTCCGGCGCGCATCCCGGACGAGAACGTGCACCGCATCCGCGGCGAGATGAAAGCTGAGATGGCCGCACTCGCCTACGCGGGGGACATACGCGCTTTTTTCGAACTCGATGACGACCAGTTGCCCGCATTCGACGTCGTCCACCTCGGGCTCGGCGAGAACGCGCACACAGCCAGCCTGTTTCCCGGCGACCCGCTCGTGGATGACCGCTCCGGCATCGCCGCGGCCGCGCACGTCGAGGCCGAGCCGCCGTGGCGCGTAACGCTGCTGCCTGGCGTGCTGCTCGCCGCGCGGCACATCGCGTTTCACGTCACTGGAGCCGGGAAAGCCGAGGCCGTGCGCGCCGTTTTCCGCGAACCGTTCGACCCGAACAAATATCCTGCCCAGTTGGCTCACAGGGGTCACGACACGGTATGGTTCATGGACGCTGCTGCGGCGCGGCTGCTGTCGGCCGAATAGGTGTGCGACGCGGCGTGGCGATCAGCAGAGCCCGGCCCTCATTGAGCCGCATCGAGCATTGAGCATAGCGGCGAGTTGCTGCGAGCGAGGTGGCCGCGCGCACGCGGGCGGCCGTTACCCGAGTCTCTTGAGGCCCGCTTCACGGGCCCACTCGAGCGCGCGCCTGAACTCGGCAGGCGAGATCCGCCGCGACAACGCGGGGAATTCGCGCGCCCGGTACTCCGGACGGTACTGGGCCATTATGTTGACGTAAGTGCTGCGAGTAAGTGCCCGAGCCACCCACTTTACGAACCTATCGGTGCCCGCCAGGTTCTCCGGCAACACGAGGTGCCTGATCATGAGGCCGCGCAGCGCGATGCCGTCCTCGTCAAGGATCAGCTCGCCAACCTGCTGGTGCATAGCGGCGATGGCCGCCGCGGCCACCCCGGGATAGTCCTTCGCGCCGGTTGAGTACTTTTCCGCGGCAGCGCCGTCCATGTACTTGAAATCGGGCAGGTAGATGTCCACGATGCCGTCGAGCAAACGGATGATCTCAACGGGCTCGTAGCCGCCGCAGTTGTACACCAGCGGCACTCGCAGGCCGAGCCGCACGGCCTCTCCGAGCGCCGCCACGATGCTCGGGACATAGTGCGTTGGAGTCACCAGGTTGATGTTGTGACAGCCGCGCTCCTGAAGCGCCACCATAATTCTTGCGAGCGCGGCGCTGTCAACGTCGCGGCCGTCGCCACGGTGGGCAATCTCCCAGTTCTGGCAGAACACGCAGCGGAGGTTGCAGTTGGAGAAGAACACCGTGCCGGAGCCGCCCCGGCCCACCAGCGGTTTCTCCTCGCCGAAGTGCGGGTGAGCCGAGTACACGCGCGCGCGTGCGCCTCCGCCACAGATGCCTTTCCCCCCCGCTGCGCGGTTCACCTGGCATCTGCGCGGGCAGAGACGGCACGAGCGATAGATGGCTGCGAGAGCCGCGGCGCGCTCCGCCAGTTCGCCGGTCCGTGCCAGTCGCAGGTAGGCGGGCTGGAAGTCCTTTCGCGCGACTTGGGTGATCGCGAAACCTCCGGCAACCGACAGCACATTGCGGCGCGTGGGCTGACTCGTCACGTTAGAGATTGTAGACCAGCGTGCGCGGGTAGCGTGCCGCGTGTTCGGGTGTCAATGCGCGCACGAATTGAAGCACGCCAGGGAGCGTAGCCTTGCGAGAGCGGCCCCGGAGTCTATCGCGGCGGCCGCCATCGAGACGCCTTCCTTGAAATCCGCTGCCTTGCCTGCCGCGACCAGCGCCGCCGACGCATTCATGAGCACCACGTTGCGCCGCCCGCCAAGCTCGCCGCTCAGGATGCGCGTGGCGATGGCCGCGTTCTCCTCGGGCGTCCCACCCTGCATCGTTTCGGGCGGCTCGACATCGAATCCGAAATCGGCCGGAGTGACGATGCGGCGGAAGACGCGGCCGTGGCAGATGTCGAACATCGTGGTCTCGCCGGCAATGGTGATCTCGTCGAGGCCATCCGAGCTGTGCACGACAAAGCCGCGCTGGAGGCCCAGTTCGGCCAGCGCTTCGGCGATGAGCAGGGCCGCGCCGTCTGACGGAGCGCCAACCACCTGCGCTGTGGCGCCAGCGGGATTGGTTAGCGGTCCGAGCAGATTGAACACCGTGCGCATGCGCAGTTCGGAGCGGGCTGGTTGCGCGTATTTCATCGCCGGATGAAAGGCGGGTGCGAAAAGGAACGCGATGCCGATCTCCTCGATGGCGCGCGCCGCAACCCTCGCGTCCACAGCGACTTTCACGCCAAGACGCTCGAGCAGATCAGCGCTCCCACACCGGCTGGAGATGGAGCGGTTGCCGTGTTTGGCGACGCGCGCGCCAGCGGCGGCCACGGCGAACGCGGCTATCGTCGAAATGTTGAACGTGCCCCCGCCGTCGCCGCCCGTTCCGCAGGTGTCGACAATCGGTTCGCCTTCGATGCGCGGCCGTACTGGCGTTGAGAACTCGCGCATAGCGCGCGCGAACCCGAGGATCTCGCCGGCCGTCTCGCCCTTCATCCGCAGCGCGACAAGGAAGGCCGTTATGAGCGACACCGAGGAGTCGCCGCGCAGAATTACCGCCATGGCTTCGTAGGCATCCGCAGCCGGGAGATCCTGACGGCCGACAATACGATGCAGGTAAGGCGTGAGCGGCATGATATAGTGTGGAG
>JBLNBX010000085.1:0-39215 GCA_050260275.1 bacterium
AAATATCCTCAACAGAATCAAAGAAGTACCGGAGGTTTGCACGATCTTCTGCGCCACCGCGAACCAGGTCGAGGTTGTGATCGCCGAGACCGAACTGGGACGCGGCGTGATCGGTGTGATAGACGGCGAACGGCCCAAGGGCGTCGAAGGCCCATCTGACGTCGAGTGGCGGCATGGCCTGCTCCGGAAGATCGGCTATAAGCGCTGACTTGCGCCTCATGCAGGAAGCGGGGTACAATCATCCCAATTCCTACCGGATTTGGTGATATGCCAGACAAACCTGAACGCACCTTTGGTTTCAACACTCGGGCGCTGCACGAAGGCTATCAGCAGCCGGAGCCGACCACCGGCGCACGGGCTGTGCCCATCTATCAGTCCACCTCTTTCGTGTTCAACGACAGCGAGCACGCGGCGGCGCTATTTGCGCTCGAACAGGCGGGCAATATCTACACCCGCATCATGAACCCGACCACGGACGTGCTGGAACGGCGCGTGGCGTCGCTCGAGGGTGGCGTGGCGGCGGTCGCCTTGGCAAGCGGCCAGGCGGCGCAGTTCATCGCGCTCTCGAGCCTCATGCAGGCTGGCGACGAGATGGTCGCGGCGAGCACGCTGTACGGCGGCACGTTCACGCAGTTCGATGTGAGCATGCGGCGGTTGGGGTTGAACGTTACCTTCGTTGAACCCGACGATCCGGAGAACTTCCGGAAAGCCATCACTCCGCGCACCAAACTGCTCTACGGCGAGACAATCTCAAACCCGCGCGGTAACGTGCTCGACATAGAGCGTGTAGCTGCGATAGCGCACGAGCACAATCTGCCTCTGGTCATCGACAACACTTTCGCAACACCGTATTTGTGCCGGCCGATCGAGTTTGGCGCGGATATCGTGCTGCACTCGCTGACAAAGTTCATCGGCGGCCACGGTACCTCCATCGGCGGAATCATCGTTGACTCGGGCAAGTTCGACTGGACCAAGGGCGCGTTCCCCGGCCTGACTGAGCCCTCTCCCGCCTATCACGGCATGAGATACGCCGAAAAGTTCGGCAATCTGGCGTTCATCATCCGGGCGCGAGTCGAAGGTTTGCGCGATCTGGGGCCGTGCCTGAGCCCGTTCAACGCGTTCTTGTTCCTGCAAGGCGTCGAGACGCTGGGGCTGAGGATGGACCGCCACGTCGCGAATGCGCGCTGCGCGGCCGAGTTTCTCGCGAAGCACCCGAGCGTTGCCTGGGTGAACTACCCCTCGCTCACATCGAGCCCGTATCGCGAACTGGCAGCAAAATACCTGCCGAAGGGGCCTGGCGCCGTATTCTCGTTCGGCATCAAAGGCGGCTATGAGGCAGGGCGCAAGTTCGTCAACAGCGTGAAGCTGTTCTCGCACCTGGCGAACGTTGGAGACGCGCGGAGCCTGGTGATCCACCCGGCATCGACAACACACCAGCAACTCTCGCGCGAACAGCAGGAAGCGGCTGGCGTTACGCCGGACCTGATCCGCCTCTCGATCGGTCTCGAGGACGCCGAAGATATCCTCTGGGACCTTGACCAAGCGTTGGCCGCATCCCAGCGCTGAGCGTGCCAACGGCGCTCCGGAATCGACTCGCGGCGCGACGGGAGAGGGCGGAACGCTGAAGGCGTGAGAGACTATAACAGTTGCCGCATCCGCATGGAAACGGTTGGCGTGGTGCGCCGGCGGCTGATGAGACCGAGTCCGGCATCCACCCGACACCTGCCATAACCGGTTCGCTCGGCGTGCTCCGCCGCGCCTTCGAGAACGCCGGCTACACGGCCGAAGGACTTGTGCGCGCGCTGGGACCCGAGGAGCTGGCTGCTGCGCCCTCGGCGGATTTCGCACGCCTGCTGCGAGTTACGCGAGCCACGTCTCCGCTGAACACGCTCGTCCGGCTCTTCCTTCTCGGCGTGCCGGTTCCGGCTGCCGAGGCCCAGGCCGCACTCGGCCGCGAGCCCTTTGGCGCCGCTATCGAGGCCGGTCTTCTCAATGTGTCTGGTGAAAAGGTCAGCGGAACAGTGCGGATCCTCGCCTTTCGCGGTCTGCTGCTGGCCTGCGATCTGCCAGGCCGGGGCGGGCGAGAGCAGGTCATGGGCCTTACCAGCAGCACGGTTACGCTGGCCGACTCGGCGGTGCCGCGGCCATCGCGAATGGCCCTGGATCTCGGGACCGGCTGCGGCCTGCTCGGCATGCTGGCGGCGCGGCATTCCGAATGCGTCGCGGCCACGGACGTCAGCCAGCGCGCGGTCGCGTTCGCGGCGTTCAACGCCGCCTGGAACGGCATCTCGAACTTCACTGCCTCGGCCGGCGATTGCTTTGAGCCGGTCGTAGGACGGCGGTTCGATCTGATCCTCGCGAATCCGCCCTTCGCGATATCTCCCTCAACAGCACTGGCGTTTCGCGATAGCGGGATGGCCGGGGACTCGTTCGCTGAAGGGCTGGTGCGGCAGGCGCCAGAGTTCCTGAACGAGGGCGGTTTTGCGCAGCTCATCTGCGATTGCGCGTCGAAGCCCGGCCGCGACTGGAGCCAGCGCGTGGCCGGATGGGTGGAGGGCCGCGGATGCGACGCATGGGTGCTCGCCCTGGAGAGGCACGCCGCGACCGAGTATGCCCGGAACTGGGTCCGGGATACAGAGTCGGGCGCGCCCGAGGAGAAGGCCCGCCTGTACGACTGGTGGCTCGCACACCTGGACGCCGAACACGTCGAGTCGGTGACGACGGTGCTCATCACCCTGCGCCGCCGCAGCGGCAGGAACCGCATCCGCATCGAGGACGCTCCAGAGATCCTGGGGGCCTTCGGCGAGGACATCGCGCTCGGCTTCGAACTCGACGACTACCTGGCGGCGGCCAGCGACGACGACCTGTTGAACACGCGGTTTGTGCTCCATCCCAATGCCCGCCTGGAACAGGAATTGCAAGCCGAGGGAGGACGCTGGCGCGTAACCTCGGCGCGCATCCGCATCGCCAGAGGCTTGCGATGGGCGGGCAACGTCGATGGCCGCATCTCGACGCTGCTGGCGGGTTGTGACGGGTCCCGAACGGCGGCCGAACTGGCCGCCAGGCTCGCATCGGACGCAGGCGTGACGCCGGACCGCGTATTGCCTGCATGCATCGGGGCGATAAGGCAGCTCCTCGCGAGAGGGTATCTGCGTCCTGCGGGTCTATCAAACAGAACATGATTGCGGTTTGATGTTCTTTTGCTATCACTCTCCTTAGTACGTTCGGGTTAGACTAGAACTTCCATGAAGGCTATCCGAGTACATACCCCTGGGGGGCCAGATGCGCTGCTGTGCGATGAGATCGCCGTCCCGACGCCAGGTCCCGGTCAGGCGCTCGTGAAAGTCGCCGCGGCGGGGGTGAATTATATCGACGTGTACCATCGGACGGGGCTCTACAAGATGAACCCGCCGGTGCCAATCGGGATGGAGGGCGCGGGGACGGTCGAGGCTTGCGGCCCGGATGTCGCCGAGGTGGCCCCCGGCGACCGCGTAGCTTGGGCGATGGCGCCCGGATCGTATGCCGAGAAGGCGCTAGTACCGGCGGCAGCCCTGGTGAGGCTGCCAGATACGATCGATTTCGAGCGCGCCGCGGCTGTGATGTTGCAGGGCATGACGGCGCATTACCTGACGCACTCCACCTATCCGCTGAAAGAGGGCGAGACGGCCCTGATCCATGCAGCCGCGGGCGGCGTGGGCCTGCTGCTGGTGCAGATGGCAAAGATGCGGGGCGCTCGCGTGATCGGCACGGTTTCGACGCAGGCCAAGGCGGACCTGGCCATGGAGGCCGGCGCCGACGCGGTGATCCTCTATTCGCGCCAGGACTTCGAGCCTGAGGTGCGGCGGCTCACGGACAACCGCGGCGTCGATGTCGTCTACGACTCGGTGGGGCAGGCCACGTTCATGAAGAGCCTGGTATGCCTGCGGCCGCGCGGGATGATGGTGAGCTACGGGCAGTCGAGCGGCCCGGTGCAACCGGTGGATCCGCTGCTGCTCAACCAGATGGGTTCGCTGTTCCTGACCCGGCCGACGCTCGCGCATTACTGCGCCACGCGGCTGGAACTGCTCTGGCGCGCCGACGACGTCCTGGGATGGGTGGCGTCGGGGAAACTCAAGCTCCGCATCGACCGCACGTATCCTCTGGCGGATGCCGCGCACGCCCATCGCGACCTCGAAAGCCGGAAGACCGCCGGCAAGCTGCTGCTGATACCGTAGCTGCTGATACGCTGTAAGCCGGTTCGCGATGCCAAACTCCGAATACGCCTCTCGCAGAGCGCGGTTGGGTGCCGAGTTTGGCCGTCACAAACTCGACGCGATGATTGTCTCCGCGTCCGTCAACATCCGCTATCTGAGCGGGTTCACCGGGTCTAACGGCCTGCTGCTGGCGGCGGCGGATTGCGCGGTACTCTTCACCGATCCCCGTTACGGAACGCAGGCATCCCAGGAAACGGACTGCCGCGTGCGCGTGGTGAAAGGTCCGCTTCACTCAGCGCTGCTGAAAGAGGCGACCCGGCGCGGCTTCCGGCGGGTGGGATTCGAGCCGTCGCGCGTGCCGTGGGGCGTCTGGAGCCTTCTCAACGAGAACATGCCGCTCGGGGGGACGCTGTATCCGGCTCCGGGCATCGTGGACGCGCTGCGGATAGTGAAGTCGGCGTCCGAGATAGCGGCGATACGGCGCAGCGTGCTCACGAATTCCGCCGCGTACGCGCGGGCCATGCGGGCCTTTCGCGCCGGCATGACGGAAACCGCGCTGGCCGCCTCCATCGAGTACCAGATGAGGCTCCTAGGGGCCGAGAAACCAGCCTTCGAGACGATCGTCGCCTCCGGCGCTCACAGCGCTTTGCCACATGCAAGCCCGCGCGAGGAGCCAATCAAGCCCGGCCGGTTCGTGCTCGTAGACATGGGCTGCTTCCAGGATGGCTATGCGAGCGACATGACGCGGGTGGCGTTCACGGGTGCGCCGCCCCCTAAGGCCCGGCGGCTGTATCGTGCGGTGCTGGAAGCTCAGCTTGCCGCCATAGACGCAGTGCGGCCGGGCGTTGCCGCCGGGCGCGTGGACAGCGCGGCCCGGCGCGTGCTGCGCGCGCACGGATACGGCCGCGTGTTCGTCCACTCCACCGGCCACGGGCTCGGGCTGGAGATCCACGAAGCGCCGCGCCTGGGCAAGGGCGAAAAGACGCCGCTCGAGGCGGGAATGGCGATAACCATCGAGCCGGGCGCGTACCTTCCGGGGTACGGCGGAGTGCGGATAGAAGATACAGTCCTGGTGACTTCAACGGGTTGCGAGATCCTGACGCCCACGCCCAAGGATTTGCTCGAACTCTAGGCCGGGCGCCGGTTGTCCCCGAGATCCCGAACAATTGCAACGAGAACCGGCCGGATCGCGTTAAATAGACAATTGGAAGGGAGAGGCAGTATGCGTGTCCGCGTTCTTGTGATCGTCTGCGCGTGCTGTGCTGCCGCGGTAGCGGCCCAGGGTCAGGTTCCAGCGCCCACGCCCGAAGGGGAGCAGGCGCAAGAGGAAGGCCTGAAGCAGGCCGAGCCGGCTGAGCCCGGAACGTACGTGCTCGAACCCGGCACGCGCATACCGCTCGCGCTCATCAACTCCGTGAGCACGAAACACTCGGCTGAGGGAGACCGCCTCTATCTCGAGACGGTGTTCCCGGTAGTAGTGGACGGGCGCGTGATTGTTCCGCCGGGAAGCTAC
Organism: bacterium; assembly: GCA_050260275.1. GTDB lineage: Bacteria > Acidobacteriota > Terriglobia > Bryobacterales > Bryobacteraceae > DATMXS01. The sequence goes on from JBLNBX010000085.1 coordinate 5,707, forward strand.
GTCCAGGGTACAATAACGCAGATCAAGCGCCCAGGGCGCGTCAAAGGCAGAGGCGAGTTGTTCGTGCGGTTCGATTCGATGACGTTGCCAAACGGCGTAACGCGCGATTTCCGCGCGCGTGTGGGCGCGCTCGACGGGCAGGCTTCGGAGGAGCTTGATAAGAGCGAGGGCAAGATCCGCAGTGAGGGCAACAAGTCCGGCGACGCGCGCACGATAGGTGAGGCGGCTGCGACCGGCGCGAGCGTCGGCGTCATTGCCGGCGGCGCCTCGGGCGGCCACTACGGTATGGGTGCGGGCATAGGCGCGGCCGCGGGCGCAGCGGCTGGCATCGTCGGCGTGCTGCTGACGAGGGGCCCGGACGCCGTGCTGGCGCGCGGATCCTCGCTCGAGATGGTGCTCGACCGCAGGCTAGTTTTCAGCGCCTCCGAGATCGATTTTTCGCACACTATGCCGGCAGCACGTGGCACGAGCGGCGCCGGTCCGCTGCCGAGCCAGAAGCAGGAGCGGCGAGGTGTGCCGATGCTGGGCCGGCTGCCGCGGTAAAGGCCCAGAGGGCCGTTCCGGCCGGCCAAGCTGATGAAAGCCGCCCCGGGGGCCTGGGTGTTGTGGCGTACGCGGCTGTGACGCGATGTTTACGACATCCGCAAACGAGCATCAGCGGCTGCGTAAATTGGATTAGGCGCGTCGCGTCGCGAGGATCACACCGGAGCGCTGTTTGGGAGTGCCGTGATGAGTATCGGAGCCTTCACAGAAAAGAATCGCCAGCCGACGGAGACCGAAATCGCGGAGATGCTAGGCGCGATGCTGCAGCCGTGGCAAGCATTGGCCGAACATATCCGTGCGGAATATCGCGCCAAGGAGATTTTCAGGTTCTGCTACTGCGAGAAGTACGGGTGGGCCTTGACTTTTCGCCGTAGGGGGAACCTCTTCACTGCGCTATATCCTGCGCGAAACGCCTTTGTGGTTCAGATCATCCTCAATCCAGCTGCGCTCCAACAGGCGGAGGCGCTCCCGCTCGGAGATGCGGCGCGGCAGGCGATGGCACGCGCGAAGCCCTGGCCCGAGGGTAAGTGGTTGTTTATTACGGTGCAGTCCGAACAGGACCTTCGCGATGTGCAGGCTCTACTCGCACTGAAAGCTGCAGCGTTGTCTCGCAAGAAAGCAGCAGCGCGGTAACGTGGCGCGGGGCAGACCACCGGTCTCAGTAGCGCCGGGAGGGGTTTGGCTTATCGTGGAACGGCCTCAGCGCGGCTTAGCAGCGCCCGGGACATGGTTCGTATCAGGGCACGGCTTCAGCCGTGCCGCCACGCGCTGCTGAATGCAGGACTTCAGCCCCTGCCGGGCGGACGACGCTGAAATCCAGGGGCTGAAGCCCGTGAAAATACCAGCCCGGTTCGTAAAGTCGGCCCTGATACGAGGCTCTTGACCAACGCCCGCGGGAGGAGCTCACTTCGTCTGGCGCAATAGCCGGGGTAGCGCTGCCGGCCAACATCCCGTTTCCACCGAAAAAGTCAGGCCCTGATACGAGGCCTTTGACCCGTGATTCGGCGCTGCACCTGAAAAGGCAAAGGGTGAGTTGCGCCATCCTCCGATTGGAAGCTTGCTCTAGTGCCCGGCTTCGCGTGTGAGCGCGCTATACTGTCTCGCCAAATGCCCGACTTCCTGGCCTTCGATCTCGGCGCGGAGAGCGGACGCGCGATGCTGGGCAGGGTCACGCCCGATGCCCTCGTTCTGGAAGAGCTACATCGCTTCCCCAACATGCCTGTGCGGCTGCCTACCGGCCTGTACTGGGATACGCTGCGGCTGTTTCATGAGATAGTCCGCGGCCTCGAGATCGCCGGGCGCGAGCGCGGCCTGAGGCCGGCGGGCATCGGCATAGATACGTGGGGCGTCGATTTCGGCCTGCTCGGCGCGGACGGCGCGCTCATCGACAACCCGCGGCATTACCGCGACGCGCGTACGAACGGAATCCCCGAGCGCGCGTACGCCGCCGTGGGCCGCGAGCGCATTTTCGCCGAGACCGGCGTGCAGTTCATGCAGATCAACTCGCTGTACCAGCTCTACGCTGCGAAACTGGCCGGCTCGCCCGGGCTCAAGGCCGCCGCGCGGCTGCTGTTCATGCCGGACCTCTTCAACTACTGGCTTACCGGCGTGACGAAGAACGAGCTGACCATCGCGAGCACGTCGCAGTTCTACAACCCCACCGGGGAGCGCTGGGCTACGGAGCTGCTTGAGGCGCTCGGGCTGCCCGTGGAGATACTCGGCGAGATAGTGCCGCCGGGAACGCCGCTCGGGCCGCTGCTCCCGCACGTGGCGGAGGCCGCGGGCCTCGGCAGAGCGCAGGTGTACGCGACGTGCAGTCACGATACGGCGTCGGCGGTGGCGGCGGTGCCGGCCGGGGACGGCGACGGCTGGTGCTACATAAGCTCGGGCACGTGGTCGTTGATGGGCGTGGAATTGGCGGAGCCGCTCATAAACGATTGCGTGCTGGCCGCGAACTTCACGAACGAGGTGGGCGCCGAGGGGCGGATCCGGTTCCTGAAGAACATCGCGGGGCTGTGGCTGCTGCAGGAGTGCCGGCGCGCGTGGGCGGCGGCGGGCCGCGAATACAGCTACGCGGAACTGGCGGAGATGGCGGCGGAGACGGAGCCGTTCCACGCGATCATAGACCCGGATGCGTTTCTCGACCCGGGCTCGATGCCGGCGCGCATCGCGGAGTGGTGCCGGAGGACGGGGCAGAAGCCGCCGGAGGAGCCCGCCGGAATGGCCAGGGCGATCCTCGAAGGCCTGGCGCTGCGGTACCGTCAGGTGCTGGAGGGCATGGAGGCCGTGACCGGGCGGCGGCTGGAGGTGATCCATATTGTGGGCGGGGGGTCGAAGAACCGGATCCTGAACCAGTTCGTGGCGGACGCGACGGGTCGGCGAGTTGTGGCCGGTCCGGGCGAGGCGACGGCTGCGGGAAACCTGCTTGTGCAGGCCATCGGCGCGGGCGTGCTCGGCGGCCTGGAGGAGGCGCGGGCGCTGGTGCGGAGGTCGTTCGAACTGGAGAGCTACGAGCCGAAGAGCGTGGCGGGATGGGACGCGGCGTACCAGGCGTTTATGGGGCTGAAGGCGTAGGGGGCTTTGCAGGCCCTCGGCGCATGCTACAATATCCACCGATGGCCAGGTAGCTCAGCTGGTAGAGCGCGGCCCTGAAAAGGCCGGCGTCGGCGGTTCGATTCCGTCCCTGGCCACCATCCTCAAGCCCCCCAGTTCTTGATTACCCGGGCAGATCTGCGCCATTGACCGCCATCGCGCGAGTAACTTTGTGAGCCGGTCTGAATGCTAAGCCGGCGCCGGTCGATGTCAATCCGCTCTGCGTCCGGCATCCCCGGGCGTGCTATCCACTCCCGAAAAAATCCGGCGAGTCGCCTCGCCGGATCTCAGATACCTAACCCCTCCGCCCGCCGAAACGGGAAGCCCTCACTCCGGCTTCCTTGGCCGCAGGCTGAATCGGTCCCACGATGCGCTGTGTGGCGCTCAGCTAGCCGCTGCCGCTCTCTCGGGCATCGATACGACTTTGGGTTCCAGGCCTGCTTTGGCGAGAATCGCATAGACCAGGAACGCCGCGATGAAGCTATAGACCGCGGCAGGCTGCAGGTACGGTTTCAACTCAGGCGAAATCGGCAGGAACGGTAATATGCCAATCGCGAACCCTATCAACCACGCGCCATAGCCTGCGATGTTGATCCCTTCCCTTGGGCCGGCCCACTTTCTTCCTGAAAGCAAGTAGTCAGCCAGCATCGCACCGCAGATCGGGCCGAAGGAAGCCCCGATAATCGTGAACAGCCCAAGCAAATTAGCAGCGACTCCCGTCACGGCTAGCACAACAGACACGGTGATGCCGGCCATGGTGGAGACCATACGCGGCACAGACGGGATCATCGTCGCAAAGCTGTTTCCCGCTATGAAGGCGGAAAAGCAGCCGGGGGGTAGGGATGCCAGCGCAAACAGGAAGAACATCGTCACCGCCAGAGAGCCTCCGATTCCCCCGATCACCGCATCATATGTATAGCCCTGAATTCCGTACACGACGTGCGCCCCGGCGACCGAAAGTAAGGGCAAGCCGCCGGCAATGAGAACCGGAAGCGCAATCCCGACCAGGCCGCCGAGGTGGATATCGCGCTTGTCCCTGTTGTTCATTCCGAAGTCCGCTCCAGCCGCTCCCGCCGTCGCGAAGAACCCGATTACGATCTGAATAAGCAGCATGAAACCGACGTAAGGCGCTACCTGAGGCGGCTCGTATGTCGAAACCCCGCCAGCCGTCTTCGCGAAGATGAATATCATCATCGCGAGCGTAATTACGCTCAGGTAGGTGGCTACTTTTGATACGTACTGAATCCCCTTCACGCCGATATAAGCCAGCGAATAGGCCCAGAGGATCGCAACCACCGTGTACGGAAGGCTGCCAGGGCCAGCCTTCGATCCAAAACCGCTGAGAATGAAAGTGGTCGCGACGTACGTGTTGACCGATACCCAGCCGACCTGCAACAGTCCCATGAGCAGTCCCGGCATGAGGTAGCCGCCCTTAGCGCCAAATGTCGAACTGCCAACTACGTAGAGCGGGTATCCTGTCCGCATTCCCAGCATGGCTGGCGCGAGAAAGAACAGCCCATATGCCAGAAGCCCCGCAACGGCCAGCGCTATGAGGCACCAGGTCAGAGGCGTCCGGTCGATTGTCCCGTTGGCGATTTCCATGTAGAAACCAACCCACAGGAAGATGCCGGCGTAGGTTGGCGCGGTGCTGGAATACCAGGGCGCCCTTGCTGAAGCGGGGACCGGAACCGCCTTGGCGATGTAGTCGGGTAACATATACTCTCCTTGGTATCTGCGACTGCTGGATAGGCGCGCCCTGCGCGCGCGTCCTGACGCTCAAAAACGATTGCATCGGCCTCGCGGCCGTTCCTGGCGCCGTCTGGCGCCACGCGCCATCCTAACCTCTCGATGGAGGCTTCCGGAATTCTCTCTGCGCCTCCTCGAACTCGTTGCCGCGCGTCCAGATGCCGTCGTAAGCCGACAAACCGTAGCCTGCCCTCTCGGCCTCGGCAAGATGCGGCAATTCCTCGGGTGTGAACCCCATCAGTGTCGCGGCCACCGTATCCACGGAGGCGGCGTGCGTTCCTGCAACCAGCAGGTTGTGATGGACGGTGGACATCCCGGCGCCGCCGCCCTCGAGCCCGAACGAACCTCCTAGAATGCAGTAGTCCGCCGGGTGATAGCTGAACAGATCCAGCATGATCTCACCCGGACTACCAATCTTCATCAGCTCGCTCTTCGGGAAGCCATATTTCGTTCCGGGAGCGATGCCAAAGAAATTACCGAAAGTAAGAGAAACCCCGGTCCGGTCGTCTGTCTTCAGCGGGGCGATGCTGATGAGCTTGTCGCATCGTTGTATGACCTTGGGGATCGTGTAGGCCCGAGGAGAATCAGAACGGCGATTTGCCCGCCCGCGAACCGGCAACTCCACATTGCCGTCGAAATTGAGGTCCACAATCTCAACAGGCACGTTGGGGTACTTCTTGGAAAACTCCGCGACGATACTGTGGTAACTGAGGCCGTCGAAGGCTCCGCCCCAATCAGTGGTCCAGCCATCCACCGGCGCTCCGGAGTCCTCCATGCGGCGCCAATTGGCGGATCCCTCCGAGATTGTGATACGTCCTCCGCAGCCTTTCTCGAGGAGATAGCCAACGACCGCTCTCACCACGCGAAGGTCCGCCACGGAGCCGGGTATGTACGGTTGGAATCGCTCCTTGTCTGCTGCCGGGTACTCGAGGCCATAGCAGGTGGAGATATCCGTCTTGATCACCACCCAGTCGTCCGGCCCGATGGTGGTCGATAGATCGCCACCTCGCTGAGCGCCCAGTTCTATGGCCTTACGAACCCACTCGTCTACAAACTCTGTATTTAGCGGGGCGTTCACCGGCCGTGGCGAGCGCAACCCGGCAAGTTTTGTGCCATCGTGTTCAGTTCCTTCCGCAAAACTCGAAAGGACGACTCCGACGCGCGGAGTTGAATCCTGCGTCGCCGTCGCTATTGCCTGGTCCTGACTGTCGCGCTGGCCCTGAGCCAGGAGCAGGGTTCCCGACCAGAACCCCGCTCCGGCACTAATCAGTTGCCGTCTCGTCAGCCTTACTGGCTCACGCTTCGGTTGGGATCTCATGCCGACCACTCTGCTCCCTCAAGACTGTCGCCGTCGTTGGACGGCCCCACGAGCACAGCGGCCAACTGCGGAGCTTGCTGCCCTAACTGCTCCACGCGAATCAGGATCTCGTTCTCGCCGGCCCTGAGTTCAACCGGCTGCTGGATCTGCCCGACGCGGAAGCGGGTGGTGTTCTCTTCTTCAGTAATTTTGGTGCCATTCAGGAACACCGATGCCTTGCCCGTGAGTCCCAACCACAGGAAACCTTTCCGGGCGCCGCCTGCCCGGACTTTCGCCATCGCCGAGTAGGCTGCTGCAGGAGCGTCCACCGCTTTCGCAAGGTACAGAATATCCCCGAAGCAGGTGTGCCGCTTCCATGTCGCGGGATTCGAGGCCGGATCGGTGGTCACCCGCCACGTGCGGTTGCACCGGGCGTACCAGTTCCGCGGCTTGGCGAAAGGCTTCACAAGCCGGTCCAGTTCGTCGCCCACAATGTCCGCGTCCGAAAGGTTGAAACTTCCGAGCCCTCTCGCCGCACCCATGTGCAGGTAGTCGATGTCGGCAGGGTTAAACCCGAGCAACTTGCTGACGGCGGCATCGACCGCGACCGTAGATTCTCCGGCAAGTACGATGTTGTTGCGGATCATCTGGTCCGGCTGGCCATTGTTGTGCTCGCGATACTGGAGCCCCCGGATCACGTCCACCACGTTGTAGTCCGGCGGATGAAAGGCCGCGAGATCGGCGATGAAGGGGTCTATGCGGCCGTCGACTGAATGCTCGCCATGCAGGTTAACGTTCCAGAAGCGGTTCGGGACCGAATACGCAATCCGTGGCGCCGTACCTACATAATTCTTGAAACAGGCTGTCACCCCGCACTGCAGGTGCACCTTCGCCACGGGAACGGAGATGAGAAAATCGCAGTTTCGCACGGTGTTGGTAACAAAGTACTCCTTCCTATTCGAGAACGAACCAACACCGTTAAGCACCGGCACCTCCAGCCGCACGGGCTTCCCGGAGGCGTCACGCACGACGTCATAGCTGAGATCGACATAGTCGAATCTCTTATCCGGGTACTTTTCGGAGAACTCCTTCAGCATCCCATTCAGAGTGCCGCCCACACCGGGAAACTCTTTGTCGCCCCAATCAAATGTGGTAGCGTCGACCCGAACGCCGTTCTGTGTCACCACGTTATCGGTGAGCGGGTCCGAGAGGCTGCGAAAGCTCCCGCCCTCCGCCAGTGTGATCCGGCGAGCCTTTGACTTCTGCGCCACATACTCGAATACGGCGCGGGTGACGCGCTGATCCGTCGCGTCCCCGGTTCGATAGTCGGCTTGGGCGCTCAGATAGCAGAAGTTCGGTTTGATGACGACCCAGGACCCCGGCTTGATCTTCGCCTCAAGAGAACCCGCTTGAGGCGCGCCGTATTCGATGGCCTTCCAGACCATCTCGCGCACTATCTCGTAGTCGAGTTCCTGCTCGGCAGCGAACTGCCTTGACAGCTTCTTGTGCGTGGACTGGACCAGACCGATCCGAGGCTTGCCGCTGGCGGGCAGAGCGCGCAGTGAAGCGAGCGCGCCCAAGCCCCCGGCGGCGAAAGTGCGCCGGCTTATCACATTCGACATACAACCTCCATCAAACCTTCGCTCCACTAACGTTGAGGCGCGTCCTGTAGAGGCCGGTGCACGCAGTGATATACAGGGATTTCCTGTCCGCGTCGCCCCAGTTCAGGTTCGCCGGCGTTTCGGGGGGCGCTATGGTTCCTAGATGACGCCCGTCCGGAGAAAAGACCCAGATTCCGCCGGGCCCGGTGCAGTAGAGGTTACCTTCGGCATCTACCTTCATGCCGTCTGGCGCACCGTCTTCCTTCTGGTCCGTAACATCGTAGAAGACTTCAGGGCTGTCGAGGCTTCCGTCAGCGCGGACCTCGAATCGCAGCCAGATCATCCTCTCCGGGTCTGTATTCGCCACGTACAGAACCTTCTCGTCCGGGGAAAACGCCAGGCCGTTCGGACGCTTGATCCCCGTATAGAGCAACTGCAGTTCCCCGCCCGCGAGCCGGTAAACTCCGTTAAAACTCAGTTCCTTCCTGGGATCTTCGTCCTGCTTGGCCAGGCCGTACGGAGGATCGGTGAAATAGATGGCGCCATCCGACTTACAGATCACATCATTAGGACTGTTCAGCCGCTTGCCCTCGAACGTCGATGCCAGCACCGTCCACTCGCCGTTCTCCTCGAGGCGCACCAGCCTGTGGCGGCCGTGCTCGCAGACCAGCAGACGGTTCTGCCTGTCGAGTGCCATGCCGTTGGAGCCGATGAAGTACCCGCACTCAGCGCGGTCCGCCTCATCGCATCCGCTCTGCTCGCGGAAGATGCTGGTTGACCCGTCGGGCGTCCACTTCCGAATGACATTACACGGGAGATCGCTGAACAGCAGATATCCTTCAGGCATCCAGATTGGCCCTTCGGTGAAGCCGAACCCGCCCGCCAGCTTCTCCATCGCCGCGCCGGCGATGATTCTCTCGAATTCGGGAGAAGCAGACCGAAACGCCATCTTTGTTTCTTGCGTACCTTGAGAACTCATAGTTATGAAACCTCCGTAGTAAACCTATATACCGCACCCGTCACACGCACCCGCTCATCTGCTGCGCCGCCGGTTCCCAAAAGCCGCGGGCAACTCCGCGACCCAAACCCGGCGGGGGAGTCAGGTCCCTAACGTGACAGGGCTGCCGCATCTCTGCTGCGCTACTTCACGTCGACACTGTCGATCTTACCCTTCTCGCGGGCGATGCCGACCACCATCAATTCCAAAGGCTCGCTCCCTGTATTCACAAACGAATGCACCTCGCCAAGCTGCACGGGAACCGCATCGCCTTTCTTAATCGGCGCAGTCTCCAGGTCGCTGCCGCGGCGGCTGAAGGCGCCGACCTCCGCAACACCCTCGCCCCTCATGACGTAGTAAAACTCGGCGACCTCATTGTGCATGTGGCGTCCAATTGATGCGCCCGGTGGGATCAGGACGTGATCGACATAGGCCCACGGCGACCGGAAAACCTCGGGTTGAAACGCGCGCCGGTACTGCACGACGCCCTTGCCGCCGTTCATGTTCTCCACGGGCCGCAGCAACTCAGGATAGAGCTTCATTGTCATGAACACGGGCACGGGGTCCAGCGGCACACCTACCCGGCCGTCGCCAAGGTCGAAGACATCATACTTCCCCTTGACCATGCCGACGTTGATGTTCATCCACTCGATGGGCTTGTCTGACGGGTTGTAGATGGCGTGCGAGTGGCCGGCGAGGCTGGGTGCGCCCGCGGGGGCCTTGAGAACCGACGTCCGCCCATCCACCGTGAACTGCGCCTCTCCGTCGAAGATGATGAACATCTCTTCGCACTGATTGTGAAAGTGATGACCAATTCCACTCTTTGGCTCGATGATGCCCCGGTGCACGAAGATCAGGTTGGTATCCAGCGCGCGGCCATCGAGCAGGGTCATGTAATTGAGTTGACCGGGACCGCCATGTACGCTCTTCGATGGGCGGTACTGCGCCGGGTCCGTGTGCCCGATGCGTTGTGCCAGCGGCTCACGTGCTATCAGCGGCCATACGGCAAAGGCAAGTATCAGAAAAACTCGCATATCTGTGTCCGTTCTGTGATGGTGCTTCCCAGCCACAATTTCGTAGTGATTGATTTCAGAAGCGTAAGTCTCTGGGCCGGCCGCGGCCGGCGCCATGCGACTTCGCGCGCGAGGGACCTCCCGAAACGTCTACCGGCGGGAGAACATGATCGAGCTGCGCATCGGGCTGTGGTTGGTCGTCCAAGGGCTTCCATATCGACTCGCATTCAGCCGAGCAGCCCAGCGGACGGCGCGCTGCTCATCGTACGCGCAAAGCCCACGAACTCAAGAGGCTGAGCGCGCTTCACGTACTCGGCAACCGCTCAATGGCTCACATCGAGAGGCTAAGGAATTATAGGCACAATTGCCGCCCATTTCAAGACCGCCATGGCCCCCCAAATGGGCACAGCCGGTTAACATCAGGGCCAGCCGGGGCCAGGCTCGCTCCCGGGGGCACCACGAGCCCAGGGGGTCCGGTTTCAGACGCCGCCACCACGTCCGGAGGACGGCCTGGCGCAAGGAGAACCGTCGTCCGGCGGGGCCATGTCATCGGACCGGCGGCGGCTGCCCCGACAACGGGCCGTCCCGGCCAGCGGGCGCAGAATTTCAGTTTTTGAACAGCATGGGCTGCTATTCGTAGAGGTGCCGACGCCAGTTAACCCAAGTGTGCCTTTCTTCGATCACCCTGTTCGGGTGTCTGATACCCGCCTCAGTAAGCTGTTTATCGCGCCGATGCGTAAGTCGAGTTGCTCTGCGTGTAACTGGGCGGGGTGTATGCGTGGAATCTACGGACTAAGCTAAGGGTATGTGAATGGTATGTGTGCGCGATGGCCGCCCTGTGCGGAATCGATAGTGTCCGCACGGTCGGTCTCCAGGTGGTTGAACATCAGTGCTGTTGCCGGTTCGGAAGCTCTTGTGGCCTGCGCGATGGTGCCCCACGGAAAGGCTGTGCTGGGGTGGGGAACGCCGGACGGATCAGGATGGGAGCAATCGCGCGCATCCTTGTCGCCTCGCGACATCGTCGCTTACCTGGCATCCGGGTAGAAATCGATGCGGCCCCCCTGGCGGGAGCCGGGCACTCGCCTGGCGGTTTGGCCAGACAGGCTGATTTTCGAGGCTCCGGCGAACGCCGCCGGGTGTAGAATCGATGCTGCCGGCGAGACCAAGCGATGTCCGTTCAATCACGCGCGCCCGGAGCGCAGCATTCGGTTCGGCCTCTCTTGCGCTCTCGCGCAGCCATCAGGCATCACACCAGGGCCGCGACGGCATATGTACCGCCAGTGTGCCAATCTCCGGTTAACTACTCCCTGCTCTTGGACGATTCGGGCGATTGGGTTGAGCCAGTCCTGCCGATAGTTCCGTTCCGTAAGGAGACTACATGAAGAAGATCATTTGTGCCAGTCTGTTCACGGCCGCCATGGCCGGGATCTGTCTGGGTCAGACAAGACAGAAAATGGTGCCCGCTCCGGTGGCTCCCGCTTCAGCGCCCGCCTTTGCGGCGCATCCCTCACCGTACAATTTCCCCGGCGTCGAGTATCCGCGGATCGAGGCCGATTCGCGGGTCACGTTTAGATTCAGAGCCCCCGACGCCAAGAGGGTCCAGGTCTCGATCGTCAACGTCCCGTTCGACATGGTGAAGGGCGAAGATGGCGTGTGGACCTACACGAGCGCACCCCAGGCGCCCGGATATCACAACTACTGGATGATCGTTGACGGCGCGATCGTTCTGGACCCTGGCACCGAAGCCTTTATCGGCTACGGCCACATGTGCAACGGCTTTGAAGTCCCGGAGCCGGGCGTCGATTACTATGACCTAAAAGATGTGCCGCACGGCAATGTGCTGATCAAGAACTATTTCGCGAAGACGACCAATTCCTGGCGGCGCGTCTATATCTACACGCCACCGGGATATGAAACCAGCTCCGCCCGGTATCCGGTTCTGTACCTGCAGCACGGCGGCGGCGAGGATCAGCGTGTCTGGATCGAGATGGGCCGGACCAACGTCATCCTGGACAACCTGCTTGCTGAGGGCAAGATCAAACCGATGATTGTTGTGATGGAAACCAGCGCCGTGAGCCGCCCGGGCGAAGCGCGGCCTGGCGCCGGCGCACCCGCACCCGGCGCTGCCGGAGGGCCCCGGCCTGGTATTGGCGGTCCTGGAGGCGGACCTTACGGCCAGTTCATGGTGAAGGAGCTGATCCCTTGGGTCGACAGCAACTTCCGCACGCTGGCCGACAGAGAGCACCGGGCCATGGCGGGCCTGTCGATGGGCGGCATGCAGACCGCAGCCGTCACGATGGCTAATCTCGACAAGTTCTCGCACATCGGCTTGTTCAGCGGAGGCGCCGCGGTGCCGCGCCGCGCGCGTGCCGGCGCGCCGCAGCCCGAGCCCGCGGCTTTCGACATCAAGACCATCTATAACGGCGCGATGGCTGACCCCGCGAAGTTCAACAAGCTGGTCAAGGTGTTCTTCTTCAGTTGCGGCAGTGAAGAGAATCCCGACGCCTTGCAAAAGCACCAGGAGCAGCTCGTCGCCGCCGGGATCACAAACAGCTATCTCTACATCTCTCCCGGCACTGCGCACGAGTGGCAGACCTGGAGAAGGAGCCTGTACACTTTCGCTCAGCTCTTGTTCAAATAGAGTGTTCAATCGCGCGGCAGCGGCGGCGAGGCATTGCGGGCATAGTTGTCCAGATCGAGCATCGCCGCGCGCCGCCCGCGGCGAAGGTCGCAACGTCGCTAACACCCTAAGCGCAGGAGATCGCCGGCGCTGCCCAGATTGGTTTGGTGCAAACGCTGGTGATCTCGGTGCAGCACTCCGAGGCGGGGCTGCCGGATAGGCCCTGAGAGGGAGGGCGCAGAGCCACTTTTCCGCGGCCCTGCGCCGGCAAACGTCGCCCGATTAGCCTGGAGGCAGAACGACGGTGGTGACAGACCGTGGAGCGAGCCGGACCGTCAGCAACGTCCCTTCGATGGTGACCAGCCTGTTCGCTCTCTCGAGTGCCCGCTTTTCATCAGTGACGTACACGGTGGGGGATGCATTCAGCGCGGTGGCCGGCTTGACCGTGAACGTCGCGGACACCTCGGCCTTCGCGTTGTTGATGATGTTGATCACCTTAGAGCCGTCGGCGTTGCGGAACGCGGAGATCTTCTGCTCGGCGTTGGCGCTCTCGGCGGGCACGCGGAAGGCGCCGGGCCGGATGAAACGGCTGTACGCGGCCATGGCCCAGAGGCGCTTTGCGACCCTGTAGTTGGGCCCGGGCGAGTCAACGCGGATCCAGGAACCGATGCCATCGCCGACCGACAGCGCCGTCCAGGCGATATAGGCATTCACGTTCCCGAGGACGAGCGTGTCGTGGATCTCGTTGGCGAGGGCGAGTCCGTTGTTGGTTGGAGAGCCGCCATCCCACTCGGGATTCCACCTGGCGAGCCGATACTCAGACATCCAGGTAGTCTTCTTCGTGGGGAGCGGGCTGCGGGCCAGGCCGTTGTACTCGTGTCCCGTGTGGATGTCCACGATGTCGCGGGCCACGGGGTCGGCTTCGATGGCGGCAGTATACTCCGCCTGCACGTTCCACTTGGTGGCATCGCAGCAGGTGATCGAAAGCGGCAAGCCGGAGGCTTTCACGCGAGGACCGAACACCTTCAGGAAATCGATGGCCTGCGCGGGGTTAAAGCGCATGGAGGCATAGGGTGCGGTGAAATCGGGCTCATTGGTGAAGCCCACGTCAGTGATGTCGATGCCTTCGCCGCGGTAGAACTTCACGTATTGCAGGATGTAATCGGCGTAGGCCTGACGCCAGTCGCCTGAGGCGCACTCCGCGCCCGGGACGCCGCAGAGCATGCCGCCTTGGGAATCGGACCCGTTGGTCTTCATGTAGCCTGGGGCGCTCCAAGGGTTGGCGTAGAAGCGGCGGACCCCATACTTATAGGCCTCCTTGGCGAGCCACAACTGGCCGCTGTCGTAGCCGTCCCACACGTAGCGGGGGCGGGCGGAGGGGCCACCTGGGTTCTCGGGCTGGATCGACGGCATAAGGTCCCACGGTGAATCCAACGGGCTCGATCCCACGCCCAGCCGGAGAATGCTCAGGCCCGCTCCCTTCTCGCGGCTGAAGAGGAGGTCGAGGACCTCGCGCTGATTAGCTTTGCTCAGGCCGAACAGCCCGCGCATGAGTGCGGCGCGCTGAAAGGCCTGGCAAGTGCCGAACCCATCGATTCGCGTTAGATTTGTCTCGAAATCTATGCTGCCGGCCGGGGCGGCGGATACGGCGGGAGCAATCGACAGCAGCCAGAGGGCTGCCGGCACCACGGCGGAGAGCAATCCGCAGCGGCGCCAGACAGGCGGCAACTTCTGCATCCTTCTAGTGTAGTGTGCCGGAGATGGCGCGGACGGTACCTCACGCCCGGCGTTTTCGCGCGCTGCCCGGCCGCGCCCATTTTCGCGGCCTCTGTAAGCTTCTATAGCAGCCCTGTTCGAGCGCGTTCACGGTACTATTCTGGTTTGGCGAGTGAGCGGCAGCGCGGCCCGCGCTATGTTCCGCTGATGGCGCGCTGGCGCGCGTGATAGTATTACAGCCGTTCCTCAACTGAGCTGAACAGGTTGCAAGAGGAGGAGATCAAATTGAGTCTCGTTCATCGCGCATTCGCTATCGTGTTTGTGCTGGCAGCAACAGTCCTTTGCTTTGTCCAGGCGCCACCGCCAGGCGACGCTCGCCCGGCCGGCCAGGGGCCGGCGGCCAGAGGTTTCGCTCCCATCGAGATCGGGCCGCTCGCGCCTGTGCCCCCCGAGGTGGCGATCCCGCGCCCTTCGCCGGAGGAACTGGCGCAGGTCAACCAGGCGTTAAAGAGGTTGATCGATTCGGATAGGTCGCCGGCCAAACCGCTATTGAAGAAATACGAATCGCTGCTCATGCTTCAACCTCCGCGGCTGAACGTGGCTGCCACGTACACACCGACAAGGCAGCGTTTGGGGGCGCGCCATGAGGGCTTCGTTGAGATCGCAAAGAAAGGCGGTATCGATCTTCTGCTGCACGGAGACTCAATTACCGACTGGTGGGTTCGCGGCGAGAACAAGGCGGTTTTCGACAAGTATTTCGGCAATATAAGAACTGCCAACTTCGCCATCGCGGGCGATACGACAAATGGCGTCCTCTGGGGGCTCAAGAATGGCGAGGGCCAGGGCTTCCAGCCGAAGGCCATCATGTTGATGATCGGCACCAACAACACGGGCGGAACCGACCATGCCGGCACTCAGACGGCTGAGGAGATAGCCGAGGGCATCGGCGCCGTCGTCCAGGAGATGCGCACTGACTTCCCTAACGCGAAAATCCTTCTGCTTGGGATTTTCCCGCGCGGGCTGCCCGGCGATCCGGTCCGCGACAAGATTGCAAGAATCAACCGGATAATCTCGCGGCTCGATGACCAGCGCCATGTCTTCTACATGGATATCGGCGCGAAGTTTCTCGATGAGAAAGGGTACTTCCTCCCGGGTGTCTTCATGTCCGACAACCTGCACCCCGTGGCCAAGGGCTACGACATCTGGGGCGCGGCGGTAAAGGACAAGTTGGCCGAGCTGATGAAGTAAGCGTTGTGCAGGAGCCGGGCGGGTTCCGCCGTGGGTCAGCGCAACCTGACGCTGACTTGGAACGACCCGGGCACCGGCTCCTCGGAAACTACCAGCAGATATCCGCCGCCGCAGCCGGAGTACATCGCTCCGGCATAGCGGGCTTGGTAGTGGGCGAGGATAGCTTTCAAATCGACAGTGATCGTAGGATGCGAAACAGTGTGGGGCAGAATCGCTTCCCAGCACTTCATGCACTCGTTCATCGACGCCGCCAGGCCGGCCAGATCGCGCTGCACTATCGCGCGGAAGCATTCTGTCCCCGTTTCGCCGAGCCGCTGCACCCAAACCGGATCGAAGTTCTTGATGCCTAGCGGCGAGTAACCCTCGGGACGCTGATTGACCGGAACCAGGTGCAGAACACTCTCCAGCCAGCGCGCGACCTCTGCGTCGCAGGTCGATTCGATATTGGCTGGAAACACGCCACCCTCGACGGATGCGTCGTAATCGAGCCGGTTGATGCCGGGATAGATCAGGCCGATCATGTCCTGCGATCCCGAGGGGTCGGTCCGGCCTTCGTTCTCCGCGCGGTACAACTCGCGCACCAGTTCCGGCAGCGGCCGTTTCGGCAGTTCCCCGCCCCAGATTCGCAACGCGACCTTGCGCGTGCCGGTCGCCATACCGGCGCGATCCATCAGCCAGAGGTTCGGCTCGACCGAAACCACCACCATGGACCCAGGCGGCTTCGGATTGTGCCTGGACACGAACGGCTGATCGATCCATCCGCCCGCGAGTTGGATGCGGTACGGGAGAGTGCCGATGGCCGAAGCGGAGCCGGCCGAGACCCCGGCAGCGCCTTCCGCCAGCGGACGGCCGGCCTGCGGCCCAGAAGCTACGGCATCAGGGCTCAATCCCGCACCACCCTTTTGCCGGCCTTACGGTCGAAGTATTGTTGCTCGATCCAGGCGTAGGTGCGCTCCATGCCGGTCCTGAGAGGCGTCGAGGGCTCCCAACCCAGAACGCTCCGGATGAACGTGTTATCACTGTTCCGTCCGGCTACGCCCTTTGGAGCGCTGAGGTCGTAGGTGCGGCGCAGCTTGACTCCCGCTATCTCCTCCACCATCGTCACGAGGTCGTCTATGGAGATCAGCTCGCTCGAACCCAGGTTGACCGGCGTCGCGATGAGGGCGTCGGAGTGCATGATCCTGTCGATGCCCTCGACGCAGTCGTCTACGTAACAGAAGCTGCGCGTCTGTGTGCCGTCACCCCAGATTTCGATGGTAAGATTGCCGCTGTCCTTGGCCTCGATCACTTTGCGGCAGATTGCCGCGGGCGCCTTCTCGCGGCCGCCGAACCAGGTGCCGAATGGGCCGTAGATGTTATGGAAACGGGCGATGTGCGTCTCCAGTCCGCGCTCGGCCCAGTACTCCTGGCAGAACATCTCCGAGATGAGTTTCTCCCAACCGTAGCCGCGCTCGGCCATCGCCGGGTACGCATCCGATTCCTTAAGGGCGCGGGAGTTTGGGTCCTTCTGCAGCTCCGTGTTGTAGGCGCATGCCGAAGACGAGAAGAAATACCGGCGCGCGCCCGCACGCCAGGCAGCCTCGATCAGGTGCGTATTGATAAGGATGCTCCGCAGGCACTCAACGCGAAAGCGCTCGATGAAACCCATGCCGCCCATATCCGCGGCAAGGTTGTAGACCTCAACGGCGCCTTCGACGGCGCGGATCGCGTTTTCCTTTTCGCTGAGGTCCATGCAGAGGCACTCAACGCCGTCCACACGCTGATACCACTCGGGCAGCGGTTTGCGGTCGATGGCGCGAATGCGTGTGAAACCGCGGTCGCGGAAGTAGCGGGTGAGGGCTCCGGCGATGAAGCCGCCGGCGCCAGTGATGACGATCTGATCGTCCAAGCGGATATCGTGGGACGTCTGCTGCAGTTTGTGGTCAGGTTCCATCGTGGTCTTGAGGATCTCAGGCTCGATGCGCGTCTCCGGCGCGCGGCATCCAAGGCGGGCGCCTCCGAGGGCATGGACCTCAGCCCGTCTGCGCGCAACGGACAGGCAGCCGCATGGCTCCGGGCCTACGGGCGTGGGCGCTACCCCGCCTGGATTTTTGCGTAACCGCTAAAGTATATGAACGGCCCGGCAAAGTCAAGGCACGCTAAGGCTTGGAACGGTCGTGACTCGACACAATTCTCGTAAGAAAGGGCCGAAGCCGATGCGCCCAGGCCAGCAGCTTTGTCCGCAAGTGATGAAGTAGTCCCAGGCCTTGTAGAGGCAGAGGACGGCGAACACTCTCACGCGCTAGGAGAATACCAGAGGCGGATACATCGGTCTCGCTGGCCTCGTGGATGGTGGTCGCGGCGGCGGCGCCGCATAGACCCCGCACGGGCATGTTCTGGCGCGAGTCGAAGTTGTGGAGTGAATCAGAGGGCATCGGGATAGCAGACTGCGGTCAACCTCTGAGTGGCGAACGATATGGGAGTTGGAGGACAGGAGGTGTATATGGGACTTATCCACACGGCTAAACAGGAACACGTATCAAGTCACCGGGTTGCCGGCTAGTGTGAAGCGTCATCGGCCGTTGGGCGCTCAGGTCGTCGCGCCATCTCACGGCGCTGATGCCTTACTCCTGGTGCTTCGGCTGCGCGGATTTCGAAGGCGCACCGAGCGGCACCGACGAGAAGAACACTCGAACATCGAGCCGCCCATTGCCCTCTCAAACCGGATGCCTGCGGCCTGACTACGGAGCTGGCCGGATGTCGCGCCGACGCTCAAGGAACGCCTTGCGGAGGCGCGGGCAGCAGAGAAGACTGACACAGGTCCGCGAGGCATCGCTGGGCTTTGTAGCGCGGGCCCTTGCATTTTGGGCGCGTTACTGAGCCGTCATACACTCGTCATTGCCTCGGCAGCAAGTGTGAGGATAGAAAGGGAGTCCTTTGGGTCTTTGAAGGAAGTAAAAAGATTCTGAGTGCCTCAGAAAAGCCATAGTTCACATCGTGCATGACTGGTTCCCGGATCACGCGCTACTCGGAACTCAGCCCAGAACGCCAGCCCCCGGTCGTTGCCCTCATTCAGGATGTTCGCCGGCCGAATCATCAGCCGGACCGGCTCGCCCAGGTGGTGGTATCTTCTTGAAGATCGCTGCGAACGTCTGGAGATGCCGATGGGCCGCGAGGGCTTCAGCGTGGCCGGCCGAGGAGGTCTGGTTGACCGCGTGGGCCGAAGCGGTGAGGTCAACTGGACCCAGGACGAGCGGGATCTGGCCGTTCGGATGCCGCGGCAGAGGCCGAGCGATCACGCGAACTGTTTGAAGGTGTTCGGAGCCTGGCGCAAGTTCGAGCCAGGTCACGCGCATACCAGGCCTTCGCCGGTGAAGAGGAGTGGATAGGTATGTCAAAGCGTTCAGCCGTCTCCGGGGGACTTTTTGTCGGCCAGGACGGCAGCAACCTGCTCGTTACGTTCATCCTGGTGAGCTCCCTGTTTCTCCTCTGGGGAGTGTGCAACGGCATGATCGACGTCATGGACAAGCACTTCCAGGACGAACTGGGGCTGACCAAGGCGCAATCGGCCTGGGTGCAGTTCGCTCACTACCTTGGCTACTTCCTGATGGCAATCCCGGCGGGCTGGCTCGCGGTCAAGTTGGGGTACAAGGGCGGCATCATCATGGGGTTGCTAATCGTCGCCGCGGGCGGTTTCTGGTTCATCCCGGCTACGCACATCAACTCCCTGGTGCACGAAGGGCGCGTTTCGCCCGCGACCGCATTTGCCGGATACCTTGTGGGAGTCTGCGTTATCGCCACCGGCCTGACGTTCCTCGAAACCATCGCGAACCCCTACGCCACCGTGCTGGGCGACAAGCGGTACGCGGCCACGCGCATTAACCTCGCCCAATCCTGCAACGGCGTGGGCTGGATATTCGGCCCAATCATCGGCAGCCTGTTCTTCTACTCGAAAGACGCCAGCGGGCGTAGCACGGGCAGCGAGACGCTCTACATTCCGTACGTGGCGATCGCTGTCGTGGTGATCGTGCTGGCGGCGGTCTTCTACTTCGCCCGGGTGCCCGATATCAAGACGGAGGACCAGTATCACCTCGACGACCACAGCCCCGGCGCGTCGCGCTCCATCTGGTCGCACCCGCACTTCACCGGGGCGGTCGCCGCGCAGTTCTTCTATGTGGCCGCGCAGGCCGGTATTTTCAGTTTCTTCATCAACTACATGACCGCGGAGCCGCCTGCCATCCCAGCCTCCTGGAGCGCCGGTTTAGACAACATAGCAGCGCGCGCGGGCTTCCTCCGCAACTGGCTGTCCGGGTGGTTCGAAACAGGCGCCGGGGGCGCGTTGGCCATCAGCGACAAGGGCGCGTCGAACCTGGCCTCCGTGGGCTTTGTGTGCTTCCTCATAGGAAGGTTCACCGGCGCAGGTCTGCTGAAGAAGTTCGCGGCGCATAGGGTGCTCGCGGTGTACGCGATTGCGAACGTCGCCGTCACGCTGCTGGTTGCTCTCAAGCTGGGGTGGCTATCCGTGGCCTGTGTCTTTCTGAGCTACTTCTTCATGTCGATAATGTTTCCGACCATCTTCGCCCTGGGCATATTCGGGCTGGGCGCACGGGCAAAGAAGGCCTCGGCGTATATCGTGATGGCGATCATGGGAGGCGCGCTGTTGCCAAAGCTGATGGGGTACGTTGCCGACAAGTCCGATATGTCGCGCGGTTTCCTCGTGCCGATGTTCTGCTTCGCGCTGGTGGCTATCTATGGGCTGAACTGGTCGAGATTCAGCAAGGCCGAATCGTTGAACGGCGCGAAAGCCGCGGCGGGCGTGCACTAACGTGGCTGCCAAAGGCTCGTGGGACTACCTGGTCCTCACCGCGTCTAACGCGGTTCAGGCGCATGCATACGAGATCCAGCTCGGTCTCCGCCGCGACGCCGGGCTCTTGCCCACTGTTCACGAGACGCTCGTCGTACCCGATCTCGAAGGCAGGCGCATCGGCAGCGGAGGCAGTACGCTGTGCTGCCTCGTCGAGATCCTCCGCCGCAAATCCGCCAGGCGCCGCATCGCGCCCACCCCCGCCGGCATCCGTGAAATATTGTGCGGCCTGCGCATTCTGATCGTGCACGCCGGCGGGGACTCACGCCGCCTCCCGGCATACGGCCCGTGCGGCAAGATCTTCGTTCCGCTTCCCGGAGCCAGCGATTCCCCGTTGCCACCGGTGCTGTTCGACCGGCTCGTGCCCGATTTCCTTGCGCTCCCTCCCGGCCTGCCAGGCTCTGGGCAGGTGGTCGTTGCCGCCGGCGACGCGCTTATCCAATTCGACCCGTGCAGCGCCGCTTTCGATCAACCAGGCCTCACCGCGCTCGGCGTTCCTGCCAGTCCGGAGGAGGCCAGCCGGCACGGTGTTTTCTGTCTGGCTCCGGACGGTACCGTTTCGCGTTACCTGCAGAAGCCTACGATCGAAACCCAACGAAGCGCGGGAGCCGTGGACGCGCACGGGCGCACGCCGCTCGACATCGGCGTGATGCACATGGACGCTGATACGGCGGCGGCGCTGCTCTCCGCTTTCGGAGTCGAGTGCGGTGGTTCCAGTCTGGGCTTTACTGACGAGGCGCGCGAGCGCATGCTCTCGCACGGAATTGATCTGTACCGCGAGATCTGCTGCGGCCTGGGCAGTGGAGCGTCGCTCGAACACTACATGTCGAGCGCACGTGCCAGCGGCTCGACGTGGCCGCCGGAACAGCTCGCGGCCGTTTATCCGGCCTTGCGCAGGATTCGGTTCAATGTCGAGTTGCTGCCGGAGTGCCGGTTCCTCCATTTCGGCTCGACGCGCCAGTTGATAGAGAGCGGCCTGGCGCTGCTCTCCGGTGAGGGAATGCCGCAGTCGAGCCTTCTTCAGGTGAATAGCGTGGTGGAGGAAGGCGGCAGCATCACCGGAAGCGAGTCGTGGATCGAGGGCTGCCGGATCGCCGCGCCTCTGACTGTCCCGAGCTGGAACGTGGTGATCGGTGTGGACGTGCAGCGCCCGTTGACGCTGCCGCCCGGGGCATGTCTGGAGGTGTTGCGGAGCGGCAGCGGCGAAGAGGCTTGGTTCGTCCGGTGCTATGGCGTCGAGGACACGTTCAAGCAATCCATCCTCGACGGAGCGCGCTTCTGCGGCCGCCCGATTCTCGAATGGCTGAACGCGGTGGGCGTCGATCCTTATGAGATCTGGCCGGGCGTAGAAGATCCGCGCCGGCGCAGCCTGTGGAACGCGCGCGTGTTCCCGGCCGTGAACAGCGAGACGGGGTACCGCGACTGGCTCTGGATGTATGCGCCCGAATCCGCCGGCGAAGAGGCTTTGCGCGCGTTCCGGAAAGCAAAGCGCTTTAGTTCCGCCGATATCGCCCTGCTGGCCGACCAGGCGGCCTTTCACGGCAGGCGCATCGAAATCTGGCGCAGGATCGCAGCCAGTAAGAAGGCACGCGCCGAAGCTACCCGGGCTGACGCATAGCTCGCGCGCGGCTTACTTGGATAGCGGATCAGGCGGATTCAAGAATCACGTTCGCGTACTGAACCGTATCCGCGGTGCGAATGATACCTGTGGCCGAGGGAACGCGTTTCTTGAATTGCACGTGCGGCTCCAGAACCAGTTCCGCCGGTTTCAGAAGATCTTCGTAGAGCGCGACGGTTTCCTGCGTGTTCACGGCACGGAACTCCTCCGCCATAAAGGCCCTTCCAAAGAAGAAGTTTTCACGGACAGCTCGCAATACGTCCAGTACCTTGGGGATGTCGTCCACGAGCGAGATGTCGATGGTCTCGACGGAAGGCCAATACGGAAAACCGCGGTCCGCTATCACCAGAGTATTCGTGTGCCGCACGCGTGCAAGCAGCGAGTTGATTGCCGGGTTCAGAATCCCCCGCCTCAGCATAAGCCGATGCTCCATTCCGGAGTTCCGGAGGGGCAATGTTAGCAGATTGCGGGGCGTCCGGACAGTGCCGGCGGTGATCTACAAGAGGAAGCGCGATCCAACTCGGCGAATGGCCCTATGATTTAACCGTGCACGGCAGTTTGGCCTACGTTAAGCAATCAAGGACAAAGAGGTGAGGAGCATGAGACAGCTGGTTGTCGGAGCTTTCATAACTCTGGATGGCGTTGTCCAGGCGCCTGGTGGCCCGAATGAGGATCGCGACGGCGGGTTCCAGCACGGCGGCTGGCTGGTTCCTTACTTTGATGCAAAGCTTGGTGAAATCATGACCGAGTGGACGAAGCGCGCCGGCGCCTTTCTCCTCGGCCGCAAGACCTACCAGATCTTTGCCGAGTCCTGGCCCAAGTCCACCGATCCGGCGGATGAAATTGCTACGGTGCTCAATACCCGGCGGAAATATGTCGCATCGAGGACGCTCGACAGGGTCAGTTGGAACAACTCCATCCTGCTCCAAGGCGACGTTGCCCAGGAAGTCGCGAAGCTCAAGGCACAGGAAGGCGGCGAGATTCAGGTTCACGGCAGCGGCAACCTCATTCAAACCCTGCTTCAGCACGATCTCGTCGATACTCTGCGAATTTGGCAGTTCCCTGTCATTCTCGGCGCCGGCAAACGTTTGTTCGGCGAAGGCACGATTCCGCGCAGTTTTCGTCTTCTCGACACGCAATCGAACACGACTGGCGCGGTTCTGCATGTTTACGAACGCTCTGGCGGCCTCAAGTACGGAGAGGTAACGGTTGGCCAGGAGCCAGTGGTATTCGAGTCAGAATCGCCGCACAAGTGATGGCGAGGTATCTTCGGCCGGCCCGCTGATGCAGATCGATGCCGGCCCTCGCCAAGGCCGGCAAGTCTTGCCGCTTTAAGCGCGCCGATCGTTCTAGCGGCTTGCGTTCTTCCCTGTTGAGTGCTACGATTCTCATTTTCGTGCTACCGCCCAGATTACAGATAGGGGAATTGCGAGTGTTGCACCGCAGCCTTCAACAGGCACTTCTCGTCGCTTCGATATCCGCCGTGATATACGGCCAGTCACCCGCTCCCATAGAGAGTGACGCGAAGCCTGCCGCCGAAGAAGAAACGAAGCCTCGGCCCGTACTGACCCGCCACGACACTATCACCGTCACGGCTACGCGGACCGAGACCAATGTGCTCGACCTGCCGGTGAGTGTGGGCATTGTCAAGCAGAATGAAGTCGAGCAGAAGCAGTTCAACAATCCGAATGTCGGCGAGATTGTGCGCGACCTGCCGGGTGTATCCGTGGGGCACGGCAACCGCAACATTCCACCATGGATCCATCTCCGTGGAACGGGATACTTCATCGGACGGACGCTCTACATGGTGGACGAGCTTCCGCTTGCCGAACCGATGGTGAGCATCGCGGTGCATCCCTCCAACCTCGCGTCCACCGAAGTTCTGTTGGGACCGTCGTCGTCTGTCTACGGCGCGAACGCCAGCGGCGGCGTGGTGAACATGCGCTCAGCCGACGGACGCGAAACCGGTGGCATCGTGGTGGGTTTGGGCCACGGCACATTCGGCACCTGGCGTCCGGAGTTGCGCATGGGGAAGGCGCTGGGAAACTGGAACTTCCTGAGTTCCTGGAACTTGGAGAAGTCGGACGGCTACCGCAATACCGACCTGGCCACGGGCCTCTACCTGTTCAGGAACGGCCTGCCGTCCTACCTGAACTCGGTCACCATCGATAACCAGTACTACACGAATCACTACGGATACCAGCGCGTGAGCTATCGCGACCCCAAGAGTGGCATGGGCTTCACCGCCGGCGTGCACATCTTCAATGAGGATCTCTATGGCGGGAAGCAGAACTCTGTCAGCACCGGGAACCGGCTGATCGGGACCGGATCGTTCTTCACGCCGGTTGCCAACTTTGGGTTACTGACGGTACGGTTCGGCTATCAGCGGCGCCTGAGCGACTCGGTGGCCACGCGCGGATTGTTGAACGTGGCGAACAGCGATATCGGCGGCCGCTTCGTGTTCACCCCCATCAACGAGACGAACAGCTACGTCTACGATCCCACGATCACGCAGCTCTCGAAGTCCACTTACACCCGCACTCCGGTGGACGTTCAGATGGACGTGCATGCGCTGCGCAACCACACAATCACCGCCGGAATGACTTATATGGCGGACAAGAATAGGTCGCTGACGCGGACACCGGACCGGTCGAGGGCCCTTGCCCAGACCGACTATGACATCGGCCAGACCGCCATATATCTCCAGGAGCAGTACAGGTTCGCCGACAACAAAGCTTCGCTGCTTTTCGGGCTGCGCCACGATTGGTGGAAATATCACGATGTCTTCGACCTGGGTTCGACCAATCAGCGCCCGCCCGACGTGAGCAAGGGAGCGACCACGGTGCGAGGCGGGTTCCGCTACCGAATCACGGACGCCGTGGGCATCCGCGTCTCCGCCGGAAACGCCTTCTGGCCGGGTGCGGCGACATGGTTCTTCCAAAACGTTTCCACGGGCAACACCTGGCGTGAAGCCAACCCAGGCCTGAAACCCGAAAGAACGCGCATGGTCGATTTCGGCGCCGACTACGCGAGCGGGAGCGGCCGTACGCGCTTCTCCGTTACTCCCTATTGGGGCCAGATCGTGGACGCCATGAGCTACATGTACGCACAGCATCCCACGCTTCCCGGAGTGCAGATCATCCGCACCTCGAACTCGGACGAAGTCACCATAAAAGGGGTGGAGATGGCCTTCCGGCAGGAGATCTATGGCGGGCTTAGCGCTTTCCTCAACCACACCATCAACCGGTCCGAGATCACCAAGTCGGCTACAAACAGAGGCCACCAGCTACGCAATGCACCCGACTACGTGGGATCGTTTGGGCTCACCCATTTCGATCGCCGGCGGCGGTTCGGCGCGACGTTCAACGGGCGCTACTCCGATACGCGGTACTACGACGACGAGAACACGCAGCTCGATTACTTCCATATGCGCGAGTACCTCACCCTTGGTATCAAGCTCTGGAAGGATTTCCCGGTGGGTGAGAACCAGGTGACACTGTCGTTCGGCATGGACAATCTGACGAACTCGAAGTACGATGGGGAGTTCATCTACAACGCGCCCGGACGCTTCTACGAAGTGCGCTTGACCTATCGCTTCGGCCTGTAAGCGGCGGCCAGGCGGTATGCTGCACCGGTTCACATCATCACTGCTAACGCTGTTTATCGTTAGCGTCGTATCCTTCGCCGCTCTGGAACTAGCGCCGGGAGACGCCACCGAGCTCATGCTTGGCGGCGTTTCTCGCGAGATGTCCCCCGAAGCGCTGGCTCGCGTTCGCGCCGCGTCCCGCCTCGACCGGCCAGCGTGGGAGCGATACGTATCGTGGGTGGGCTCGGTCGCAACCGGGAACCTGGGAGTGTCATTGAAGACCAACCGGCCGGTGGCCACTGAGTTCCGAACGCGCATCCCGGTCTCGGCGGCGATCGCTTGCGGTGCGCTGGTTTTCGCGACACTGACCGGCCTGCTGCTGGGGATCGCCAGCGTTCTGCACGAAGGCAGGGCGGTGGATCACCTTGTGCGCGGCGCTGCGGTGGCGTTCCACTCTGTGCCCGCGTTCATCATCGGCCTGCTGCTGATCTACCTGTGCTCGTTCCGGTTGGGCTGGCTTCCCTTATACGGCATCGGCGGGGGGCGGGGATTGGTGCTCCCCGTGCTTACCTTGGGCGGCGTGATGGGCTTCTCTCTGGCTCGTATAGTCCGCAACGCGCTTCTTGATGCGATCCACGAGGAATACTTCCTGGCGGCGCTCGGCAAAGGAATGAGCTACGGCCAGGCGCTCGTCCGGCACGGCCTGCGAAACTCGCTGACCCCGGTGGTGACTTACCTCGCCATGCGCTTTGCCGGAATGCTGGGCGGCATCGTGCTTATCGAATCGCTGTTCTCGCTGCCGGGGATGGGCAGCTACATCCTCGAAGCTGTCTTCAGCCGCGACTACCCGGTTATCCAGGGCTACATGCTGTTCTTCTGCACGGTGGTGCTGGCGGCGAACCTTTCGGCGGATCTGCTGGTCCGGCTGATCGACCCGCGAGCTGCGCGGGTGGGGATGCGCTGACATGCCGCGCAGCGGAATCATAGGCGGAATCATCACGGCAGTCTTCCTGCTGCTCGCGCTCATGGGAGACAAAATGGCGCCATACCCGCCAGCGCTGACGCACTACGAAAGCGTCCTCGCGGAACCTTCACGAGCGCACTTGATGGGAACCGACCACCTGGGGCGCGACCTGTTCAGCCGGCTCGTCGCGGGCACCCAGGTGACGCTTGGCCTCGCGCTGGCGGTGGCGCTTGCAAATGCCGTGATCGCGCTGATCGTCGGAGCGCTCTGCGGCTTCGTGGGCGGGTGGCTCGACGCGTTGGTCATGCGCATTGTGGACGCACTGCTGGCGCTGCCCGGCTTCCTGCTGGCGATCTGTTTCCTGGGGCTGTTCGGCGGAGGGGTGTTCCACCTGCTGTTGTACCTGGTGCTCACCGGGTGGGCGCAGCTTGCGCGTGTGGTGCGCAACGAGATCTCCATCGTAAGGCACCTCGACTACATCACGGCGAATACCGCCGCGGGCTACTCGTTGGCGCGCAATCTGTTTCTACATGCGCTGCCGGCGGTTCTCCCGTCGCTCCTGATCCTGTTGCTGAATACGCTGGTCGGCGATGTGTTCGCCATCATATCGCTGAGTTTCCTGGGGCTGGGCGTCTCGCCGCAGCTTCCCGAGTGGGGCATCGTGCTGTTCGATTCCCGCAGCTTTTTCCTCACCAGTCCCTGGTTGTTCGTGTTTCCGGCCCTGTCCATCGCAGCATTCACATTCGGACTGCATCTGCTGGCGGACGGGCTGCGGGAATATCTCGACAAGAAGAAGTACTTGTTGCCCGCGGATGAAATCCGGCTGTTCGCAGCAACGGCATCGGCCAGCGGGAGTGATACGCCATGAAGCGCGTGCTGGTTGTTGCACTGTTGGTATCTCTGGCAGGCTGCTCGAACAGCCCCCGTCCGCGCGACACGTTGGTGGTGGCGGTGAGCGGCAGCCTCAACCTGGGAAGCAACAACCCGGTCATGATCCAGCGCGATGCCAACGTCTGGGAGACGCTGACCGAACTCGACGACACGCTCACGCCTCGTCCGCAACTGGCCGAGTCATGGACGGTCTCGAGCGACGGGAAGGAGTGGACCTTCCATCTCCGGAAGGGCGTCCGTTTCCACGATGGCTCATCGCTCTCCGCTCCGCTGGTGGCCGCCAACATTCAGCGGCTCAAGGCTCATCCGGAACTCGACTACTACAGCACTCTTACGCATCTTCTTTCCGTCGTTGCACGCGATGCATACACACTGGAACTGCGCTTCTCGCGTCCGCTGGTGGACTTGCCCAACAAGGTGGGCCACTACTTCGCCGGTATCTTCAGCCCGGCGGCTTTCGGCCCGGACGGAAGGCTCCGCACACCGGCAGGCTCCGGCCCCTACGTCTTCGCCGAAAGCAAAATCGGGCAGTTCGATCGCGTGCGGGCCTTCGATCAGTTTCACGCCGGCAAGCCGTTCTTCCGGGAGATTGAGTTCCGCATCATCCCTGACCCGGCCGTCCGCGTGATGTCGCTGCTCCGCGGCGATACCGACATCATCGCGCATCACGGTGGCGTTCCCGTCTCCTATGTGCCAATGCTCAAGGGCAAGCCGGAGATAGTGGTCGAATCACGGGACGTCGCTATCACGCACTATCTCATGTTCAACTGCCGCCGGGCGCCGTTCGCGCGCAGCGAATGCCGCGACGCGTTTGACCGAATGATGGACCGAACCGGTCTGGCATCGCTCATCCTGCGCGGCGCGGGCACAGCGGCGCGGGATTTCCTAATCGCCTCAGCGCAACGGTGGGATCGCGCGCGCTTCTCCGTTTCTCCACAAGCAGACGTGAAGGCCTGCCGCACCGAAGCTCCCCTGGTGCTCCTGGTGAACCAGAGCGACATGACGACGTGGGGCTATCGCTACGTGGCCGATTACCTCGCGGACTATCACGGGCGCCTCGGCGTGCCTATACGCATCGAATCGCTGGAATCGGGCGCGTGGCAGAAGGCCATTCAAAGCGGGCAATACGATCTCACCCTGTACCCGCTCTCAATGCCGACCGGCACTCCCGAATTGATGATCCGGCGCATGGCTTTTTCGAAAGGCATGCAGGTCCGCGGCATCGGAAACTCAACCGGCTACTCATCGGAGGCAGTGGACGAACTTTTCGAACAGGCGGTGAACGCGCCGGATATCGGCACACATGAAGCGAGGTTCAACTCTCTGCTCGACATCCTGGCACGCGAGAAACCTTTCATTCCGCTCTATCACGAGCGCCATTACTACGCCTACCGGCGCGGACTGACGGGCGTGCGCGTCGATCCCTTCCTCAAGCTCGACCTGAGCAGCCTGCGATGGGAGGAAGCACCCCAGTGATTCTGACCATCGAACAATTAACGATCCGGTTCGCTGCGCCGGTAGTCAACCGCGTTTCTCTCTCGGTGGCACACGGTCAACGCGTCGCGCTCGTGGGAGAGAGCGGTTGCGGGAAGACCGTTCTTGCCCTGTCGTTGCTGGGCCTGCTTCCTCAAACTGCCCGCGTCGAGGGCACAGCCTGCTTCAGCGGGCAAAACCTGCTCGACCCCGCCGTGGTCCGGTCTCTACGAGGCCGGGAGATCGCCATGTGCTGGTCGAACGCAGAGCGGTACTTTAACCCTGTACAGCGGATCGGGCCCCAGATCGACGAGGCGTATTCGCTCCACCATCCGGGCAAGGCTCGCCTGGCGCGCGACAGGACACTGGAGTTGCTGCGGAAGATGGGATTCGAAGACCCGTGGCGGGTGTACAAGGCCTATCCGTCTCAACTCAGCGGCGGGATGAATCAGCGGGCCATGATCGCTATGAGCCTCATCAACTCGCCCAGTCTGCTCCTGGTGGACGAGCCGACGCGCGGATTGGATGACGCCAACCGCAACCGTGTGCTCCGCTGCCTCGCGGACCTCGAAGACGTGTCGATGCTGATCATCACGCACGATATGGACTTGGTGGAACAACTGGCGCATCAGGCGCACTTCATGCGCGCGGGAGAGTTACTCCACCCGGACCACCCGTACGCGCGAGAGCTGGTGAGGGCTGGATTGTGACTGCACCGTTGATCGAGACCCGGGACCTGCGGGTGTACTATCCGGCCGGCGCCGTATTTGGCCGCCGCCGGTGGGTAGCCGGGCCGCTATCGCTCGAAGTGCGGGAAAACGAGTTTGTAGGACTCGCCGGACCGAGCGGAAGTGGCAAGACATCTATTGGCAAGGCGTTGCTCAATCTGATCCCGACATGGGACGGGCAAGTCTTCTGGCTCGGCCAGGACGTGCGACGGACGGCGCTGCAGCGCCTGCGTCCACAGTTCGGCTGGATTAGTCAGGAGCCCACGTTGGCTTTCAACCCGCGGCGGCGCATTGCGGAGGTGCTTGACGAAACGCTCACCGTTAACGGCCTCAAGGATGGCGGCAATATCCCCGCGCTGTGCGAGTCGATGAACCTGGACCCGGCGCTGCTCTCCCGCTACCCGTTCGAGCTGAGCGCCGGCCAGATCCAGCGCCTGGCGCTGGTGCGCGTGTTCATGCTGCGGCCGAAGTTCATTGTGCTGGACGAGCCCACCTCGTCTCTGGACCCCATCAACCAGTTGCAGATTCTGGAGCATATACTTGACTGGCGGCGAAGTCACGGGCTGGGCGCTCTGTTCATCGCGCATTCCCGGCGGCTGCTTGAGCACGTGGCGGATCGCGTGATCACGCTAGGAGACCAAGCATGAGCGAGGACATCGTGCGGCGGAACCGCACCGCATACAGTCGCATCGCTGCCGAATGGGAGAAACGACAGACCACCGCCTACGACCGTGCATTCCATGACCGCTGCCGCGCGGAGTTCCTCCTGCATCTGAAAGGCAATCGCGTGCTCGACATCGGCTGTGGGTTGGGCCTGGACACCGAGGCATTTGCCGCCGCCGGGCTGCGCGTTGTTGCCGCGGACATCGTAACGGAGTTCCTGGAGATCGTTAAGCGCCGGACGAGCGCAGCGTCCGTTGTGGCCGTGGATATGACCGCGCTCTGTTTCCGCGCGGAATCTTTCGACGGGATCTACGGCCTCGCCAGCTTTCTGCATGTGCCCCGCGATCTTGCGCCCGCAGTGTTGGCCGGCTTCGCACGAATGCTCGCACCAGGTGGGATTCTGTTCCTGCATCACGTGGAGGCAGCGGACGGGCGCACGGGCTATGTGGTAGACGACCTGCTGATCAAGAACAACCCGGCTCTCTGCTTCTGCCATCCCCGGGAGGAGCTCACGTACATGCTAGCGGCTGCGGGACTGCGGGTGATCTCTCAGACGGACCACCGGCCTGACCGCTACCCATCCGAGTCGGCTGCGCGCTACGGTCTTACGCCGTATCAACTCATCGCGGCGAGAAATTGAATGAGATCCTGGCTCGTCTATTCACGCTGACCTGCCTGGCCGCACGATTCCGCGCAGTATTCGTCTTGTCGAAACGCAGTTGAACACGACTGGCGCAGTTCTGCATGTCTGCGAACGCTCGGGCGGCCTCAAGTACGGAGAGGTCATGGTCGGCCAGGAGTTAGTGGTATTCGATCCATAGGCAGCACAAGAGGAGTGCCGCGGTTTCCGATAGCAGCGTTTCACGGCCAGAACTCCTCTTGTATGCCGCCTGAGCGCTCGTAGCAGCGCAGGTGTACGTGATATGGTCATTTTCTAGCCCATGCTGGAACATAGCCAGCTAGGCGAAGCCGCAATGAGATACCTACGGGAGAGGTTGCCTGGGTGACCGGCTGGCGCCGAACCTGCTTGGGTTGCAGCTCGAACGCCGCCTGGTCCATGCGTTCTTGCCGGAGGAGATCGACGCCTCCCGCATCACGGATTTCGGAGTTGACGTTTTTTCGGCAAAGAACTTAGCCCAGATGATAATTGAGTTCGTTCACATTCGTGTGTTCGTACCTGGCCGCCTCGCCCATGCACGTGGCCGTTTGGGAAGGGGCGCCACAGAGGCTCGGCAAGGAGCCGTTGTGGATGATGTAAACCATTTCTGGGATAACGAAGGCATTTGGGCTGTATGGGACGCTGACGGAACCCGATACGCTTCCAGACGCTACCTCTTCGTTTCGAGCGGCCAGGAGTCGGTTGCAAGTGCATTCCGATACGCACGGGCATTCCCCACGATATGTGTGCTCACGACACCTCCTGAGGATTTCAACGTCTCATCGGCTTCATCAGAGGTAATTCACGCTTTGCTTCTGGACCTTGCCGAACATGCCGCCCACATTCTGGTCGGAGCATTTGATGAGATGGGCTACGTCATCTGGTCTCGGTCTCAACCCTGAAATCGTCTGGCGTGTCGAGGCACTAAAGTCTTGGTGGCTTCCAGATCAACCTGAGCCGATCGTCGATGAATAACGGGCCGTCTGGACAGAATGCGGGAGCACAGGACTGCGTCCAGGTTGGCGACGCGGGAACCACACGGAATCCGTCCACAAGCGAGCCTGTCGATTCGAGCGAGCCTGCAGATCCGGATTGTGTACACTACAACGATGCCCAGTAGCACTGCTTTCGAAGAGCAGGTACGCACACAGGTCGAGCGGCTCCGAAACGCGTGGACCTCAGTCCTCAGTTCCAAGCGGATCACGCGCTACTCGGAACCTGGCAAACTCCGCGAGCCAAATTGATCGTCCCGAATGGGCCGCCAAATCGCCATCCTAAGGAACGTACGTGCGGATCAGGCGACAAGGCGTCGCGGGCTCGATATCGAACGGCGCAGTTCTGGCATGCAACTCCCATGCCGCGCCTGCGGCAAACGGACGCCCAGCAAGCACCCCCCGGCCCTCCACGGCAACCAGAATCTCCCTCGGGCTCGGGCCCGGCCTGTACTCGAACCGATCGTGTATCACGATGGAATCCGCGACAAACCACGGGCAGCTTACCAGACGTGTCACGCCCGCCGGCGCCTCAGCATGAAACACCTTCTCCGCACATGGCGAGGCGGCGGCAACATCGAGGGCCTTGTCCAGATGCAGTTCACGGTTCCGCCCGTAATCAAAGAGCCGATATGTGACGTCAGAGGGCTGTTGGATCTCGAGCAGGACCAATCCGGATCCAATCGCGTGGATGGTGCCGGCTGGTATGAGCACCGTATCTCCGGCTTGTACCGGAACCCAGTTTACCAGCCGCTCAATTTCTCCCGAGAGCGCCGCCTGTTTCAACTGCTCGCGCGAGAGCCGGCGCGTAAGGCCAATACCGAGCGTAGCTCCGGGTTCCGCCCGCAAGACGTGCCACATCTCTGATTTTCCTAACGAGTTCTCGTGGACTCGCGCATACTCATCATCGGGATGCACCTGAACAGACAGTTTCTCGGAGGCAAAGAGGAATTTCACAAGTAGGGGCAATGGCTCGGTGCCGGCGCCCATAAGCCACACTTCTCCGACTTTTTCGCCCGAGTTCGGGAACCACGGCGTCAGGTCCCGCATACCCCAGAGCTTTCCGTAAAAAACGGGTCTCAGCGGAATAGGTTCCTGCTGTGTGGCTTCGTTCATAGCAACTCTATAGCCTGAGGACTTCGACCGGGTCCACTCACCGCGTCTGAGTGACTACTGACCGCAGAGCACACCACGGGTTTGCACGCAACGAACTGACCGTCGCCCGAACCAAGCCCCTTGTACATAGCTGCAACCATAGGATTTCACAAAGATGTGTGCAGCACCACTTCCGCCGTCCAGCCGATCATTTCGTTGTCCATTGCCTCCCAGGTCTCTCATACTGCCGCGTCCAGTTTTGACAGCGCAAAGGCATACGCGCCTATCGCGACCGCCTCGCTCGTGCCCAGCCGTGACACTCCGATCGGCAGCCTGGGTAGTGGCTCGAACGCAACGCGCCGGGTGGATCCGGGAACACAGATCTCAGCGCCGCCGCCCTCGACCAACGCCGTCCGCTCAACAGGCCGCAAGCAGGCCATCAACGGTTGAGACAGATCTCAGGGCTTCGGCGCCCTGGCCGGACACCCAGATCTTTGCCGAGTCCTGGCCCAAGGCCACCGATCCGCGGGTGAAATTGCTACGGTGCTCAAAACCCGCAGATCTCTAGAGCGCCTTGCGGTAGTGCACGCACCGCTCAACAACCTGAAAGCCGAGGGCTTCGTGG
>JBLNBX010000086.1:0-8598 GCA_050260275.1 bacterium
ACCTTTTCAGGGAGGACGAATGGACGGAGGCAGGTTTCTCGAAGGCAAGCTGGCCGTGGTCACCGGCGGGACTCGCGGCATAGGCCGGGCGATCGCGCAGGCGCTGCTCGATGAGGGCGCAAACGTGGCGATTTGCGGCAGAACGGCGGAAGCGTGCCAGCGCGCATCGAACGCACTGGTCAGCTCGGGCGGCCTCTGCATCGGGATGGCCTGCGATGTTTCGAAGCCGGACCAGGTGCGGAAGTTCTTCGCGTTCGTCGACGAGCACCTCGGCGGCATCGACATCCTCGTCAACAACGCCGGCGTGGCCACGGTCAAGCCCGTCTCCGATATGTCTGTCGAGGAGTGGGACGAGGTGATCGGCACCAACCTGAGCGGCGTGTTCTACTGCTGCCGGGAGGCGATCCCCCGGATGCGCCAGCGCGGCGGCGGCTCCATCATCAACATCAGCAGCCTGGCCGGAAAGAACCCGTTCGCCGGCGGCGCTGCCTACAATGCCTCGAAGTTCGGCCTCAACGGCTTCAGCGAAGCTATGATGCTGGACCACCGGCACGAAGGTATACGGGTGTCTTACGTGATGCCGGGTAGCGTCTCTACCGAATTCATGAGCGGGCCCGCCGAGTGGAAGATCGGCGCTGCCGAGATCGCCGAGATCGTTCTCTCGATCCTGCGCCTGCCGGAGCGGACCCTGGTAAGCCGCGTCGAGGTGCGCCCGAGCCGGCCCAAACGTTAGGCAACGGGGGCGGCGGGCCGCCAGGACGTAAGTACGACGAAAGTCGTCCGTTACAATTCGTTACGGCGCTCTCCCGACATCCTTAAGAAGAAATTACAGGTTTCCAAACGGCGGAGCGAATCCGGCCTCCTGGGACGGGTGTGCGCCGCCTCCAGGCGGCATTTATGAACCTCAAATTACGGGCTTAGCTGCCGCATACACACCTCTTGAGCACTTTGGACGGCGGATTGCATCTTATAGGCATAGCGAGTGCGAAAGGGGCAGGGGCAACATGGTTCGGCTTAACATTCCGTTGGATCCCACCAAGACCGGAAAGGACGCAGAGCAGCTCGACGCGAACCTGCGCAAGTTCATCGTTGGCCAGAGCGACGCCATCGAGCAGATCGTCAACATTTACCAGATGTTCCTCACCGGGATGGCGGCGCCGGGGCGTCCGATCGGGAATTTCCTGTTCCTTGGGCCGACCGGGTCGGGGAAGACCAGAATTGTCGAGGCCACAGCCGAAGCCCTCACCGGCAACGCTCGCGCGGTCATCAAGATCGATTGCGCCGAGTTTCAGCACAGCCACGAGATCGCAAAACTGATTGGCTCGCCACCGGGCTACCTGGGGCACCGCGAGACGCACCCGCTCCTGAGCCAGGAAGTGCTGAACCAGTACCACACCGAGAAGTGCAAAATCTCCTTCGTCCTCTTCGACGAGATAGAAAAGGCCAGCGATTCGCTTTGGAACCTGCTGCTCGGAATTCTCGACAAGGCCACTCTGACGCTGGGAGATAACCGCCGCGTCGATTTCACGCGAGCGATGATCTTCATGACGAGCAACCTCGGCGCGAACGAGATGAGCAACCTGATGTGCCCGCGCCTGGGCTTCACGTTCGCCGCGCCCGAACAAAAGAAAACCGTGGACGGCAAACTGACTGCCAAGATCAGCGAGACAGGGGTGGAGGCGGCGCGGAAGAAGTTCACACCCGAGTTCATGAACCGGCTCGACAAGGTAGTGGTGTTCAAGCCGCTGGGTGAGCCGGAGCTTCGCAAGATCCTCGATATAGAGCTGCGAATGGTGCAGCAGAGGATTTTCAGTGCGGGAGGGGCAAACCCGTTCATCTTCACGCTGAGCCCCGCGGCGAAGGATTTCCTGCTGGCCGAGGGAACCGACATGAAGTACGGAGCGCGGCACCTGAAACGGTCCATCGAGCGGCACCTCGTGCAGCCGATGTCGAATCTGATTGCCACCGATCAGGTGCATGGCGGCGACTGGATCAAGGTCGATTTCGATCCTGAGCTCGGACGCATGACGTTCTTGAAGGAGGCCGAGGGTATGCCGGCCTATGCGATGGCCGAGCTCGTGGATACCGCGATCCCTTTCCCGGCGGCAGCGCAGGCGAACGTCCAGTCGATCGATACCATACGCGCAACGCGCGCCGGTTCGTCTCGCAGGGGTTAGGATCAAGGCCTGCGCCTTCGGCTGCGAAGCTTCGCGCGCCGGAGGCGCCGGCGGCCCGGTAATGTGGAACGCGAATCGTGAGAGCGCCTCGCGCCCCGGTTCGCGTTCCACAGCAGCGGCCTGCTATTTTGGAGCTTGAAGCCTGATTTGCCCCGCGCTCTTACCAGCCATCTTCGCAATCCACTCGGCGTTTTCGACTCCGGCGTCGGGGGATTGACGGTTCTTGCCGCGCTCCGGCAGGCGCTGCCGGGCGCGGATTTCATCTACCTTGCCGACACCGCGCGTGTGCCTTACGGCCGCAAGCCTCCGGAGATGGTCCGGACGTTCGCGGGCGAGATCGCGCAGTTTCTGGTCTCGCTCGGCGTGCGCGGGATCGTCGTGGCGTGCAACACGGCCTCGGCGACGGCGCTTCCCGAGTTGTGCTCCGTGCTGCCCGTGCCGGTTTGGGGCGTGATAGATCCCGGCGTGGAGGCGGCCCGCCGCCAGACCCGAACCGGTCGCGTCGGCGTGATCGGAACCGCAGGGACCATCGCATCGGGAGCATACCAGCGCAAGCTGGAGGCGCTCGGACTTAAGGTATGGGCGCGCGCCTGCCCCATGTTCGTGCACCTTGTGGAGGACGGCCTGGCCACCTCGCCCGAGGCGGAACTACTGGCGCGCTACTACCTCTCCTCGCATCCGGACATCGACACGCTGGTGCTGGGCTGCACGCACTATCCGGTGCTCCGTAGGGTGATCGCGGCCGCGGTGGGCGAATCCGTGTCGCTCGTCTCGAGCGCCGACGTGACCGCCGAGACCCTCGCCAAAGCCTTCCGCGAGTTGCCGCCTTCGGGAGGGCGGGTGGTGCACTTCGTGACGGGCGACGCTGCCGCCTATTGCCACACGGCGGACTACCTCGGAGGTGTTGAAGGGGAAGTCGCACACCTCGACGTCGCTGAACTAGCCGCCCGCTGAGACGCGTTCTTCTGTCGCGCCGGGAACTTACTCACAGAGTGAGCCGCTGGGCCCTTCGCATTCCGCTGCGCGCGCCGAATCCGGCTCGCGATTCCGTTAGAATGGGCATCCGGACGGAGGTCCCATGCCCGCTCACGAAGAGAAGCTGTTCAAAGCGCTGGACTCGTTCAACATCGAGCTGCCCTCGTGGGGGTTCGCCAACACCGGTACGCGCTTCGGCAAATTCGTACAGCCGGCGGCCGCCATAACAACCGAAGAGAAGTTCGCTGACGCAGGCCAGGTGCACCGCTTCACAGCCTGCTGCCCCTCGGTGGCCGTTCACGTCCTGTGGGACTTTCCCGAGGGCGTCGCCAGCGTGGAGCAGGTGAAGGCCGCCGCGGCGAAGCACGGCGTGCGAATCGGCGCGATCAACCCCAACGTTTTTCAGGACCAGATCTACAAGCACGGCTCGTTCGCCAATCCGGATCCTGAGGTGCGCGACGCCGCGCTCGCGCACTGCTTCGACTGCATTGCCATCCAGAACGCCACCGGCAGCCGCGACCTGTCGCTGTGGTTCGCCGACGGCGCAAGTTTTCCCGGCGCGCAGAACATCCGTAAGCGCAAGGCGTGGTTCACGGAGTGCCTCCAGGCCGTGCATGCGAAGCTCTCGGGCGATCAGCGCATGCTCGTGGAGTACAAGCCCTTCGAGCCGTACTTCTATTTCACCGACCTCGCCGACTGGGGCATGTCGTATGTGCTCTCGAAAGCCGCGGGGCCGCGTGCAAAGGTGCTCGTAGACACCGGCCACCACTACCAGGCGCAGAACATCGAACAGATCGTCGCCTGGTTGCTCAGCGAAGACATGCTCGGCGGCTTCCACTTCAACGATCGCCGCTACGCGGACGACGACCTGACCATGGGCTCGATCGACCCGTACCAAACTTTCCGCATCTTCCACGAGATCGCGTACTTCGAGTGGGAATCCGGAAAGCGCGCCGACATCGCTTACATGGTGGACCAGAGCCATAACCTCAAGGGCAAGATCGAGGAGATGATCCAGACGGCGATGGTGGCCCAGGAGTTGTTCGCCAAAGCGCAGTTGGTGGACCACGAAGCGCTCGCTGCCGCGCAGGCGAAGTGCGACATAGTGGCCGCCGAGGAGTGCCTGAAGGCCGCGTTTGCGACGGATGTCCGCCCCGTACTGCGCGAGTGGCGCCGCGCGAAAGGCGTCCCCGAGGATCCGCTTCGGGCGTTCCGCGAGAGCGGCTACATAGAGCGCATCACCGCCGAACGCTCCGCGCGCAACGTGGGCGCGGTTTCGAGTTACGCGTAAGTTGCAGGGTAGAGGGCGGGCGCCGCGTCCGCCCTCTCAGCTTCCCGCCTATGATCCCTTCTATCGAACGCTACTTCCGCTTCAAAGAACTCGGCACAGACCTGCGCACCGAACTCCTGGCCGGCGTGACGACTTTCCTGACGATGGCCTACATCGTATTCGTGAACCCGTCCATTCTGCAGGACGCCGGAGTACCCGCCGCGGGCGCAATGGCCGCTACGTGCATCTCTGCCGCCCTCGGCAGCCTCATGATGGGCCTGTTTGCGAAGTACCCTATCGCGCTCGCGCCGGGCATGGGACTAAACGCCTACTTCACCTACACGGTGGTGCAGGGAATGGGCGTGCCGTGGCAGGTGGCGCTCGGAGCGGTGTTTCTATCGGGTGTTGCATTCGTGGCGCTCACGGCTTTTGGCATCAGGCAGTTGATCCTCTCGGCGCTCCCGCAAGAGCTGTACGCGTCGATCGCGGCGGGTATCGGCCTGTTCATCGCCTTCGTCGGATTGAGAAACGCGGGCATCATCGTCACGAACCCGTCCACGTCGGTCGCGCTCGGCGATCTTACGCGGCCCTCTACGCTTCTGGCGCTGTTCGGGCTGCTGCTGATCGGGGTGCTGATGGCGCGCCGCGTGCGCGCGGCCATGCTGATAGGCATTCTCGCCACTGCGGTCGTGGGCGCGGCAGTGGGACTCGTACGCTGGCAGCCGCAGCCGTTCAGTTGGACCGCGGCCACCTCCGCGGCCCTTCAGTTGGACATTCGCGGCGCGTTGGAGATCGGGCTGATCGAGATCGTCTTCGTATTCCTCTTCGTGGACCTGTTCGACAACATCGGCACGCTTATAGGAGTCGCGAAGAAGGCCCGGCTGATCGATGACTCGGGCGAGATACCGCGTGTCGGACGCATCATGCTGACCGACGCCACGGCGACGATCACAGGCTCGCTGACGGGCACATCGACGGTAGTGAGTTACATCGAGAGCGCCGCCGGAGTCGTTGCCGGAGGGCGCAGCGGATTGACCGCGGTGGTGGTGGGCGTGCTGTTTGTATTCGCTCTGTTTCTTGCGCCGGTGGTGGGTTTCATTCCCTCCGCGGCGACCGCGCCGGCGCTGATCATCGTCGGAAGCCTGATGGCGACCACTATCGCCGAGGTGCGCTGGGACGACTACACCGTTGCGCTGCCGGCGTTTCTGACGATGGTGACGATTCCGCTCTCGTTCAGCATCGCGAACGGCATCGCGTTCGGGTTCATCGCCTACACGGCGCTGAAGGTGTTCGCGGGAGAGTACCGCAGAGTTAGCTGGCTGGTGTATGTACTTACGGCGCTGTTCGTGCTGCGGTTTGCGTACCTGGGGGCGGGATAGGTTATCGGCCACTACGCCTTGCTGCCCATCCCGGCCGGCGCTTAGATTTCTTATCAAGTCCAATTCGAGTTTTGTCCTAAAGCCTCCTCACCTCAGTAAATGCCTCGTGCAAACCGAGATCATGGCACTCTCTGTTTGTATTTCAAATTATCTGAACGATTGAATTACTCCGTACAATCGCGCTCAGTTATACCGCGCGGCGATAGTTATTAATAGTCCTTGGTCATTAATAGTCCTTGACAAGATCGCAAACGCGCATTACGGTTGTGCCTGGAGGCACAAAACACGATCGTTCCTGCAATGCGTGCCAGTTGAATGCGGGCCGTAGAAATCGGCCTATACGCGCAGAATAGTCGTGCTTTATGCAGAGAGGCGCCATGGATATAAGAACGCTAATCGCTGTACTGGGCGCTCTTGCCGGGCCATTCGGCACAAGCGTTCAAGCCCGGGATAACTCGCCGCTCTACATGCCGCATCAGGTCCAGCGTATTTCGCTGGCGATGGGCAGCCAGAAGTTGACCCTTCCCAGCCGGGACCGCTCGGGGGCGGCAATCCCAAACGTGCCGCCAGTGACCGCTGTGGTGGAGGCAGCCGAGGATGAACTCCGCCTGACCATCCGGTTCCCATCGCGCGAGCGCGGCGGCACAGATCAGCCCACGGTCGCGGTCATGCTTTGGAACGCCGGACCTCCGCCATACGCGCCTGCAAGTGTGCTCTCGGCGGCGCGGGATAGGATGCATGTACCTTCACTCGGAGGCCGGATATTTCTTAGCGTCTCTGAGGGCGCTCCCCGGTTTGTGGGTTCTACCGGCGT
This sequence comes from bacterium, assembly GCA_050260275.1. Classification (GTDB taxonomy): domain Bacteria; phylum Acidobacteriota; class Terriglobia; order Bryobacterales; family Bryobacteraceae; genus DATMXS01. The sequence goes on from JBLNBX010000086.1 coordinate 6,616, forward strand.
ATGGGAGCGATTGGGCGTTCGGCTGGATATGACTGCAGAGGAATGGAGTGTACGAATTCCCCTCACGACCATCGCGGATTTGTGCCCAGATGGCGTACTGTTTGATGTTCGCGTCCAATCAGGGGGGAAATTGTACAGCTATGGACCATCGGCCAGTTGGTTCGATCCTCCAGAACCGGCGCGTGCGGTGGCGATAGACCGGCTGCAGTCCATCGATCGAGTCAAACGCCCGAGTGCGGCCATGCGCGCTCTTGTTGCTGAGCTGAAGGCAGTTCCCGTCGTGCGAGGCCCGCAACTCTGGGCACTGTCGCACAACCCGCTTCCGCTTGGCCAGCACTATTGCGCCTTGTGCGCCGAGTTGGCCGGCGCAATCCGTACGCGCGAACGGGATGGGCCGGCATTCCCGGCAGACGTGATTGAGCGACTTGCCTTGCGCGCCGCCCCAACCGATCTGGCATGGCAGGAATCCATGCTCGAAGTGCAGTCCGTTCGCCTTGAGACCGGTGACTTCGATGGTTCACTCGATGTGGGGTTCCGCATCCTGGAGGCGGATGGAATCTCTGCTGGAACGGCGCTACGGGCAGTTCGCGCGCTGGCGGCGGGACTGCTCAGAGCCAGGATTTCCCTGCGCGACACAAACGCCCGGTCTGCGGATGTGAAATCCAGGCTTATCAATGCGGTCAGCGACCGTAATTTCAGAGCCGCCTACGGAGCGGATCTTCTGATTATGCACGAGGGGGTTGGCGCCGCAACCGCGCTGCTCGAAAGCGTCCGGAGCAACGGTAATGCTGCTTCAGCGGCGCGCGCACACGCCGTGTTCCGGCTCGAGCAGCTCGCCGTTTTTGCCGGCGACTGGCCTCGGGCTCTCGATCTCGCGCGAGAGGTCGAAGCTGAAGCGCCGTACGACGTAGTGCTGCGCGGAGCCAGTCTTACCGCACTCAGCCGGCACTCGGACGAGATTCACGCAGCCGGAATCGACGTTGCGGCCATCAGCGAACTCCGCGAACGGCTAAAGCTCACAAGCGACACCATTTGCCGCCGGTACTTTGCCGCCATGCCAATAAGCGAGTGCCCGGTCTGCATCTCGGAGGAGGAATAAGCGTATGCCCGCGAATGTGCGACTCTGCATTGCCGTGGCCGTAGTTGTGGCCGCTCAGAATGTGGCGCTTGCCGCCGAACCCTCCACGGATCTGGATCGAGCCAAGGCCATGGCCCTCCAGGTCTGCATGGCCCTTCAGGAACAAGCGCAGAGATCGGAGCAAGAGGGGCGTCCGGCGCGCTTCCTGCCCCGGGCATTCGCTGCCAGCGCCGGCCTGAACGACTCCGAAGCCGGCGTCATGGTCAGCGTCGCCGCGCGCATGCGCAGCCAGGTGCAGCCGCTGGACGATCGCGCGCAGGCCATCATACAGGCGGTTCGGGCGAAGTACCCCGGAGGGCGCCTGCAACCTGGAACCGTCCCGCCGCCACTGCCGGCCGAGCTCGCAGAGTTGCAGCGGCAGCGGAATGCGATCGTCGAGCAGGCCGTTCGGGAGTTGGATCGTGAACTCGGCCCCGCCGGACGTGCCAAGCTCAACAGCCACCTCGAAGAACGAATGCGCCAGAAGGCGTTCAAGCGGCTGCCGGTGCAGTCCCCAGACCAGATCGGTCCCTCCGGCAGCCCGGTAGAGCCCGAGCCCATGCGAAGGGAGAAGGTACAATGAGGTGTAACGCCGGTTCGTTTTTGCGGCTCTTTTTGCTCGTGAGTGTAGTTCTGCTCAACACGGGGCGAGCTCGCGCCCAGGAGGTCTGGGGCTACTCGGACGTGTACTACGATCCGAACTACGATTGGATCTCAGCCATAGGGGTCACCATGCCGGACTACAGTACGCAGTATTACTACACGGCTAAGGTAGACATATCGCTGGAGGGGACGGACGGATTCGGCGCAGGCTCGACGTGCGGCGGATACCCTCTGTCGTGCGACATGGGCGGATGGGCGTGGGC
>JBLNBX010000087.1:0-18347 GCA_050260275.1 bacterium
ACCCCCCCGGGGGGGGGGGGGGGGGGCTTGGGGGGGCGCCCCCCCCGGCCCGCGGGCCCCCCCGGGGCCCCCCACGGCGCGCTGAGCGCGGCCCTACTTCTTCCTATTGCCAGACGGAAACGTTGAAATTGATTCCGTGCCGGCCTGTGCCGTGGCGTGCTAGCGGAAAAACTCCGCCGCGCGAACGGCGTAGTTGAGCACCGGCGAAGGGAAGATCCCCAGCACCAGCGTAGCCGCCGCTGATGCCCACAGCGCCGCTTGCAGTCCGAACGGAACCGGGGGCAGATTTTCCGTGGCCTCGCTGGGCTCGTGCATGTACATCACCACCAACAGGCGCAGGTAGTAGTACACCGACACCGCGCTGTTCAGGAGTCCCAGCACCGTCAGCCATACGAGGTCCGACGCCAGCGCGGCCCTGAACACGTAGAACTTGCCGAAGAAACCCGCGGTGAGCGGCACGCCTATCAGCGACAGAAGGAACACCGAGAACAGCGCGGCCACCACCGGCTGCCTGACGCCCAGGCCCGCGTAATCCGTGATAAGGACGTAGCGCTCGCCCTTGCGCGAGAAGTACGTCACAACGGCGAACGCGCCCACGTTCATCGCAACGTAGGCCGCCAGGTAGAACATTACCGCCGCCGTGCCCACAACCGAGTGCGCCGTGATGGCCACCATGATGTAGCCGGCGTGCGCGATAGAGCTGTAAGCGAGCAGCCGCTTCACGTTCGTCTGGGTCAGGGCGGCGAAGTTGCCCACTACCATCGTGGCCAGCGCGGACGCCCACAGTATCGGCTCCCAACGCGCCGTTATCGGTCCAAAGGCCGTCAAGAAAACACGCACGAACACCGCGAGAGCCGCGGCTTTCGGCCCGGCCGCCAGGAATGCGCTGATCGGCGATGGCGCGCCCTGGTAAACGTCTGGCGTCCATATCTGGAACGGCGCGGCGGAAAACTTGAAAGCGAAACCGACGAACATCAGCGCCGCCGCCGTTCCCGCCAGCAGCCCCGGCCTCGACCCCGCAAGCGCATCCCGGATCCCCCCCAGGTACAGCGTGCCGGTGTAGCCGTAGATCAGCGCTATCCCGTAAAGCAGAAAAGCAGTGGCAAAGGACCCGAGCAAGAAATACTTCGTCGCCGCCTCGTTCGCGAGCTTGACGCCGCGCAGAAAGCCCGCCAGCACGTAGCTCGCTATCGAAGAGATCTCCAGGCCGATGAAAACCACGATCAGGTTGTTGGAAGAAACCATGATCGACTGGCCGGCTATGGAGAACAGCACCAGCGCGTAGTACTCGCCGGATTCGTACGCCTCGCGGCGCATGAAATCGATCGACGCCAGCACCACCAGGATGCCCGCCGCGATGCACAGAATCCTGAAGAACGACGCGAATCCGTCCACCACGATCATTCCGAAGAACGCGTCGCCCCCTTGCGAGCCGGCCCACGCCGCGCCAGCAAGCGCTCCGAACAGGCCCACCAGCGCGATGCGCCCCATGTACCGCTTCGCCCGCGCGCCCGTCAGCGGCTCCAGCACCATCAGGACAATGGCGAAGCCGGTCAGCAGGATCTCGGGAAGAAAGCGGAGGTAATACACCGCGGGCGGGGCCCCAAAGCTAACGGGCATCGGCCACCTCCGCCGCGGGCATCGTGTTTTGGACGCGGACAACCACGCCCACATGCGTGCGGTCCAGAATGTCCGCGGTGGTGCGGGAGATTGGAGGGAGGAAGGAGGTGCTGTAGACGCCCATCCAGACCATCATCACGATGAGCGGCACGATGGCGGCCCACTCGCGCGGAACCATATCCGTCACGTGCGCCCGGACCGCCTCAGGGGTATCGCCGTAGAACACGCGCTGGTAGAGCCACAGCAGGTACGCCGCCGAAAGTATGACGCCCACGGCGGCTAGAGCCGTCCACCGCATGCTCACGAAAGCCGTCCCCTGCATGATGAGGTACTCGCCAACGAAGTTGTTTAGCGCCGGAAGCCCCATGCTCGCGAGCGATGTCACCGAGAATGCTATCGCCAGCCAGGGCGCCACCGCCGCCACACCACCGTAATCAGCGATCTCGAGCGAGTGCCTGCGCTCGTAGAGATACCCCACCAGCACGAACAGCGCGCCCGTCGAGATGCCGTGGTTCAGCATCTGGTACACCGCGCCGTCAAGGCCGTACTGCGTGAACGTGAATATGCCCAATATCACGAAACCCAGGTGGCTCACCGATGTGTAGGCCACCAGCTTCTTCATGTTCGGCTGCACCAGCGCCACCAGCGCGCCGTAAATGATACCCGTGATGGCAAGCGCCACGATCCAAGGCGCATACTCGTGCGACGCGCGCGGGAACAGCGGCAGGCAGAAGCGGATAAGCCCGTAGCAGCCCATCTTCAGCATCACGCTGGCCAGCATCACGGAACCCGCCGTCGGGGCCTCGACGTGCGCGTCTGGCAGCCACGTGTGCAGCGGGAACAGCGGCACCTTGATGGCGAAAGCCAGGAAGAAGGCGCCGAACAGCAGGGCTTCCTCCAGCCCCGTCAGTGCAAGCTGTCCCGACGCCGTCATCGCGATCAGGGCGGTATAGTCGAACGTGCCGGTGCGCGTGTACAGGTAGATGATGGCCGCCAGCATCATGAGCGAACCGACGGTCGTATAGATGAAGAACTTCACTGCGGCGTACACGCGCCGCTCGTGTCCCCACACGCCTATCAGGAAGTACATCGGCACCAGCGACACTTCCCAGAACACGTAGAACAGGAACAGGTCGAGCGCGATGAACACGCCGATCAGGCCGAACTCCATCAGCAGGAAGAAGAGGTAGAACTCCTTCACCCGCGTTGCGATGGGCCGCCAGGAAACCAGAATGCTGATGGGCGTAAGCAGCGTCGTCAGCAGCACCAGCCAGACGCTCAGCCCGTCGATGCCAATGTGAAAACGGATCGCAGGCGTGTCTATCCAGGGCCAGTTCGCAGCGAGCTGAAAACCCGCTTCGTCGCGGTTGTAGAGCCCGAGCAGCGCTACCGAGCAGACGAACGCCGCCACCGCCGTCCCCAGCGCGATCGCGCGCACGGCCTGCGGCTTGTCCCGCGGCGTCAGCAGCAGGACCAGGAACCCCACCAGCGGCAAGAACAGCGTCACGCTCAGCAGAATCACCTCAAACCTCCCGCGACGCCCAGCGCCAGCAACACGCCCACGGACCCCAGCAGCACCCAGGCTGCGTAGCTTCGAATGTTGCCCGACTGCAGCAGCCTCAGCACGCCTCCAGTGGCGCGCGCTCTTGCCGCGATGCCGTTAACGAAACCGTCGATGCCCGCAACGTCCACCGTGCGCCACAGCACCGCGCGCGACCCGTTAACCACCGGCCGCACGATCGTAGCGAAGTACACCTTGTCGAACACGAACGTCAGGCTGAACAACCGGTCCGTAGCGGGATCGAAGACGCCAGGCTTCAGCCAATATCCGTAGAACGCAGCCGCGAGCCCTACGATGCCGGCGCCCGCGCCGATGATCACGAGTACCGGCGTGTGGTGCAGTTCACTGCGTCCGAATACGGGCTCCAGGAACTCGGGAACCGGGATGAAACCTCCCCCGAGCGCCAGTCCGGCCAGCACCACCACCGGCCCCATCATCACCCACGGCGATTCATGCGCGTGCGCGTCTCCGCGGTACGCGCCGAAGAACACCAGGAATATGGCGCGGAAGACGTAGAAGCTCGTGATGGCTGCCGTTGCCACAGCAATCCAGAACATCACCGGGCTGAAGGCGTGAACGCCGAGCAGAATTGCGTCCTTGGAGTAGAAACCGCTCGTCCACGGCAGCGCCGATATAGCCGCCGAGGCCGCCAGCATGGACCAGAACGTTACGGGCGCCTTAGTCCGGAGCCCACCCATGCGCCGCATGTCCTGCTCGCCCGCCAGCGCGTGCATCACGCTCCCGGCGCCGAGGAACAGAACGGCCTTGAAGAACGCGTGCGTGAACAGGTGGAAGATGCCGGCCGCAAACGCGCCCGCGCCCACTCCCATGAACATGAACCCGAGCTGCGAGACGGTCGAGTACGCGTAGACTTTCTTGATATCCGTCTGCGCCGTGCCGAGGATTGCCGCGAACAACGCCGTCGTCAGGCCCACCCACGCCACCATCGCCATTGCCGAGGGCGCGTGCAGGTATAGCGGGGACATGCGCGCGATCATGTACACGCCCGCGGTCACCATCGTGGCCGCGTGGATCAGCGCCGAAACCGGCGTAGGGCCTTCCATAGCGTCCGGCAGCCACACGTACAGCGGTATCTGCGCGGATTTCCCCGTCGCGCCGAGCAGCAGCAGCATGGCGATGATGGTCAGCGTGCCCAGGCCCTGCTCGATGGGCCGCGCGCCGAGATCGGCGAAAATGTCGGCGAAGCTCAGCGACCCGAACGTCACCAGCGTCAGGAAGATTGCCAGCGTGAAGCCGTAATCGCCGATGCGGTTCACGATGAACGCCTTGTTCCCTGCGTTGGTGGCGCTGCGCCGCACGTACCAGAAGCCGATCAACAGATAGCTGCACAGGCCAACGCCTTCCCAGCCCACGAACATCACCAGCAGGTTCGCCGCGAGCACCAGTGTCAGCATGAACGCCATGAACAGGTTCAGGTACGCGAAGAAACGCGGGTAGCCGGCGTCGTGCGCCATATACCCGACCGAGTAGACGTGGATCAGCGTACCCACGAAGGTCACCACACCGAGCATCACGGCCGTGAGCCGGTCGAGCATGAACTCCCAGGCGATGGAGAGGTTGCCCGCGCGGATCCAGTCCCCGTAGCGCTCCACGTAAGGCCCCTCGACTGGCGCGAGCGCGAGGACGCACTTCAGCGCCCAGGCGAACGACAGCGCGGCCGCGCCTATAGCGACGGCGTTGATGACGCCTCTCGGCAGGCGCCGGCCGGCCATGCCGTTTATCAAGAAGCCGGCCAGCGGAAACGCGGGTATGAGCCAGAGATGCTGCATCGGTCAGTTCTTCATCGAAGCGACTTCATCGACCTCGAGAGTGGAGCGGTTCCTGAACACCGTGAGTATGATGGCGAGGCCGACCGCCGCCTCCGCGGCCGCCACCACCATCACAAAGAACGCGAAGATGTTTCCGTCCACCTGGTTCAGGTGATAGGAAAACGCGATGAAGCTCAGGCTCACCGCATTGAGCATCAGCTCGATGGACATGAACACCGTGATGATGTTGCGCCTGAACAGGAAGCCCGCGCAGCCGAGCCCAAACAGGATCGCGCTCAGCACGAGATACCAGGAAAGGGGAACGGTCTCCGCCATCTAGTCAAGCTCCCTGTAGGCGAGCACCACCGCGCCCACCATCGCGATCAGGATCAGAATCGACGTAATCTCGAACGGCAACAGGTATCTGGTGAACAGGGCGCGCCCGACCTCGATCGTGGCTCCGGGCACTTTGCCTCCGAAGCGCACCGTCTCGCTGGCCGGAAACGCCCGCCAGACCACGTATGCGATCGCGCCGGTGAACGCAATCACCAGTGGTATACCTAGCAGCGGCACGATGAGCGATCCCTGCGTGCGCCGCTCCAATCCGGCGTTCAGCAGCATGATCACGAACACAAACAGCACGACGATCGCGCCCGCGTAGACGATGATCTGCACCGCGGCTATGAACGGCGCGCCCAGCATCAGGTACAGCGCCGCCAGCGAAACCATCACGCCCACCAGCGAGAGGGCGCTCGACACCGGCTGGCGCCGCGTGACAACCAGCGCGCCGCAAATCACTGCGGCGGCCGCGAACAGTAGGAACAATGCCGTTTGCATACCGCTATCCGATCAGCGCCACCATCAGCCCCGTCACCATGAGGTTCACGATCGCAACCGGGAACAGGAACTTCCAGGTAAAGCTCATCAACTGGTCGTAGCGGAAACGCGGCAGCGTGCCGCGCACCCACATGAACACGAACAGGATCAGCCCGGTCTTCGCCCCGAACCAGAACAAGGGAACCAGGATAGAGTTCACCACCGGCACCAGAAACAACACAGCGATCAGGAACAACACGATGCCGATGATGGAAAGCGTCCTGCGGTCGGGCTTGCGCGCCCGCCCCATCGCGCCCCAGAACGCGATCGCCGCCAGCGCCATGAACACCGCCGGGGGCACCCACGATGATCCGTACTCGGCCGGCCACAGCGGCAGCCATCCGCCCAGAAACAGCGTTGTCGCCATCGCGCTCACCGTGATCATGTTGGCGTACTCGGCCAGGAAGAACCCGGCGAACTTCATCGAGCTGTACTCGGTATGGAATCCAGCCACCAGCTCCGTTTCGGCTTCGGGCAGATCGAATGGAATCCGGTTCGTTTCAGCGAATACGGCCACCACAAAAATGATGAAGCTGAACACCTGCGGGAACGGCGCGCGGAATATGTTCCAGGCCGGGAAAAACCCCCAGTAGTAATTCGCCTGCGTATCGACGATCTCCCTCAGGCTAAGCGTATTCGACAGCAGCAGCACCGCCGCCACCGCCATGCCTAGCGGCAGTTCGTAGCTCACCAACTGCGCCGACGCGCGCAGGCCGCCCAGCAGCGGGTACTTGCTGTTCGACGCCCACCCGCCCAGCACGATGCCGTAGACCATCAGGGATGATATCGCCAGTATGAACAGCACACCGATGCTGATGTCGGTGATCTGCATCGCTGTTACCGTGCCGGCCACCTCGATCACCGGGCCGAACGGGATCACCGCAATCGGTATCAGCGCCAGCGTGATGGCCAGAAACGGCGCAAGCAGATAGAGAAACTTGTTCGCGCCCGCGGGCACGAGGTCTTCCTTGGTCAGCAGCTTGAGCGCGTCGGCGACGGGCTGCAGCAGCCCGTGCGGTCCCACGCGGTAAGGGCCCGGCCGCACCTGGATGTGCGCGATCACCTTGCGCTCCACCCACTGCAAGTACAGCAGCGCCACCAGAAGCACGGCGATGACCGCGAATATCTTCGCCAGGGCTACGTAGTAGAAGATCATCGCCGCGTTCTAGCCCTCGTACAATCCCCGCGTGCGTTCGAGCACGGCGTTCAGCGTATTCGAGTACCGCCCCAGCGTGCCGGACGTAAACAGCGTGTCGCCAGCGGATTCGATCAGCTCCGGCCGCGGCTCCACTCCGGTCCTCTCCGCCGGCGGCCGCGTCAGAGCAGTTCCCGCCGCCAGTTCGTGCGCGGGCACCGCGTATCCCGGCACGCTGCTGTGAATCTCGGCCCACACCGCCTCCGGCGACCATCGCCCAAGCGCTTTCAGGTCGAGTCCCATCGCCCTCGCGATCAATCCGAAGATCTCCAGGTCCGCCTTCGTGCCCGGCTTCTGCATGGCGCGTTTCAGCCGCTGCACCTCGCCGCACACGCTCGTCACGGTGCCGGATTTCTCGTACGCCGACGCCGCCGGCAGAACCACGTCCGCGCGCTGCGCAGTCTCGGTGAGAAACATGTCCTGCACGACGACAAAAGCGCTCCCGGAAGCCAGAGTCCGCCCGTTCTTCAGCGGGTTCGCACCCACCACCCACAGAACGTCTAGGTCGGGCGCGGCCAGCATCTCGGGCAGCGTCAGACCCGGTTCGCCCGAGGGCCGGTAGCCCGGCAGCAGCTCCGGCACGAGCCCCATGTCGATCGCGCCGCGCGAGTTCGAGTAGTCAACCAGCGGCACGTACTTCACGGGTATGCCAAGCGAGTCGCCAAACTCCACCAGCCGCCGCACGCCGGCGCCCTTCACGCCCGCGCCGAACAGCACCACCAGCTCGGGCTCTTGCTTAAGGTCGTCGCGCAGTTGTTCCAGCCCGTCCAGTTCCTCTCCTGGCGGAGTCGAGATAACGCGCTTTGCGATCCTGTCCTCGCGCTCCGGCCCCTGCCGCACCGTGTAGACGTGCGCGCCGTGGTGGCGCCAGTTAGCGCGCACCTGGAACGAGAGGAACGAGTGTTGCATGGCGAGGTCGGTCGCTATGATCAGCACCGCTTTGGAGTTGTACACATCCGCCGAGGACGCCAGCGCGCCTTCCCTGCCCGCGACAGCGTCGAGCAGCGTGGCCACGTCACCCGTGCGGTGATGGTCGATGTTGTTAGTCTTGAGCTGCGTGCGCGCGAGTTTCTGAAGGTAGTAGTTCTCTTCGTTGGTCGTGTGGTTCGACCCGACAATGCCGAACCGCCCGCCGCGTTCCAGCGTCTCCCGGAACCTCTCTACCACCGCCTGGATGGCGGCGTCCCAGGATACTTCCTGCAGGCCTTCGGCGGTCCGCATCAGCGGAGACGCCAGCCGGTCGGGGCTTTCGGTGAAATCGCCCGCGTAGCGGCCCTTTATGCACAGGAACTCGCCGTTGATGCCCGAGCGATCGCGGTTGTTGCCGCGGTGTATGCGGTCGTTCCGGATCCCCAGCGTAGTCTTGCAGCCGTTCGAGCAGTGCGTGCAGATCGTGCCGACGTGGTTCATCTCCCACGGGCGCGTCTGGTAGCGGTACATACCGCTCGTCAGCGCGCCTACCGGGCAGATGTCTATGCACATGCCGCACTCGTCGCAGTCGAGGTGATCGCCCTTGTTGGGCGCTATCTCCGTCGTTGCCCCGCGGTTCACTATTCCGAGCGCGTTCACGCCCATGCCCTCGCCGCAGATGCGCACGCACCGGAAGCAGAGTATGCAGCGCGGCCTGTCGTAGAACACCACGGGCGACCACTGCTCCTCATCCACGTGGTACTTGTTCTCCAGGAACCGGCTCTCGCCCACCCCGTACCGGAACGTCATGTCCTGGAGTTCGCACTCGCCGCCCTTGTCGCACACCGGGCAATCCAGCGGGTGATTCAGCAGCAGGAACTCGAGCATGCCCTTGCGCGCGTGCGCCACCTTGGGTGTGTCCGTGTGGATCACCATGCCCTCGGCCACCTGGAGCGTGCAGGCTGTCATCAGCTTGGGCGCTTTCTCCACCTCCACCAGGCACATGCGGCAGGCGCCCTGAAGCGACAGGCCCTCGTAGTAGCAGAACGATGGAATCTCAATGCCGGCGCGCCGCGCTGCCTCGATCACCAGCGTTCCGGCCGGCGCCTCGATCTCTTTTCCGTCGATGGTCAGCTTCACGTTCGCCATGCCCAGGACCTATGCCTCCGCCTTCTCGAACGGGCAGCCGCCGGTTTCGATGTGCGCCATGAACTCGTCCTCGAACTTCTCGACGAAGGCCTGCGTAGGCATGGCTGCCGCGTCTCCGAGCGGGCAGAACGTGCGTCCCAGCATCGATACACACACGTCTTTGATTAATGGGATGTCGCTCGCGACGCCGCCGCCGGAGTGAATTCGCCCGATGATCTTCTTCAGCCAGAGCGTGCCCTCGCGGCAGGGAATGCACCACCCGCAACTCTCGTGCGCGTAGAAGCTGATGATCCGCAGGGCCGCCCGCACCATGCACGTGCTCTCGTCCATGACGATCACGCCGCCCGAGCCCAGCATGCTGCCCGCCTTCGCGACCGAATCGAAATCCATCGCGATGTCGCACTCTTCGGCCTTGAGCACCGGGCATGACGAGCCGCCCGGGATCACCGCCTTCAGCCGCTTGCCGCCGCGTACGCCGCCTCCCACTTCTTCGATCATCCGCAGCAGGTTGAACCCCATCGGCAGCTCGTAGACGCCCGGCTTGTTCACGTGTCCGGAGAGGCAGAACAGACGCGTGCCGCCGTTCTTCGGCGTGCCCAGCGCCGCGAATTTCGCGCCGCCCTCGCGGATAATCACCGGCACCGAGCAGTAGCTCTCCACGTTGTTCAGCACCGTGGGCGACTGGTACAGCCCCGCTACCGCCGGGAACGGCGGGCGTATTCTCGGCACCCCGCGTTTACCCTCCAGCGACTCGAGCTGCGCGGACTCCTCGCCGCACTCGTAGGCGCCGGCGCCCGTGTGCACCCACGCGTCGAAATCGAAGCCCGTGCCCTGGATGTTCTTTCCCATCCAGCCGCTCGCGTACGCCTCGTCGATGGCGCGGTTGAGTATGTCGATCAGGTATCTGTACTCGCCGCGCACGTAAATGTAGCCGCGATGCGAATCCACCGCCAGGCCGGCAATCAGCATGCCTTCGAGCAGTTGGTGCGGGTCAAACTCGATCAGCAGGCGGTCCTTGCACGTGCCCGGCTCGCTCTCGTCCGCGTTGACGACGATGTACTTCGGTTTGTCCGACGTCCGCGGCACGAAGCTCCATTTCATGCCCGTAGGAAAGCCCGCGCCTCCGCGCCCGCGCAGGTTCGACTGCTTCACCTCGTCGATGATCTCCTGGGGCGTCATCTTGGCGGCCTTGAGGAACGCCTGGTAGCCGTCGTGGGCGAGGTAGGTCTTGATCGACGCGGAATCGGGCAGGCCGAACCGGCGGGTCAGCACCTTGATCTCGTAAGGGCTGGGTTCGTTGTAGAGCATCACGGGCGCTTGCGCAACTCCTCGATGAGCTTGTCGAACTTCTCCGGCGTGACGTGGTGGTGGAAGTCGTAGTTGACCTGCAGCGCCGGCCCCCAGGAGCACGCGCCGATGCACTCCACCTCCTCGAGCGAGAACTCCCCGTCCGGCGTGACCTCCTTGTGGCCAATGCCAAGCTTCCGGCAGGCGTGCTCCCACAGCTCCGCGCCGCCGACCAGAAGGCAGCTTATGTTCGTGCAGATCTGTATGTGGTTCCGGCCGAGCTGCTTGCGCCGCAGCATCGAGTAGTACGTGACTACTTCGTTCACCTGGAGCGGAGTGATGCCCACGCGGCGCGCCACCTCTTCGACGAGCTCGTCGGTGATGGAGCCGATCTCGTCCTGGCCATACAGCAGCATCGGAACCACCGCCGAGCGCTGCTTTCCCGGCGGATAGCTGCTCAACAACCTATCGAACTTCGCTTCTAACTCCGGTGAGAGCTTCACTGTCGCGGCCACCTCACCTGTCTACGTCCCCCAGCACGAAATCCGTCGAGCCGAGCGCCGCGATGGCGTCCGCCACCAGCCGGCCTTCTATCAGCTTGGGCAGCGATTGAAGGTTTCCGAAGCTCGGCCCGTGCACGAAGCAGCGGTACGGGCGCGTGCCTCCATCGCTCACCACGTAGTAGCCCAGCTCGCCGCGCGGCGACTCCACCACCTGGTACACCTCGCCCTCGGGCACGCGGTAGCCCTCCGTAACGATCTTGAAGTGGTGGATGAGCGCCTCCATTTCCGTCTTCATCTGCTCGCGGCTCGGGAGCAGGATCTTCGGAGCATCGGCCTTCCACGGGCCTGAAGGCATCCCCTCGAGAGCCTGCCGCGCTATGCGCGTGCTCTGCCGCATCTCCTCCACGCGCACCTGGTAGCGCGCGTACACGTCGCCTTCCGTCCGCGTGGGCACGTCGAACTCGAACTTCTCGTAGCTGGAGTACGGCTCCGCCTTGCGGATATCCCAGGCCAGGCCGCAGGCGCGAAGCATCGGCCCGGTGACGCCGTGATCGATAAGGTCCTCGAGCGTGGCGTGTGCTACGCCTTTCGTGCGCCGCAGGAAGATAGGGTTGTTCGTCAGCAGGTCTTCGTACTCGTCGATTTTCGAAGGGAACCCGTCCAGAAACTTCTTAACTGGCTGCTGCCAGCCGCGCGGCGGCTCCAGCGTTAGCCCGCCCGGGCGGAAGTAGCTGGTCATCATGCGCTGGCCCGAGAACATCTCGAAGATGCGCAGGATGTCCTCGCGTTCGCGCATGCAGTACAGGAACACGCTCGTCGCGCCGATGTCCAGCGCGTGCGTGCCAAGCCACACCAGGTGGCTGTTGATGCGCGTCAACTCGCTGAGCATCACGCGCATCCACTGCGCGAGCGGCGGTATCTCGAGGCCGAGCAGCTTCTCGACAGCCAGCGAGTAGCAAAGATTATTGATCAGCGGGCAGAGGTAATCGATACGGTCCGTGAGCGTGACCGCCTGAACCCAGGTCTTCGCCTCGGCTTCCTTTTCGATACCGGTGTGCAGGTAGCCGATATCGCAGGCCGCTTTCACCACCGTCTCGCCGTCCAGCTCCAGGATTAGCCGCAGCACTCCGTGAGTGGACGGGTGCTGGGGGCCCATGTTGAGCGTCATCCGGCGCGCGCCGGAAGTGGTGGGCGGTTCGCCCGTGGGCGGCGGTCCGGTCATGTCGCTCATGACAGCGCCTCGCCCTGGTAGCCGTACCTGCCCGCTTTGGGATAGTCCTTTCGCAAGGGGTGCCCTTCCCAGCCGTCGGGAAGCATGATGCGTGTAAGTTCGGGATGGTTAAGAAAACGGATGCCGAACAGGTCGAAAACCTCGCGCTCGTACCAGTTAGCCGCCTGCCACACGCCGCAGACGGATTCGATTGCCGCGTCGTCTCCCCGCAACCGGCACTTGAGTCTCAGCCGCTCGTTGGACGCCAGGGCGTGCAGGAGGTACACCACCTCGAAGCGCGGCTCGGCCGGCCACCAATCCACCGCGGTCACAGCCGACAGCCGGATGAACTGCCGCGTTTCCTTCAGAAACCGGCAAACGTCCACGATGCGTCCGGGCTCGATGATGAGCGTGAGCTCGTTGCGGTCGTACTTGCCGTCCAGGATCGCCGAGTTGTCCCAGGAATCCAGTGCCGCAACGGTGGGAAAGTTCACAAGCGCCTCAGGCAGCATCAGGACCTCTGCGCCGAGCCAACCGTCTCCGTCGGTTGCCCCGGCCCTCCGTTTGAAGACCACATCTCGTCGCCTGCCGGCGGCATTTCCGGCACGGGCTGATCGCGGTACGCCCAGGCCAGTGCGCCCTTCTTCCAGATGTAGAAGAAGCCCGATAGCACCAGCGTGACGAACACCAGCATTTGGATGAATGCGAACATCTTCAGCTCGCGATAGACCACCGCCCAGGGATACAGGAAGATGGTCTCGATGTCGAACAGGATGAACATCATCGCGACCAGGTAGAACTTCACGCTGAAGCGCTCGCGGGAGGTGCCCACGGGCGTGATGCCGCACTCGTAGGGGGCCTCCTTGACGCGGTCCCTGACGCGGTGACCCAGAATCGCCGAGGTGCCAAGCATGCCGGCCGCTATCGCCATCGCCAGAACTACCTGGACCAGGATTGGAAAGTACTGCTCGGCGTATGTAGAAGGCATTGCCGCCCTCAAGTCCTCTGCCCCCCGTGGCCCGGCCTACCCCCCAACCCATCGGCCGGCCCAACATTCGACTATAATTATGAGCCAAAGAGAGTGTCAACTGACGCTCTTCCGTGGGGATACGGGTAAACAATGCAGGTCTTCATCAATGGCGAGCCGCGTGAGATACCGGAAGGTGCAACCGTAGCATCTCTGGTCGCCTCGCTCGCGCTGGAGCCTTCGCGAGTGGCAGTCGAGATGGAACGCGAGCTGGTTCGCCGCGCGGACTGGAGCGAGCGCGCGATCACGCCTGGTGCGCGCCTTGAGATAGTCCATTTCGTGGGCGGGGGGTAGCCCGGCAACGGCCGTAACTGCCTGAAGAGACTTAACGAAAAATTGACCGTTGACAGGCACTACCCACCGCGTACAATCCTAGATCGAGCTTCTCGGCAAGCCGAACGGAAGCTGTGCGCCATGTTCAAAACAAAAAAGACGCGCCCTGCGCTGCCCCCGGAAGAGTCTTACTCGTCAATCGAAGTCGCCCGAATCGCCAACATCAGCCTGAGGCAACTCCAGTGGTGGGATGAGCGGCACGTCGTATCGCCCCAGCACCAAGGCCACAAGCGGGTCTACTCGGCTGCCGAGGTGATCGAGATCACCGTTATCGCCGAGCTGCGGCGTAAGGGATTCTCGCTTCAGAAGATACGCCGCGTTCTGCGCTACCTGGAGCGCGAGATGGGCCGCAGGCTCGCCGACGTGCTCTCGAACGAATCGGACCTTCACCTGCTCACAGACGGGCGTTCCATCTACCTCGAGGACAACCAGGAGCGCATCATAGACATCCTCAAGAACGCTCGCCAGCCCATGTTCCTGGTTTCCGTGAGCGACCAGGTGCGGCGTCTCTCCGGCACCACCCGCAAGCCGTTGAAATCTGAAACAGCGGCCATGCCGGCAGCGCGCCGGGCGAGGGCGTTGTAAAATCAAACGCGCGCCGACCCTTGGCCTGACCTGCCGCCGCTCTCGCAACCTCGGCCCGGCGGCTGGCGCCTGCTATACTGAGGATCAGATTGGCCGGGCGCCCCAGCCTCGCGACCGGTATACAGTCGAGACGCAGTAATGGAGACTGACCCCATGGCCTCGCGCCGCCGTTCCTTTCTCGTTTATCCGCTGGTAATACTGGCGTGCTCGCTTCTGGGAGGCGTCTACGCTCCCGGAATGGAGGGCGCAGCCGCCGCAAGCGCCCCTAGCGACGACATCAGCGCCAGCGTAAGGGAGTTCACGAAAGTCTACGCGCTGGTGGAGAAGCACTTCGCCGAGCCTGTCGAAGGCGACAAGGCGATCTACAAGGGCGCGATCCCGGGCATGCTCCGCGTACTCGACCCACACTCCAACTTCTTCGATCCACGCGAGTTCCAGGCCCTCAGAGAAGAGCAGCGCGGCCACTACTACGGCGTCGGCATGCAGATCAGCCTGAGCCGCGCAGGGACGGGCAAGACCATCGTTCTGGCCCCGTTCCCCGGCGCGCCGGCCTACCGCGCGGGCATACGCCCCGGCGACACCATTCTGGCCGTCGACGACAAGCCGACGGACAACCTGTCGCTCTCCGAGATCGCCGACCTCCTGAAGGGCCCCAAGGGCACCGAGGTGAAGGTGACGATCGGCCGCGAGGGCCACGACACCCCACTCGAGTTCAAGCTGATCCGCGACGAGATCCCGCGCGAGACCGTCCCGCCTGCCCTCTGGGTGCGTCCCGGCATCGCGCACGTCAAGATCGAACAGTTCAACGAGAACACCAGCCGCGAACTCGATGAGAGGCTGAGGAAGCTGGGCGAGCACAACATCCGTGGGCTCATCCTCGACGTGCGCGGCAACCCCGGCGGCTTGCTCAACGAAGGAGTCGCCGTTGCAGGACGGTTCCTGCGCAAGGGCCAGATCATCGTCTCGCACCGCGGCCGGGCATCTGCCGAGAAGCCGTATACGGCGCGCACGGGCAGCGCGGGTCGCGATTACCCGATCGTCGTGCTGGTGAACAACTACTCCGCATCGGCGGCGGAAATCGTCGCCGGCGCGCTGCAGGATCACGACCGTGCCTGGATTCTGGGCGAGAACACGTTCGGCAAGGGCCTGGTCCAGACCGTCTATCCGCTCACGGAGAACACCGGCCTGGCGCTAACCACCGCGCGCTACTACACGCCCAGCGGGCGCCTGATTCAGCGCGACTACTCGAACGTGTCGTTCTACGACTACTACTTCCGCAAGCGGACGGAAGCCAAGGACCCGCTGGATGCAAAGTCCACCGACAGCGGCCGCACGGTCTACGGCGGCGGCGGAATCACCCCCGATGAGAAGTACGAACCGCCCAAGCTCAACAAGCTGCAACAGGCGATCGTCCGCAAGTACGCGTTCTTCAACTTCGTAGCCAGCTACCGCGGCACGCACGAGTCGGAGCTCCAGATAGGTTGGGAGCCGGATGAGGCGGTGATGGCCGAGTTCCACTCGTTCCTCATCAAGAACAACATCCGGTTCACCGAAGCCGAGTTCGCCGAGATACAGGACTGGCTGAAGAAGCAGATCAAGCTTGAGATGTACTCGAGTGCGTTCGGCGCGGAAGAAGCCAGGCGGCTGGCCGTGGAAACCGACCCTGCGATCGACCAGGCTGTTGCGGCGATGCCCAAAGCGCGGGCGTTGCTCGAGACGGCCAAGAAGGTCGTAGCGCAGCGCTACGCCGAAGCGGGGAAGTAACAGCAACTGAATCCGGCGGGCTGGACCGCTCCGCAGGCCAAGAGTCTGCACGGAGTAGTGCGGCTTTGAGTGCGCCTGAAATCGACCGGGCGCGGCGCCGAGCCCGCTGCACCGGTCCAGCACCGCCCGTTCCCGTAGGAATCTGAACCCGCGTGAGCCACTCAGCCCTGTCCGCACGCTAAGATCGTATTTTCATGGCAGCGGGGTTCTCGACGCCCGCGGCCAGTCTTCCATGGCTGAATACTCACCCGAACCGCAGATTACGGTACTGGACGCCGGTGGCCAGTACTGCCACCTGATCGCCCGCAAGGTGCGGGAGCTCGGCGTATACGCCGACGTCCGGCCCTCCGACACTCCCGCGTGCGAGTTGCGCTCCCGCAAGGGCGTCATCATCTCCGGAGGCCCCTCCAGCGTGTACGCGCCCGGCGCGCCCCAGGCCGACCCCGACCTGTTCTACTCCGGCGTCCCGGTGCTCGGCATCTGCTACGGGCAGCAGTTGATGGCCCACCTGATGGACGGAGCGGTCCGGACGGGGGACAAAGGCGAGTACGGCTTTGCCATCCTGGAGCGCGAGCCCGCGCCACTGTTCGAAGGCCTGCCGGAAGGCCCTCAGCAGGTTTGGATGAGCCACCGCGACCAGGTGGAACGCCCGCCTTCGGGCTTCTCCGTGATCGGGCGCACATCCGCCTGCCCCATAGCCGCCATCGGCGACCCCGCGCGGCGGCTTTACGGCGTGCAATTTCACCCCGAGGTGGTCCACACCTGCTACGGGCGGGAGATACTGGCTAACTTCGTTCTCCGCATCTGCGGCTGCCGGGCGGACTGGAACCCCATGCACCGCATCCCGATGCTTCTGGACGGCATACGCGAGACCGCGGGCAACCGGAACATCTTCTTTTTCGTCAGCGGCGGGGTCGATTCTTCGGTAGCGTTCACGTTGTGCGTGCGCGCCCTCGGCGCGGAGCGCGTCCGCGGCATATACGTCGATACGGGCCTGATGCGCGCCGGAGAGACGGAGTTCGTCCGTGCCGCGTTCGAGGAACTCGCGCCGGGCGCGGTGATGCTCGAGTCCGCCGAGGAGCGTTTCCTGGGCGCCCTCGCCGGCATCCGCGATCCCGAAGAGAAACGGCGCATCATAGGCGAGCAGTTCGTGCGGGTTCAGGAGCAGATCATCGAATCCGGGCACTTCCTTGAGGGCGACTGGATCCTCGGCCAGGGCACCATCTACCCGGATACGATCGAATCCGGCGGAACGGCAAAGGCCGCCGTCATCAAGACGCACCACAACCGCGTGCCGGGCATACAGCGCCTGATAGAACTGGGGCGCATCGTCGAGCCGCTGACGTCCTTCTACAAGGACGAGGTGCGGGAGATCGGCGCGGGCCTCGGCCTCCCGGCGGAACTCCTTGCACGACATCCGTTTCCGGGTCCAGGCCTGGCGATCCGGTGCCTGTGCTCTGAGACCTCCGAGCCTGTGCGGGAAACCGCGCACGGGTTCATCGTGCCGGTCCACTCCGTCGGCGTTCAGGGCGACGAGCGCAGCTACCGGCCCGTGCTGGCGATCGAGGGCCTCCCTGGCCCGGGTGAGGAGCTGCACGCTGCCGCAACGGAACTCATCAACCAGCTTCCGGGAATCAATCGTGTCGTGGCCCTGGTGGACTCCAAGGCGCCGCTGGCGTCCCTGCGAACCGTGCCCTGCGATCTGTCACGCGAGCGGCTGGAGCGGCTCCGCAAGGCGGACGCCGTTGTGCGCCGGCTCTCCCGGGAATCGGGTTTCGATGACCGGATATGGCAATTCCCGGTGATTCTGCTTCCGGTGGGGGCGGCCGGAGGCGAGTCCGTGGTGCTGCGGCCGGTGGACTCGATCGATGGCATGACCGCCCGGTCCGTGCCTATGGGGCCGGAGCTGCTGACCCGGATGTGCCGCGAGCTTATGGCTATCGACGGCGTTTCAGCCGTTTTCTACGACCTGACGCACAAGCCCCCGGCCACCATCGAGTGGGAATAGCGCAGAGCGGGAAGGCGTAAGTCGTTGAGCCAGCGGCGGCCGTAACTTTGCGGGAAACCTTCGCGCCATTCTACTGAGATCAACGTCTACAGGATCGGAGAGAACATGTCCACGCAACCCTCCCCGGCTCCATTTCGCGAACCCTCCCAGCCGGGTCCAGCACCGGTGCCTGTGCCGGAACCGCCCCAGCCGGTGCGCCCGCGCCGCCGCTGGATGCTGGTGGCCGCGGCGGCGGCTGTCGGCCTCGGGGGCGTGCTGTGGCTGGCTCTCCGAAGCGAACCGGCCCAGCAGACCGGTTCGGGCGGCGTTGCGTCGCAGCCCTCGGCGGTGCCCGTTCAGGTTGGGCCCACGCGGTTGCGCCTGAGCGGTGAGACCTCCGCGCGGCACTACGCCCAGATCACTATCCCGGTGTTCCGGGGCAGGAACTCCGGACGCGAATTTACGCTCATGAAGGTGGTCGAGCCAGGGACGTTCGTTAAGCAAGGCGATGTGGTTCTCCAGCTCGACCCGCAGAACCTGCTAGATTACCTCGACGACCTGCGAGACCAGCT
>JBLNBX010000088.1:0-25322 GCA_050260275.1 bacterium
ATGGCCGCGATGTCTTCTTCGGGCTCGATAACGTCACCGTTTCCGCTGACAATGTACGTGTTCGTGGCGTCGGCGACTACGAGGAGCGCCTGCTCTCCCTGCTGATGCCGCCGCAGCCGGAAGAAACGGAGTCCGCCGAACGCACGCGCGAGAAGCTCCGGGAGCGTCTGCGCGCCGGCAAGCTAGACGACCGCATAGTGGAACTGGACGTGCGCGAGCGCGGCCCCACGTTCGAGATCAGCACACCGGCGGGCATCGAGGAGATGGACATCAATCTCAAAGATGTGCTGCCGGGCATGTTCGGCAACCGCACGCGCAAGCGCAAGATGCCTGTGGCCGAAGCGATGGAGTACCTGGTGCAGGAAGAGGAGCAGAAGCTCATCGACATGGACCAGGTGACCCGCGTCGCGCTGGAGCGCGTCGAGCGCAGCGGCATCATCTTCCTGGACGAGATGGACAAGATCGCGGGACGCGAGTCCGGCCACGGGCCCGACGTAAGCCGCGAGGGTGTCCAGCGCGACATTCTGCCGATCGTCGAAGGGACCACCGTCAACACGCGCTACGGATTCGTGCGGACGGACTACATTTTGTTCATTGCGGCCGGGGCGTTCCACGTCTCCAAGCCGTCCGACCTGATCCCCGAGCTTCAGGGAAGGTTCCCCATCCGCGTAGAACTGAAGTCTCTCACGGAGGAGGACTTCATTCGCATCCTGCGCGAGCCGAAGAACGCGCTCATCAAACAGTACACCGCCCTGCTCGAAACCGAGGGCATTAAGCTGACCTTCACCGACGACGCGGTGCGCGAAATCGCACGCCTCGCCGCCTTCGTGAATTCCAGCACGGAGAACATCGGCGCGCGGCGGCTGCACACGATCATGGAGAAGCTGCTCGAGGAAGTCTCCTTCGAGGGCCCGGACCTGAAGAAGAAGAACATTCGCGTGGACGCCGAGTACGTCCGCAAAGCCCTGTCGGACATAGTCAAGGACCAGGACCTCGCGAGGTACATCCTGTAATTCCGCGCTGCCGCTCGCGCGCATAGCGTGAGCGGCAGCCCCTGAACTATTCTCAGAGAATCGGATGAAACTGACGGGAGCCAGACTGTGGCTGGCGGCGCTGATGTTCGCGCTGGCGATGGCCGGGTGCGGGTCTGTGGGGGATCCGAAACCTCCCTCGCTGGAGATCCCGCAACGGATAGACGACCTGGGCGCGGTGCAGCGCGGCGACGCCATCATTGTCACTTTCACGGCGCCTTCTCAGGCGACCGACGGCGCTCCGCTGCGCCGCTTCGAAGAGGTTGATCTGCGCGCGGGCCCGCCGGACGCGTGGGAGGAGCGCGCGGCGCGCATCGATGCCAAGGTTGATGGCCCCGGGCTCGTAAAGGTCGAACTGCCTGCGCTGCAGTGGGCTGGGCGCGAAGTCCTGATCCGCGTCCGCCTGGCCGGCCGCAAGGGGCGTTTCAGCGATTGGTCCAATGCCATCCACCTGAAGCCCATGCCGCCGCTCGAAGCCCCCTCCGGCGTGCGAGCAGAGGCTACGGCCGCCGGCGTCCGCCTGAACTGGAAGGCGCCCGGTGGAACCTCTTTTCGCGTCTTCCGGCGTGTTTCCGGGCAGGGCGAACCGGAGCTGATCGGCACGGCGGAAAAGTCCGAGTTCATCGACACGGCAGCCAGATTCGGCACGCCGTACGAGTACTTCGTGCAGGCCTTCGCCAAAGCCGGAGACGCCGAAGCCTTTAGCGAGCAATCCACCGCCGTCGAGGTTACGCCGCGGGACATCTTCCCTCCCGCGCCACCGGCTGGATTGATGGCCACCCCGGGCGCGGCGGCAATCCAGCTCACATGGTCGCCGAACAGCGAGAGCGACCTGGCGGGATACCGAGTGTACCGGTCCGCCGGCGGCGCATTCGAGCGCGTTGCAGATGCGCTCCCCACTCCGTTCTATGCCGACCGCGACGTCAAGGCCGGCGTTTCGTACCGTTATTCAGTCAGCGCGTTCGACCAGGGCGGGAACGAGAGCGCGCGTACCGATCCCGTCGAGGCAACAGCTCAATGACAAGATATATCCGTTTCAGCCTGAACCGCGATATCGACCCGACTACCCCGGACGGCTCCGCGGGCGTACTTTACGGGACGCTCGAGGGCGAGACCGTCCGCGAGCGGGAGGGGGTATCCTATCCACTCAGCCAGGTGCGGCTGCTGCCGCCGTGTTCGCCCTCGAAGATCGTCTGCGTGGGCAAGAACTACCTGGACCACGCCGCCGAGTTCGGTGACAAACCGCCGGAGGAGCCTCTTATCTTCCTTAAGCCGCCGTCGGCGCTCATCGCGCACCGCGACTGCATCGTGTATCCGCCGATCTCGAACCGCGTGGACTATGAGGGCGAGTTGGGCGTGGTGATAGGCCGCCGCGCGCGCAACCTGAAACGGGAAGAGGTCTGGAAACACGTGCGCGGCTTCACTTGCGTCAACGATATTACGGCGCGCGACCTTCAGGCCAAGGATGGACAGTGGACCCGCGCGAAGGGCTTCGACACGTTCTGCGCAGTCGGGCCATGGATCGTCCCCTGCGGCGAGGCGCCGCTCCACGACCTGCGCATCCGGACCTTCGTCAACGACGAGAAGAAACAGGATGCGTCCGTGCGCGACATGGTGTTCGATATCCCGCGGATCATTCAGTTCATCACCGAATTCATGACTCTGCTTCCAGGTGATCTGATCGCGACAGGAACGCCTGCCGGCGTGGGGCCGCTCAGCCCCGGTTCGGTGGTGCGCGTAGACATCGAGGGCATCGGTGTGCTTGAGAACACGGTAATCAGGTGAGGAGCATCGTCGGTACGCTGGTGGCGTGGGGGCCGCTCGGCGTATTTGTGCTCGCGATACTGGACTCGGCCGGCATTCCCCTGCCGTTGGGGGTCGATCTTCTCGTCGCGGCCCTGGGAACCGCGGGCATAAGGGTGGCGATGCTGGGCGCAACGCTGGCGCTCATCGGCTCGATCATCGGCAACCTGATACTGTTCTCTATCGCACGCAGAGGCGGCACGGCATACTTGCGCAAGCACACGCTCTCGGGGTGGCCGGCCCGCTTCCACCGCTGGTTCCTGCGATACGGGCTGCTCACGGTATTCATTCCCGCGGCGCTTCCGCTGCCGCTGCCGCTGAAGGTATTTGTGATCTCTGCGGGGGCTCTCGGCGTGACCAGGCGGGCGTTTCTGCTCGTGATCGTGGCCGCACGCGCGGCGCGCTACTACGGGCTGGCTTACTTGGGAGTGATGGTGGGCGAGAACTCAGCCGCCTGGCTTGCCCAGCACGCGTGGCACTTTGCGGCAGGAGCGGTTGCGCTGTTCGTTATCCTCTATGCGGTAATCAAGTGGCAAGATCGCGGCCATCCGAAGGAATTGGTCCTCTGAACCGCTGAGCGCGCGGCGCAATCGTTGGCTTACGTGCTGGCGAACACAAGGTAGCGCGTCACCGTGCGGAAGCCCATGCGCTCGTACAGGCGGTAGCCTGCCGCGCTCGATTGCAGAATGGTGGGATAGGCGCCAAAGCGCGCTTCGGTGTCGGCCAGCGCGTGCCGCATCACCGCCTCCGCGTACCCGCGGCGCTGGCGCTCGGGAACGGTGCCTACGGCATACACCCCGGCAACCCCCGCATGCACCACGGTGGCGGCGCATGTAACTATCTCGCCGCCGCTGTACCCGACATATCCGGACAGCGGACCGCGCCAGGTGCTCTCCGATACGTAGATGCTGCGCGCGGCGCTATGCGGCACGCCGAAGGCCCGGCACATCAGCAGCGTAAACCCCTCGCGCGTCTGAGCATCCTCGACGCGCCGGATGTCGAGTTGCGGAAGCGGCGATGTGGGGCCGCTGAGCCTTTCGGCCTGCATCGCGGGGAGCTGCGCGACGAAGCTCAGACCGGCCGCTTCGCACATACGGTGCGCCGCGTCGAGCGCGGCAGGCATGAGCCATCCGGCGCACAGCCATACAGACCACGGCAGCCGGCGATCCCTGTAGAACGCGGCGGCGTCTTTGAGCCTGGCGAACAGTTCGGCAGGAGTGGAAACCGGCGCGGTCAGCGACGCAGAGTTGAACATCGCGTAGTCCACGCGAGATGACACCAGCGATAGTCCGTACTCTTCGCGCGTTTCTCCGCCACGCCGCGCTAAAGCGAACACAGCCAGAGTGGCGCGAAGATTGGCGTCCATCTGTTCGAACCCGCGCACGCAGCCATCACATCAGAGTGACCGGATCGACGTCAATCACGAGCGCCGTGGCCGGCCATTTCCGCTCCAGAGCGTGCGCGCGAAGCGAATTGAGAGCGGCGCGAAGCGTCTTCCGCGACGCCGCTTTAAGCAGGAGCTGATAGCGGTATTCCGCTTTCAGGCGCGGAACCGGCGCCTCCGCCGGCCCGAGCACGCGCAGGCCCTCCGGCGCGGGCTCCAGCAGCCCGCCCAGTTCACAAGCCTTGCGCTCGGCGTCTTCGCGTTCCCGCGCGCGCACCAGCACGTTCGCGAGCGCGGCGAAGGGTGGGTAGCGCATCGCGCGCCGGAACTGCAGCTCTTTCGCGTAAAAACCGTCGTAGTCGTGAGAGGCCGCCATGCGCACGGCATAGTGATCGGGATTGATAGTCTGAATCAGCACCTTGCCGGGCAGTTCGCCCCGCCCCGCCCTGCCCGCCACCTGCATTAGCAACTGGAACGTGCGCTCGGCGGCGCGAAAGTCCGGCATGCCGAGCCCGATATCGGCCGAAACCACGCCCACCAGCGTGACGTTCGGGATATCGTGCCCCTTGGCGATCATCTGCGTGCCCACCAGAATGTCGTACTCGCCATTCCTGAAAGCCGAGAGTATCGACTCGTACCGCCGCTTGCCGGTCACCGTATCGCGGTCCATGCGTGCGATGCGAGCCGTGGGCAGCATGCGGTGCATCTCTTCCTCGACCCTCTCCGAACCCGCGCCCATGAAATACAAGTGCTCGTCGTGACAATTGGGGCAGTGCGTGGGCACGCGCATGGCGTAGTTGCAGTAGTGGCACAGCAGGCGGTTGTCGCGCCGGTGATACGTGAGCGTCACCGCGCAATTGGCGCACTGGATGCGCTCCCCGCAGGCTCGGCACACGACAAAGCTCGAAAAACCCCGCCGATTGAGCAGCATCATCGTCTGCTCGCCGGCTTCGACGCGCGCCCTGACCTCCTCCGCAAGCCGCCGCGAGAACACCTGCTGCTTCCGCGTCTCCAGAAACTCCTCGCGCATGTCGATCAGCTCGACTTTCGGCATCGGCCGCCGCTCGATCCGCTCGGGGAGCGTTAGCAGCGTGTACTTGCCGCGCTCTGCGTTATACCGGCTCTCGAGACTCGGCGTCGCGGATCCGAGCACGACGCACGCGCCCGCTGCCTGCGCGCGGACAACCGCCACGTCGCGGCCGTTGTACCGCGGCGTCTCCTCCTGCTTGTAGCTCTGGTCGTGTTCCTCGTCGACGACGATGAGCCCCAGGTCCCGCACCGGAGCAAACACGCCCGAACGCGTGCCCACCACTACGCTCGCCGCGCCCGAACGTATGCGCCGCCACTGCTCGGCGCGTTCGGCGTCGCCGAAGGCAGAGTGCAGTATGGCCACGCGATCGCCGAAGCGTTGATAGAACTGCCCTGCCACCGCGGGGGTCAGCGCGATCTCCGGGACCAGCAGCAGCGCGCCGCGCCCGCTGGCGAGCGTTGCCTCGATCGCACACAGGTACACCTCGGTCTTGCCCGAGCCGGTCACGCCGTGCAGCAGGAATGCGTGGAAGCTGCGCGACTCGATGCCCGCTCTGATGGCCCCGAAGGCGGACTGCTGGCAGGCATTCAGGACGTGGCGTTCGCGCGGAGGGAAGGCGCCCGGCAGCGCGCTATCCGGCGTGAGCGTCACCGCGCCTGCCCGCGCCAGCGCGCGCGCCGCTTCGCTTGCGTGCGGCACAGCGGCTTCCACGTCTTTGAGATTGTGCGATCCGGGGTGCAGTTCGAGGTACGCGAGCAGTTCGCGCTGGGCTTTCGGAAGCTTCCCCTCAGGACGCCGGACGAGTTCGAGCCGCAGCCTCGCCGACGGCGCGCGCAGCGGATCGCGGTCCGCCTCGACATCCTCGGCGGCGATGAACCCGCGTTTCTCGAGGGAGCGAATCGCCTGTTTCGCCCCCGGCAGCTTCTTCAGCAGGTAAGGCACCGAGAGGCTCCGGAACTCGAGCATCCGCAGCAGCTCCACCTGCGGGTCGCCGCCCGAATCCGTGAGCGCGAGCTGCCGCAACGCGTCGCGCCCTTTGTCGGTGAGCGAGTAGTTCTTTCCGCGCCGGATCTCGGCCGAGAGCGGCAGCATGCAGCGCAGCACCTCGCCGAGCGGAGCGCAGTAATACTCCGCCATCCAGCGGCCGAGCGCGAGCAGCTCCGAGGTCAGCGCGGGTTCTTCGTCGAGCAGGCGCAGCGCCTCGCGCGTTGCGGCTCTGGGCGCTTCGTCGTGAACCGCGACCACAACGCCGATGAGTTTGCGCGCGCCGAAAGGCACGGTGAGGCGGCTGCCCGGCCGCACGCGGTGGCGCAGCGACTCGGGCAGCTCGTAGGTGAACGGCTGGTCGAGCGGCACCGGCAGGCTGACGTCAGCAAAGCGCGGCATCAGTCCTGCCAAGCCAGCCCGAACCCATTACATCCTCGGGAAGAGCGGCTTCACGGCCGGGTAAGCGGCCTTGAAGACTTCGTAGAAGCGGGCGTATGCGGCGGCCTCCTCTGGCCTCGGGCTCACCGAATCCACCTCGCGGATCGCGACGCGGCAGACCTCGGGCACTGACGAGTACTCGCCCGTTCCCGCAACCGCGAGCAGCGCCGCACCATAGGCCGAGCCTTCCTGGGTTTCGAGCACCACCACCCGCTTGTTGAAGATATCGGCCAGCATCTGGCGCCAGAAGGCGCTCTTCGCGCCGCCGCCGGAGGCGCGGACGCACGAAACCTGTACGCCCAACTCCTCGATGATCGCCAGGCAGTCCATCTGGCTGAAGCTGACGCCTTCCAGCAGTGCGCGGATGAGGTCGGCGCGCGTGTGCTTCGCCGTGAGTCCGATCCAGCCGCCGCGGGCCATCGCGTCGAGGTGCGGCGTCCGCTCGCCCATCAGGTACGGCAGCCAAATCAAGCCGTGCGAGCCGGCCGGCGCGCACGCGGCCTCGGCCGTGAGCGCGTCGTACTCCGTACCCGGAGCAAGCTGGTTGCGGAACCACTGCAGACTCAGACCCGCGCCCTGCGTCACGCCCATCACATGCCACTTGCCGCGAACGGCGTGGCAGAACGTGTGGACGCGGCCGGCGGGGTCGTACTCCACCTTCTCCATGTGCGCGAAGACCACGCCGGAGGTGCCCAGCGTATCCGATACGATACCGGGCTCAACGATGCCGTTGCCGACTGCGCTCGAGGCCTGGTCGCCTCCGCCGCCCACAACCGGCGTGCCCTCCTTGAGGCCGGTGGCCTGAGCCGCGGCTGCGCTGATGCGGCCCGTCACGTCGCTCGATTCGTAGACGGCGGGGAGCAGGCTGCGATCCAGCCCAAGACCGTCCATCATTTCGAAAGACCAGCGACGGTTCACGACGTCGAACATCGAGGTGCCCGATGCGTCGGAAACCTCTGTCGCGTACTCGCCCGTAAGGCAGAACCGGACGTAGTCCTTCGGAAGAAGCACCTTGCGCGCGCGCTCGAAGTTCTGCGGCTCGTTATCCCGAACCCAGAGCAGCTTGGGAAGCGTGAAGCCGGTGAGCACGGGGTTCGCGGTGTACTCAAGCACCTTCTCTTTGCCGAGTTTCTCGTTAACCCAGTCCACCTGCGCCTGGCTGCGCTGGTCGCACCAAATGAGCGATGGCCGTATCACCTGGCCCGCGCCATCCAGCAGTACGAGCCCGTGCATCTGGCCCGAAAGACCGACGCCCTTAACGTCCGCGCCAGTCACCCCCGCCTGCGCGAGCACGCCGCGGATGGCCTGCTGCGCCGCCTCCCACCAGTTCTCCGGCCGCTGCTCCGCCCAAAGCGGCCGCTCCATGCGCATATCTTCGTGCAGCGCGGTGAATCCGGCGCGCACCTTGCCCTGGGCGTCCACAAGCAGAGCCCGAGAGCCACCTGTTCCGATGTCGATTCCGAGCCAATACATACCTAAATGACTTTACCGCACGCGGGACGGCAAACGCCGGGGGCCGCTAGGCCGCTGCATCCGCCCGCTCCAGGATCGTTCCGAGGAAATCCGCAATCTCGAACACGGCGCGGTTGCCGATCGCCGCCGCGCGTTCCCGGAAACGTTCCAGGTTACCGGGTTCGAGCAGCGTCCGGGCCGCGCCCGCCACTTCACGGCGGAAGTCGCGAACGACGATACCGACGCCGCGCTCCCGCACCCACTCCGCGTTGTACCGCTCCTGCGGCAGCGTCCAGAGATTGCATTCGACCAGCACGGGCAGCTTCATCGCCAGCGCCTCGCTGATCGACCCCGGCCCGGGCTTGCCTATGAAGAAGTCCGCGAGGTGCATGTAGTACGGCACCTCTGTCGTGAAGCCTTCGACAAACATAGGCATCCGCCCGCGCATGCGCGACAGCTCTTCGCGCAGCTTCTCGTTACGCCCGCAGATCATGATGAGCTGCACGCCGAGCCCGGACTCCTCAAGCCGCGCGGCTATCTCGCGCATGACTCCCGCGCCGTATCCGCCAAACAGGACTAGCGCCGTCGGACGGTCCGGGTCGAGCCCAAGCTGGCGCCGTTCGGCGGCGCGGTCCACGGTGACAGGTTCGTAGAACCGCGGGTGGATGATCATGCCGCTCGCGCGCAGTATGCGGTCATCGGTGTGGCCGAGCGCATGCGCCTGCTCAACGCACTTTTCCGTGCCGCACACCAGGTAGTGGCTCTCGCGCTCGATCCAGAAGTGAGGGGGGTAATCGGCGAAGTCGGTAATTACGGTGACGGCGGGCACTCCCGGAAACGCACGACGTAGGCTTTCGACTATGGCGCGATTGAAGTGCGGGACGAACGAAACCGCGAGGTCCGGCCGGCTTTCGAGCCAGTGCTGCTCTAGCACCCGGACTTCCTTACGGTGATACAAGCGGATTATGAGCTGCATGCCGCGCGCGAGCGGCCCCGCGCCCAGCGTCCATCCCCGCTTGAGCAGCACGTTGTAGATGTCCTGCAGCCGCAGCCCGGTCAGCTTGCGGAATATGTCTATGGAATCGAGCATCTCCTGCAGGTTGACCAGGCGCACGTCCCACCCGCGGTTCTGCTGATCGATGACGAGTTTCAGCGCGGTGGCGGCTGCGCGGTGCCCTCCGCCCGCATCGAAATAGATAAAGTCAAGTTTCGGCACTCAGTTAGAATCGTGGCACCGGGGGCGGGCCGGACACAACGGCGCTTTCATATACTGGATAGCCATGACGACCAGGAGAAGCTTCCTCAACGCGGCGGCACTTACCCCGGCTGCCGCCCTTGCTCAGAGCCGACCGCAACTGAAAGGCCGCCTGAAGCAGTCGGCAACGCGGAGCTGCTTCGGCAGGCGCAAAACCATCGAGCAGATTGCGCGGGAGGCCGCCGAATGTGGCTTGCGCGGGCTGGATCTGATTCCCCCCTCCGACTGGCCCGTTCTGAAGAAGTACGGCCTGGTGCCAGTCATAGCGCCCTCGGCGGGGCACTCGCTCGTGAACGGCATCAACGACCCCGCCAACCACGCCGCCGCCGAGGCCGCCACGCGCGACATGATCCGCCAGGCCGCCGCGGCTGGCGCGCCGAACGTCATCGTGCTCTCGGGCAACCGCCGGTCGCTCACGCGCGAACAGGGCATCGAGAACTGCGTGACGTTCCTGAACAAACTGAAGGCCGAAGCCGAGGACAAGGGCGTCACGATCTGCCTGGAGCTGCTGAACAGCAAGGTGGATCACCCCGATTACCAATGCGACCACACGGCCTGGGGAGTCGAGGTGATCAAGCGAGTGGCGTCCCCGCGCGTGAAGCTGCTCTACGACATCTATCACATGCAGATCATGGAAGGAGATATTATCCGTACCATACGGGAGAACATCGCCCACATCGGACACTTCCATACAGCCGGCAATCCGGGCCGCAACGAAATAGACCCGCAAAGCCAGGAGTTGAACTACCGGGCCATAGCCCAAGCCATCGTTGAGACGGGATACACGGGTTACCTTGGGCACGAGTACAGCCCTAAACGGGATCCGCTGGAGTCGCTCGCCGAGGCAGTCCGCATCTGCGACGTGTAGCCCGCCGGATTCGTGCGGCGCCTGGCGCCGGATCCGCGAAGATCAACGCGCGCCCATCCGGAAGACCGCCGCGGGATCTGAGGCGGCCGAGAGCATCGCTCCACTCAGAATTGTGACCGGTCGCGGACCGTCCGCCCGCGGCGCCTCTATTGCTTAGGAGCATAGTAGCCGGTGCGGGCGCGAATCACGTGATTCTTCCGGTTCTTCACGCGAACGTCGATCTTGTGAAAGCGGCCGTCCAACTTGGGCGGCTCGGGCTTGTAATAAATGCTGTACTGGTTGCGTAGCTCGTTCGCGAGCTGGTCGAAGGACTTGCCCAGATCCTCCAGCTTGAACGGGAAAAAGGCTAGCCCTCCGGTCTCCTGCGTCAGATACTTCAGCACCTTGTCGCCGTAGGTGTCCAGCCGGTCCGTACTGGTCGAGATGGCATAGATGACTACACCCGCCCTCTGGGCGGCCTCCAGCGCCTGGTCGCGCGTGCGGCGGCTGAGCGTATCCTCGCCGTCGCTCAGTATGACCATCGCGCGGCGGTGCTCGGTCACGGACTGGTCCGAAGCCAGCTTGTCATGGCACGCCAGGTAGATGGCGTCATAGAGCGATGTCCCGCCGCCAGGGCGCAAACTGCGGATGGCGCGCGCGAGCTCGTCCGGGTCGGAGATCATCGGAGATGTCCGGTCGATCTCGGCGTCGAAGCTTATCACCGTCGCCTTGTCGACAGGCGGCCGCATCACGTTCGTAGCGAATTCGATCGCGGCTTCCTGGACAAACCGGAACCGCTCGCGCATGCTGTTGCTGCTGTCGATCAGTATCGCCAGGCGAAGGGGAAGCTCCGAACGCGTGGAGAATCCGATGATGGTCTGCGGTTTTCCATCCTCGGTTATCTCGAAGTCCTCGCCCTTAAGATCGGTGATGAAACGGCCTCGCTTGTCCGTGACGGTGAGCAGAATGTCTACGCGCGTAACGTCGAGGACAATTCTGGAATCAGGGGCGTATTCCGGCGACTGCGGGGGAGCCTGGCCGCGCGCCGCAGCCACGGCCGCGACTAACACCACAGCAGCCAGCATCTCTCTCATACGGCCAGTATAAGTAGGAACGGCAGGCGCTGCGCGGGGGACGCTGGAAGAGTCCCCCGCGCGCGTCTGCGGCAATACTGCGGCAACTGCTTACAGCTTAAGAAGCACTTCTTCCACCGTGCCCCTAAACAGCGGGACCTTGTAGCCGTTTTTGTCCATCGGCTGTGCGTTGGCCACCGCCGCCTCCGCTACCTGCGCCGGAGCAGCCCCCGATGCGTAGGCCTTCTCCGCCTCAGCGGAACGCCACGGCGTCATCGCAGCGGCGCCGAGCACGATGCGCGCGTTGCGCGGAGCGGAAACGGCTACCGCCACCGACGCAATCGCGAAGTCCCACGAGCCGCGCTCGCGCACCTTGCGGTAGGTGCTGCGCATGCCCGCGGGCGCAGGCGGAAGGATCACCTCGGTGACGATCTCGCCCGCGGCAAGCACGGTCTCCTTCGTCACGTCCTGAGTAGCGGGGACAAAGAACTTCTCGGCCGCCACGGTGCGACCTCCCCTCGCACCCGCGATGCGGATGCTGGCGTTGAGCGCAACCAGCGCCGGCGCGGTGTCCGACGGGTGGACCGCATAGCAGGTCTCCGCGCCGAAGATCGCGTGGTAGTGGTTTTCGCCCACGACGGCATAGCACATGTCGCCACCCTTCCGGGCGCAGTTGAAGCCCCCGCGGAAGTACCAGCAGCGCGGCCTCTGGCAGATGTTCCCGCCAAGCGTGCCCTGGTTGCGAAGCTGAGGGCTCGCGGCGGACGCCGCCGCCTCGGCCAGCGCCGTATACTTCTCGCGGATTTCCTTGCTAGAGGCCACTTCGGACAGCGTCGTCAGCGCGCCGATCCGCAATCCTCCCGCCGGAGTGGCGGAGATACCTTTGAGCTGCTTGAGCTGCGAGATGCTGACGACCGTCGTGGCCTCGAAGACATCGTCACGAATGCAGCCGAGCAGATCGGTGCCGCCCGCCATGATTCGCGCGCCGGGCAGCCGCGCGGCGGCGGATGCTTCGTTAAGCGTGCGAGCCCGTCGATACGCAAATTTCTTCAGCATGGCTACCCCCGGTTGCCCTTCGCATTCAGGGCCTCGATTATCCGCGACGCGGACACCGGCGCATCCGTGATGCGGATTCCGATGGCGTTATACAAGGCATTCGCCACCGCGGCCGCGCTCGGGATGGTGGCCGGCTCTCCCAGCCCCTTCGCGCCGATGTTGGTAGAGTCGTCTATCATCTCGACCGGTACGCAGGCCACCTCTGCCGGAGCATCGAGAGCCGTCGGCAGCTTGTAGTCGTACCAGTTGGCGTTGATCACACGGCCGGTCATGGTGTCGAATATCCGGCGCTCGAGGAAACCGAACCCGATGCCCATGACCATGCCGCCGTACACTTGGTTGCGGAACGTTAGCAGGCTCATCACGCGCCCGCTGTCGTGCGCGCCGAGCATGCGCAGCACCTTCATCTCGCCGGTGCGCTTGTTCACCTCCACCTCAGCGAACTGCACCGCGAACGGACGCTGTATCTTGTCGGTGCGGTTCGGCGCCCGTGTGCCGACTCCCACCACGATCTGCTGCTGCGCGAAAGCGCGTATCTCCGAGAACTCGAGCTGCTTGCCGCCGGAGACGATCTTGCCGCCTTGCAGCGACACCTCCGACACCGGCACATTGAGCTGCGCCGCCGCCATCTGAAGCAGCTTCTCGCGGACCTGGGCCGCAGCGTCGCGCACCGGAGGCCCGTCCGTGATCACGGTCTTGCTGCCGCCGCTCGGTCCGGTCGGCTGAGTGCTGCCCGTATCGGCCCACTCAACGGAGATCTTCTCGAGGGGCACTCCGAGTTCCTCTGAGACGATCATCGACATCACGGTCTTCGTGCCCGTGCCCAGGTCGGCCGCGCCGATATTGAGGTTCACGCTGCCGTCGAGGAAGAGCTTCACGATCGCCGTCGAAGGGGGCCCACCCGCCGAGCCCCACAGGCCCGCGGCAACACCCACACCGCGCACGATCTCGCCATCAGCCTTCGGGCGCGAGCGCGCCGCTTGCCATCCGAACGCCTCGGCGCCCTTCTTGAGGCATTCCGCCAGGCCCGTCGTCGCGTAGGGCAGGTTCCCATTGCCTTGGCTGATCGTTGGCACGTTGCGCAACCTCAGCTCGACGGGATCCATTCCGAGCTTCTCGGCGAGCGCATCCATGGCCTGCTCGAGCGCCCACGCGCACTGCGGATAGCCGGGCGCCCGGAACGGCCGTGCGCTTCCCCCGTTGACGAAGATGTGCCGCTCCTCTGTGCGGACGTTCGGGCACTTGTACAGATCGCGGACCTGAAAATCGGTGTTGCTCCGGCCCGGATAGGCGCCGGAAGTGCCGAACCCCTTGTAGTCGATCGCGGTGAGTGTGCCGTCCTTCTTCGCTCCGATCTTCACCGTGATGGTGTGCGGAGGCCGGTTTCCGACGCACAGGAAAGATTCTTCCCTTGTCAGGAACAGCTTCACCGCGCGCTTTGTCCGCTTCGCCAGCATCGCGGCGATCACCGTGTGCTTGTGGATAGAGAGCTTGCTGCCGAAGCCGCCACCCATGTAGCGCGCGATCACGCGCACGTCGCTGAGCGGGATCCTGAAATACTGCGCGAGGCTCTGCTGGATCGCGAACGGGCCCTGCGTCGAGTCCCATACTTGCAGCCGCCGTCCCCGCCACTGCGCGACTGATCCGTGCACCTCCGTGGGCGTGTGGATCAGGCAAGAGGTGCTGTATGTCTCTTCGACGATCGCGTCCGCCTCTGCGAAACCCTTATCCACGTCGCCGCGCGAATACCGCGAGGGCTCGCCGACCTCGTTGCCCGTGTCCCAGACCTTTGGCGCGCCGTCCTTAAGGGCCTCGGCGGCGTCCGTGACGTGCGGGAGCACCTCATACTCGACGCGGATGGCGCGCACCGCGTCCCAGGCCTGCTGCTGCGTATCTGCGGCTACGGCGGCAACCTCTTCGCCCTGGTAGCGGCAGTGGGTCTCAAAAATCCGGCTGCTGTTGCCCGCCCAGGGCACAGCGCCTTCGGGGTCGTTCACTGAGATGATGGCCCGCACGCCGGGCATCTTCGCCGCTTCGGATGCGTCCAGGCTCTTCACACGCGCGTTCGCGTGCGGGCAGCGCAGGACGGCGGCGTGCAGCATTCCCGGCAGGCGCACATCCATCGTGTAGACAGCGGAGCCGCCGACGCGTTCGTAACCGTCCACGCGGGGGACCGGCTTGCCGACGATGGTTGGGTTATCCCACTGTTTCATGTCAGCTCCTCTCCTTCCGCAGCTCCGACGCCTTCCGCGCGGCATTGAAAATGTGAGGGTACGCTCCGCAGCGGCACAGGTTGCCGCTGACGCCTTGCCGGATCTCGTCGAACGTCGGTTCCGGGTTGGATCTCAGGAGCGCTTCGACGGCCATCGCCTGGCCGGGTGTGCAGTAGCCGCACTGCATTGCGTCCTCTTCGACGAAGGCCCGCAGCACAGGGCTCGGCTCGCCGTTGGACAAACCTTCGATAGTGGTGATCTCCGCTCCCTCGGCTTCGGCGGCCAAGGTCATGCACGCGTAGCGCGCGACGCCGTCCATCAGCACGGTGCAGCATCCGCACTCTCCGCGCTCGCAGCCTGGCTTCGCGCCGGTCAGACCAATCAGCTCGCGAAGCGCGTACAGGAGCGACCAGCGGGGCTCGACCTCGAGCTCGTATTTTCGGCCGTTTACATTGAGTGCTATCGGTACCAGTGGCGGTTCGCCCGGCTGAGGCGGTGCGGGCGCTCCGGCGCTCCGCGCCAAGGCCGCGGGCGCAGCGGCGCCGGCCGCGATCGAACTTACGAATCCGCGGCGGCTAAAGCGGCGCTTTTCTTGCGTTTGATCCGGCATAGTTGGTTTCCCCAGTCCTGAGGATCCGGCACAAAGGCCGATGGCGGCCAGTATAGACGAATCCGGCGCCGAAGGGAACCGCTTTTGCTCTCAGCCCGGAGGCAGGCGCCCCGGTTCGAAGGGGCCGCGGCGCCCGGGCGCCTGGACCGCGCGGGGCTTGCGTCGCCTGGAGTATGCTAGTCTCCTTCGAAGCGACCATGAATCAACAATGGCTGCAGACGTACGACCCGCTGGGGAACGTAGCGCTTTCGACCTTTGCTGCTGCCGTTCCGGCGCTCACGCTTTTCTTCTTCCTGGCCGTGCGGAGGACGCCCGCGTGGCGCGCCGCCGCGTACGGTTTCATTGCTGCCGTCGTGCTCGCATTCGCCGTTTTCGGCATGCCCGCGCGCATGATCGCAGGAGCCGTGACCAACGGGCTGATCTACGGCTGGGTACGGATCGCCTGGACGGTTGTTGCCGCCGTGTTCGTCTATGACATCGCCGTCGCCACCGGGCAGTTCGAGGTGATGAAGCGGTCTATAAAGATGATCGCGAGCGACGCCCGCCTCCAGGCGCTGCTCATCGCGTTCGCTTTCGGCGCCCTGCTCGAGGGCTCGGGCGGCGCGGGCGCGCCCATCGCGGTCACCGCCGCCATGATGATTGGCCTGGGCTTCCCGCCATTCCAGACCGCCGTGCTATGCCTGCTGGCGAACTCTGCACCGGTCGCATTCGGAGGGCTGGGCAATCCCATACGAACGCTGGCGGTTGTAACCGGGCTGCCCGAAATGCAGTTCAGCGCGATGGTGGGGCGCATCCTGCCGCTCACGACTCTGATCCTGCCGTTCTGGCTGATCCGCATGATGGCGTCCACGCGCGCGACGTTCGCCGTGTGGCCGGGGCTGCTCGCGACGGGTATTGCGTTCGGCGGCATCCAGTTCTTCTGGTCGAATTACATGGACGCTGCGCTGGTGGACATCGTCGGCGGCATCGGTACGCTCCTGATTCTTGCCATTTTCTTCGGAAAGGTGTGGCGGCCTTCGGAGGTGTGGCAGGGTGAGAGCTTCATGCAGAAGGTGGACCAGAAGGAGGACGGGCCAAACCCCACCTTCAAGCAAACACTGGTTGCGTGGTCGCCTTTCCTGTTGCTGTCCGTTTTCGTCGTCGTGTGGGGAGTGCCGGCCGTGTCGCGCCTGCTCGATGCGGTTTCGATCAAGATGCCGATGCCGGGGCTGCACCTGGGAGTGGTTCGGCAACCGCCGGCCGTTAGCGCGCCTTACGCCGAGCCCGCCATCCTCGATTTTGCCTGGCTCTCGGCCGTGGGCACCGGCACGTTCTTCTCCGGGTTGCTCGCGGGACGCCTGCTGGGCCTCTCCTGGAAGGCCATCTTCGGAGTGTTCGGACAGACGATGTACCGGCTGCGGTACAGCGTGGCCGCGATCATGGCGATGCTCAGCCTCGGCTACCTCACGCGGTACTCGGGCATGGATGCCACCCTGGGACTGGCGCTTGCGCGCACGGGCGTGCTGTTCCCACTGTTCGGGACGCTGATCGGCTGGCTGGGCGTCGCGCTCAGCGGCACGGACGCGGGCTCGAACGCGTTGTTCGGCAGCCTTCAGGTGATAACCGCGAATAAACTCGGCCTCAGCCCGATTCTGATGGGCGCGGCCAACAGCGCCGGCGGCGTGATGGGCAAGATGGTGGCGGCGCAGTCCCTCGTAATCGCGTGCGCCGCGACGGGACAGGAAGGCAAAGAGGGGCTGCTGTTCCGGAAAATCGCCATCCACAGTCTGGTGCTGGCCGTCTTTATCGGGCTGATCGTGATGATGTACGCATACGTGTTCCCAGGGGCGATCCCGCGCTAACAGCCGGGCGCACCAGGCCGGTTCCGCGCTCGAGGCGTCTTGCGCGCCGGCCGGATCTGACGCTCAGCCGCTCAGCATTCGACTGTTCTTCGCGCGGCGGGGCGCGGGCTGGCCGTCAACCGGCATCTCGAATTCGAGCGGGCCGGCCGGATCGGCCGCGCGGCCGGCGGCGGTCAGCAAGACCATTTTGTTTGTAGGGACTCTTGCGACCGTCTTTATATGGCTGTGCTGGCTGGCTCCCGGCTGGCTGGGCGGATCAGCCGTCCGCCTCGATGAAGCGCCGAAGCGCCCGCGCGCTCGACAACCATCCCGGCAGCTGTGGGAGCTGCGGGAGCGGTTGCCGGGGCGGCACTGGCCTCGCGCTCTATCGCAGGCTGAGAGCGATCGAAGGCTAGACGCTCGTCACTTTTTGCCTTACAGGGCAGTTCACCACATGAGGCGCGGGTTCGACGTGGACCAGCACGTCGGCCACCCAATCCAACTCGGCGCAGATGCGCAGCTTCACATCGGTGGCAATGTCGTGCGAGTCGCGCACGCTCATCTCCGGATCCACCTCGAGGTGCAGATCAACGTGGTACTGCAGACCGGTCTTGCGAGCATAGCACTTTTCGACACCGAGCACTCCTGGAACCGTGGCCGCAACGGAGCGGATGCGCTCCATCAGCGGCTCTTCAGGCATGGTGTCCATGAGCTGCATCGAGGTGTCGCGAACCACTCGAATAGCCGTGAAGCACACGATCAGGCCGACCGCAAAACCGCCGAAATGGTCGGCTGCGAGGAAGCGGGTGGGGTCGTACAGCGTGAGGCCGAGGGCAACGAGAGCGGCCGTTGCCGACAGGATGTCCACCATGTCGTTCCATGCGTCTGCGATGAGAGATGCGCTCTGGATGCGGCGGCCGACGCGGAACTTGCTGGTCGACAGTGCGGCTTTAACAACGATGGAGCCCAACAGCGGCCAGATGGTGTACAGCGCCGGAGGCGGATGCACGTCGCTGAGACCGCGAAGAGAGTTGACGCAAATGCCGACTCCGCCGACCCCGAGAATGACGCCCACGGCGAGTCCGGTCAGCATCTCAAAACGGCCGTGGCCGTAAGGGTGTTTTGCGTCTGGCGGCCGCGCCGCTATGACAAGCCCGAACAGGACGATACTCGATGCTACGACGTCGCCAGCGGACTCGAAACCGTCGGCGATCACCGATGTAGAGCCGCCAATCCAGCCGATGAGGATCTTCGTGAATGCGAGCGTGAGGCTGACCGCCACACTGAGAAGCGCAACCCGGTTCCCAGCGCCCCATCGGCGCTGCTGCCCGGTACTTGTTTCGGCCTGGGAGGGAATCATGGTGTGCCGGCGCAACCTCGGAATGCCACTTCCGTCGATTATCGCCTATCCGCCCCTTCCTGATGAAGACGCCGGCGGGCCGGTGCCGGTTCCCTGGCCGTACCGGATCACCTTGACGTGCTCCAGGGTCACAAGCGCACTGCCCAGCATGGGCTCGAGCATGGCGAGGAAGGCCTGTATACGCTCCTTGCCGTCAACAATTTCGATGATGATCGGGAGGTCCGAGGAAAGCCTCAGAACCTTTGTCGTGTGCAGCCGGCTGGCGCGCCCGAAGCCCATCGGCCCGCGCAGCACCGTCGCGCCGGCAAGTTGTTGCTCGCGCGCTTTCATGACGATCGCTTCATGGAGCGGCTGGTGATGATAGCGGTCGTTCTCGCCGATGAAGATTCGCAGCAGAACGGCATCTTCGGGGAGCTGCATTCCGCCTCCTAGCGGTTAAGGGCGGCCGCGAGCGCGTGGCCCGCCCAGACAGCCAACAGACAGATCACGACGGAGGCGGCGACGTTCGCGCCGGCCAGGAGCGTCTCGCCATCGTTGGCCAGGTTAAGCGTCTCCAGGCTGAACGACGAGAACGTGGTAAAGCCCCCGCAGACACCAATCATCACGAACTGGCGCGTGGTGGAGCTGACAAACCAGCGCCCCTCCGGAGCCGTCAATCCGGCAAAGAAGCCGATAAACGCACTCCCAATGACATTCACGCCCAGCGTACCCCAAGGGAACGTCGCGCCGAATAGCCTCGCCGCGGCGCCCTGAAGCGCGAATCTGCCGATGCCGCCGAGGGCGCTGCCGAGCCCGATCCATAGAAGATTCATTGCCGAAAGGTGCGTCCCAGCGAGTGGTTAGTCATGAGTTTTCATTAGAACGCGAGGCTGACCGTCCTGTCACGGACGGGCAGCCGCGCACCTCGGCCACCGTCACTGGGCGGTGGTTCGCATCCTCGATCACCTTCAGCGCGTGCAACTCCGGTTGGCTCGACTCGATCACCCTCCCGTCTGCCTGGGGTCGACAGAATTTCGTTGCCGATATGAGGCGACGCTGTGTCGGGGCAACTACACAGCGTGCTGATGAACTTGCATTAAGCACGCCGTTTGAGGCAATCTAGAGAGCTTTCCCCTATGCGCATCCGAATCCTATATCACGACCACTGCTTCGATGGCGCCGCGGCCGCCGCCTTCTTTAGCCGCTTCATCGAGGGCAGGTTCCATCCGGATGCGGAGTTCGAGTACACGGGGCTGGCCCACAAGGCCGGCGCTCTGTTCGAGCCGGGCATGTTCGACGGTGACGAGAACGCGATCGTCGACTTTAAGTACTCGCCCGACCCGCGGCTCACATGGTGGTACGACCATCATCAGAGCGCCTTTCTCAGTCCCGAAGACTCCGAGCACTACCAGCGCGAGAAGAGCGACCGCAAGCTCTATGACCCGTCTTTCCGGTCGTGCACGAATTTCATCGCGACCGTGGCGCGCGAGCGGTTCGGATTCGAAGCACCCGACCTGGGCGAACTGGTGAGATGGGCAGAGATCATAGACGGGGCACAGTATGCCGATGCAAAGACGGCGGTGGAGCTGGCCGCGCCCGCCACGAAGCTCACGCTCGTGATCGAGGGCGTATCGGGCTCCGAACTGGTGCAGCGAGTCATCCGGTGGATGCAGCGGCGCAGCTTTGAGGAGATCCTGGCTGAGCCGGACATCGCCCGCGAGTTCAAGCGGCTTTACGAACGCCACCTTCGCGCGATCGACATCATCGGCCAGCGGGCCGAGTGCCGTAACGGCGTCGTGTACTTTGACCTGATCGACCAGGATCTCGAAGGGTATAACAAGTTTATTCCGTACTACCTGTTCCCCGAATCGATCTACACGGTGTCGGTAAGCACGGCCAGCTACCGCACCAAGGTATCGGTGGGGTCAAATCCATGGGCGCGGGAGCCGCTCGCCCACAATCTGGCCTCCATATGCGAGCGGTACGGTGGCGGCGGGCACGCGCGCGTAGGAGCGATCAGCTTCGACAAGGGCGACGCCGAGGGGGCGCGCCGCGCTGCTGCTGAAATTCGTGAGCAACTGGCGCGCTGAACGGCGTTTGTAACGCCCGGAAAACTCGCTGAAGGTGGCTAACGCAGCGCTGGCGGAAGCCGGCGCGAAGAGTGCCGCCATCGAGTGCGCGCGCGGCCGGGCTCTCGGATGGCAATCTCGTTCGGGCGGTGGATGCAGCCGCTGCGCCCTGGCGGCTGGCGGCTTATCAGGTCATTAAGAGGGCCGCTGAGAATTCACCTGACCGAAGCCGAGCGAAGGATCTCCGTTAGTGGCGCGCTCGATGGAGCTGCAGCCCGGCCTCAGGGCTTCTTCACGGCGTCTTAGCTGCTCGCCCCAAACCTGGGCCGCTTCTGCCCGAACCTGACCTTCCCGGCCCAAACCTGAGCGGATCACGGAGGCCTGCTGACAGGAGATGCGCCGCCGCATCCGCGCGATCTGGA
This sequence comes from bacterium, assembly GCA_050260275.1. Classification (GTDB taxonomy): domain Bacteria; phylum Acidobacteriota; class Terriglobia; order Bryobacterales; family Bryobacteraceae; genus DATMXS01. The sequence continues at coordinate 20,830 of JBLNBX010000088.1, forward strand.
GGGAGCCCGCACAAGCCGGCTCCACGAAATAGGCCAGCTCCGGCCCCGTACCGGTCTCCTGCTGTGGGCGCGCGAGGGTCTGCTGCGGTGGGCCGATCACGCGTGGGTGCCGCGACACTCTTAGTAATCTTATGTTGGGCGCCGCCACACTTTGCGGGTTGCCGTCCGGTTTATCTGTGTTACTATTCTCATTGCTGCGGTCTGCAAGTTACTATTACTCGCAGACGGAAGGACATGATATAGCGATCTGAGTTCGTGGCGTTTCTGGAAGCCACTCCGGAGCCGCCCAGGAACCTTGAAGGGGCCCGAGGTGTTGGAAGAGCACGGATGGCACTTGCTGGCCATTGTAAGTTTGCTCGCGCTGGTCGAAGAGCAATTATGTATGAGGCCGGCGCTCGCCTCGATCGTACACTGAGCTGTAGTGGAAGACCTGATCGCCCTTTCAGGCGATCGCATCAGTGTCGCCGTCGACGAGTGATCTGACGGAGCGTGCGAACTAACATACGTTCGCCACGCCCGCCCGGCGCATATAAGAAAGGACCAGCCCGGACACGATGGCGATGGCAATGACGCGAGCGGCTGCCATGCGCGGCGCGCATATTGCCAAGCGGGTGCTGTTCTTCGTGGCGCGGCACACCGGCGCGCTCGCCCTCACACGGCGCAGCAGGTGGCGCAACCGCCGGCTGCTGATACTCGGCTATCACAGCGTAAGCCTGGAAGACGAGCACCTCTGGAGCCCTACCTACTCGGCCACGATCGCGAACATGCAGAGGCGGTTCAAAGCGATTAAGCGGAACCGCTGTACCGTGCTGCCCCTGATGGAGGCGATCGAGATGCTCAGATCCGGGGAACTGCCCGAGCGCTCAGTCGCGATTACGTTCGATGATGGCCTGTTTGACTTCAAAGAGCGCGCGTACCCTCTGCTCAAAAGCAATGGTTTCCCGGCGACCGTGTTCCTTCAGACCTCTTACTGCCTTTTCAACCGCCCGGTTTTCGACTGCGTCTGCTCCTATCTGCTCTGGAAGGGACGCGGCGCGCGGTTGCGGCTCGGCGAAGTGCTCGGGCACGGCCAGGAAGCAATAGACCTCTCCAGCGTTCCGGCACGGCAGGCAGCCATGCGGGCGATCAAGAACGCCGCGCAGCCGCTCACCATTCAGGAGCGCGACGACTTGGCGAGGCGATCGGCACAGAGCCTTGGCGTGGACTACGACGAGCTATGCGGCAAGCGGGTGTTGACGCTGCTGCGGCCGTCCGAGGTGCAGTGGCTTTCCCGGAATGGCGTGGATTTTCAGCTTCACACCCACGCGCACTGCATGCCGCCCGAGCGTGCCGCGCTGATGCGCGAAATCGAGCGCAACCGCGCCGAAATCCGGGCGATGACGGGACGAACGCCGTCGCACCTGTGCTATCCGGGCGGCGTCTATGACGCCAGATTCCTGCCGTGGCTCCGCGATGCAGGAGTAGCCTCAGCGAGCACGTGCGACCCGGGACTGGCCGGTCCGGCCACAAATCCGCTGCTGCTGCCAAGAATCATTGATACGTGCCTCTCGCCCGTTTCCACCTTCGCGGCCTGGCTGACAGGGTTCGCACACCCGTTCAGGAGCCGCTCGCCTGCTTTCACGGAAGCGCCGGCCTTCCCCGCACCCGGCAGCCATTCACATGCCTCGGCGGCAGGCGCCGGGCACTAGGCCAGCATCTGCTGCGCCGCCACGAGCCGCGCCTGCACGGCAACGCCATTAGGGCACTTCACGGAGCAGGCATCACAGCCGCTGCACCTGGCACTGCGGCTTTCCTCCGGCAGTTCGAGATACCTGGAGCGCGCCAACGCGAAGTCGCGATAGCCTTCCGCGTAAGTCAAAATGCGGAGCACATCCGCTACGCGCACACCCTTGTCGCACACGCCGGTGCAGGCGCCGCACATGCGGCAGTACATCGGGCTTATGTACGCCAGTTGCGACGCGAGCAGTTTCTCGTCGTCCGGCCCGTACGGCTTCGCCATGGCGGTAAGGTTCTGGTCGAGCTGGTCGAAGTCCGTCATGCACACGATGGCGGTATCGACGGACTCGTTCTTCAGCGCCCACCTTATGGCAGCCGTCATCGCGCCTTCCTGCTTCAGCGTTGCCGTGAGCTTCGTGGGATCCGCGCCGTAGAGCCGGTCGCCGCGGCGAATGCGGCTGAACCCGCCCGCGAGCACCTTCATGGCCACCACGCCCATGCCTGCCTTGCGCGCGTTTTCGATGGCGCGCGTAACGTCCGGCTGCATCGTGAAGTTGTAGCTCACGAGCGCAACGTCCGTGGCCCCGCGCTTCACCAGGAACTCGAGCATGCCGGGCATGTTGAAGTGAGCGCTCACGCCGGCGAAGCGGATCTTGCCGGCTTTCTTGGCCTGCTGCTGCGCCTCCAGCAGGTCGTCGGTGACCTCCTCGGGCGTGTTGCGGTTGTGCAGAAACCAGATGTCCAGGTAATCCGTGCCGATTTCGCGGAGACTGGTGTCGAGGTCGGCGAGCGCCTCTTGCTTGGTCTTTGCGGGCGTCTTGCTCGAGATGACGACGTTCGAACGCTTGCCCTTCAGCGCCGCGCCAACCATGCGCTCGTTGTTGCCGCCCTGGTAACCGCGCGCGGTGTCGAAGTAGTTGATGCCGATATCCGCGGCGCGCTCAATGACGACCGGGTCGGAGGTGGTCATGCACCCGAAACCGAGCGCCGAGACCCGCAATCCCGTCTTTCCGAGCTGCCGCTTGATGATTGGAGGGGTCGCTTGTGCCGCCCCAGCGCCCTGAGCAGCGAGCGCTGCCGCGAGAAAACCGCGCCGCGAAGTCGAATCTTTCATCGCAGGAATTGTAGCAGGAAGAGGCGGAGCGGCGTTACCGCGCGCCGGCGCCGGTGATTAAGTAACGCGTGTTTCGTGTTTCTTCCGTCCTGGATGGAGCGTCAAATCAGCACGGCGGCATGCCGGCTTGCGGCTGTTACGCCGGCGTGCGGAGCGGCGGTAGGCTTCGCTTGCGTTTGCCGGGAAAGGAAGGGACTGAGTGAGAGGCTGGCGAATTGCATTGGGTATAGGGGCCGTTTGCCTGTCGCTGGCGGCCCAGGCGCCGACGAGCGGAAGACCGGAGGAGGCACGAGTGGCGAGTCCTGCTATAGGCACTGTTGCGCCTGATTTCACCCTGCCTGCCACAACGGGGGGCAGTATCAGCCTGAGCGGCTTTCGCGGTAAGAAGAACGTTGTACTCGCGTTCTTCCCGAAGGCGTTCACGGGCGGTTGCACAAAGGAAGCCCAGGGATTTCAGGCTGATATCCAGAAATTCGAGGCAGGCGGAAACCAAGTGCTCATGGTGAGCACGGATGACCTGGAAACACTCGGACGGTGGGCGGAAAGCCTGAAGGCGGCGTTTCCAATGCTAAGCGACGCCGACGGCAAGGTGGCCGAAGCGTACGGGGTCATGACGCCGGGCCGGAAGATGGCCGCTCGCGCGACCTTCATCATCGATAGGGCCGGCGTGATCCGTGAGGTTCAGCAGGGAGGCGAGGCCATCGACACTACCGGAGCGCTGGCGGCGTGCGCAAGGGTTTCGGCCGCCCAGCACGGCAAGCAGTAACGGATGGGTGCGCCGGCGGCTCGCACCGGAGAACTCCATCGGTGGACTTCCCGAGCCAGGCCGCCGGCATGCTGAGCCCCGTCCATACTTTTACTTCATGCGGACCACGGCTACCTGGTTCGCATCGAGCCTCACCTTCTCCTCTGCGCCATCTCTGGCGCCGACCTTGACCACCTTAACGGTGTACTCTCCGGGATTCAGCAGAAGTCCCTGCCCCGGGTGGCTGAACTCGTCGGCGTGCCCCATAAATTTATCGTTCACGTACACAGCCGCAAACTTGTCGTCCGTCAAGACGCGCAGGCGTCCAAACGGCGGCTTGGGCTTCGGCAAGGCTGTCAGCTTCTCGTTCAGCTTTGTGGTCTTACCCGGCTCGATCGTGACCCTAACAACACGGTCTTCGTACCGGGGATCTGAGAGCCTAACCTCGTGTTCGCCGGCAGTGACAGCGTACTTCCTGCCAATCCCGAAATTGCACGCCGGGCCGACGTACTCGCCATCGATGAACACACCCGCCCGCCCGGGATCGACTTTCGTCTTCAGGTACCCTGTGCCCTGTTGTCCAACAAGGGGGACGACGGCAACTGCAATCAGCAGTGCCGCGTTGAGAGCAAACGAAACGATTCGCATATGCTTGATCCTGTTCTGATTGATCGCGCGCACATTGGCCTCGTGAGCGCGCTCGCGGTGCGGACGCACGCCAGGAATTGACCTGGCCGGACTCAGGAGCCGCAGCGGGGATCCCTCCTCCGCGGTCGGCCTGGCCCCGCTTCCGGACGTCCAGCCGCCTCTCGCCGACCCGCAGCGGAGGGCCTTCCGAAGATACGAGGGAATTTGCATCCCGCACACGCCTCAGCAGAATTATGGTACTTTCATGTTCGAGTTGAGCATTCGGAGCAA
>JBLNBX010000089.1:0-8954 GCA_050260275.1 bacterium
CCTCGACGGCGGCGTGCGCGCGCCCGCGCGCGCTGATATAGCCGTGAATGATGTGTGTTGGGCGCGAGGCGAAGGCGCCGGCCAGGGCCGGGACGTACACAGCCGCTGAACGGGGGGAACCAGTCAGCGCGAGCACGATGCCATCGGCGATGCCGCGGCTCTGCCAGTCGAGCGCGGCGTCTCCTGACTGATTGTCGAACGCGACTACGGCAACGCGGCGCACTCCGTCCTGTTGCCGGCGCCCGCAGCCGGGCAGAACCGCCGTCAACAGCGCCGCCGCGAGGAGCGCGCGCCTATTCGAGAGCACGTATGTCAGCCGCCATCAGTTCCTGGAACTCCGGCATCTCGCGCATCTTCTCGAAATCCGCGTCCTCCATGAACTTCTGCTTCTCCTTAAAGCCGTTCTCTAGCGCGCGGCGTATGGAGAGCAGCGCGCGGTCGAACAGCCCCGCGCCGGCGTAGCTCTTAGCCATGTAGAAATGGTACCTGGCACGCTGCTCGATGGCGGCTTGTCTCAGGAGGACGCCGAAGGAGCCTCTGTGCTCGAAGACGTCAGGATCCAGCCTGAGGGCCTCGCGGTAGGCGGCCATCGCGTCGTCATACTTCTTGCGCGCGAAATACGCCGTGCCGAGGTTGCTGTAAACAGAGGCCGAGTTGGGACTGATCTTCAGGGCTTTCTTGTACTGGTTCACGGCGCGGCGGTAGCTTCGGTTCGAGTAGTAAATGGTTCCGAGATTGTTGACCGCCTCCGCGTATTTCTTGTCCTTCTTGATGGCCTGTTTGTAGTAGCGCTCCGCCGTGCGGAAGTCCATCAACTGGTGGTACGCGATGCCAATCTTGTTCAGGACGACGGCGCTTTGCGGAAGCGTCTTGTACTGCTCGATGGCCTCGCGGTACATCTTGCGGGCCATGAAGATGTCGCCGCGTTGTTCGGGCGTCAGGCTCTCGGGCTTGGGAGACGCGGGCTGCACAATCTGCTCTTCGGGCTGCTCCGCCGCCGGCTGCGACTGTTCCTGCGGCTGCTGTCCGGCCGGCGCGAGCGTTGCGGCAGCGGGCAGAGCGATTGCTGCTAGGACGAGGACAAGAAACCCCTCGCGTGGAAACATGACAGTCCCCCTTCTAAGCCATTCTAAGCGGATTCACCCGCCAGTTACCAGCTTGGGGGAGGATCGGCGGCTGCGCCAGGACACCCCGCAGTTACTTCGAAATGCCCAACGCCCGTCCGATGCGGCCGAAGAATCCACGTTTCTTCTCCGGCGGCGGAGGAGGCGCGGGCGCGGTCTCCACCGGCGGCAGCGGTTGAACACCGGCGCGCCGCGGCGTTGCCTGGCTGGGGAGGCGCGGCGGAGGCGGTGTGGTCATGGCCGGAGTGTCTGGCGGCGCAGCGGGGATGGTCTCCCACGACGCCACGCGAGTCGCTCCTCCCCCGTGCAGACGGCAGGTCTCCACGGGCTGCGTGCCGGCGATGAAATACTCAACCCTGGTCGATGGACAGCCCGGCATCGCCAACTGCCCCGTGAGCGGATCGAGCTCGACGCTAACAACGCCGTCCGGAGCCTCGAATTGCCGCACGTTCCGGTATTCGCGGAACTGGTGCGCGCGCTTCATGAACTCGGTCCAGATAGGCAGGGCCGAGTGCGCGCCCTCCAGGTTGAGCTCCCGGTTGTCGTCGAAGCCCACCCATACGGCGCAGATGAGCCGGGAGGTGAAGCCTACAAACCAGCCGTCGTGCGAAGTGCCCGTCTTTCCCGCGGCCGGCAGGGCAAATCCGCGCGCGCGCACCGCGACGCCCGTGCCGCTCCGGAGCACCTCCTCCATCATGCTGGTCATGAGAAACGCCACGCGGGGATCGAGGACCGGCTCGGGTTGCAGACGGTGCCTGTACAGCACTCTTCCGTGGCGGTCACGGATGAGCGAAACGGCGTTCGGCCTGATCAGCATTCCCCGGTTCGGGAATATCGTGTAGGCTCCCGCCACCTCGAGCGGCGTCACTTCGTATGCGCCGAGCGCGATGGCCGGCGTCGGCTGGATCTTCAGGCTCATGCCGGCCCGCTTGGCGAGGTTTTCCACTGTGTCGTAGCCCACAATCTCGGCCAGCCGCACGGTGGGAATGTTCATCGATTTCGCGAGCGCCTGGCGCAGGGTAACGCGCCCGTGGTACTCGTTCTTGAAATTGGCGGGCGCATAGGGCTTCCCGTCGAACCAGAACGTAGTAGGCTCGTCGTCGAGCATCGTGGCTGGGGTCAGGACTTGGGGCCCGCCCTCAATCGCTGTGTTCAGAGCCGCGGCGAAGACGAATGGCTTGAAAGCAGACCCAGGCTGCCGTCTTGCCAGCACCCGGTTTAGTTGGCTCGCTCCGTAGTTCCGGCCGCCCACCAGGGCCTTGATGCCGCCCGTCTCGGCGTCGAGCGCCACCAGCGCCACCTGCGCCTGCGGAGGAGCCGTTTCGCCCTTCTTCGGACGCCGGCGGCTCAGGCGCTGGTCGATTTCCTTGAGGCCCGCCTGCACGGCGTCGATGGCCGCGCGCTGCAGGTTCAGGTCGAGCGTGGTGTACACACGGAAATTGCTGTTGCGGAAATCGTAGTCCGCGAAATCGGACTGGAGCTGGTTATGGACCAGGTCCACGAAATACGGCGCTTCGGCGGACTCAAGCTCGCTCGGCGCGAGCCGCAATGGCTCGTCCAGAGCGGCCTTGAGCTGCTCCTCGGTGATGTAGCCGTTGTCCCGCATCATCGACAGCACGAGGTTGCGGCGGCGTATCGTGCGCTCGGGCCGCAAGAACGGGTTGAACTCGGCCGGCCTCTGCGCCATGCCGGCCAGCGTCGCGGCTTCGGCGATCGTCAGCTCGTCGAGACCCTTCCCGAAGTACGCGCGCGCCGCCTGCGCGAAACCGTGCAATGCGAAGCTGCCGCGCCATCCCAGCGGCACCTGGTTGGCGTAGTAGGTGAAAATCTGTTCTTTGGTGAGCTTCTGCTCCAGGTGGAGCGTGATCAGCACCTCGGCCGCTTTCCGTCGCCACGTCTTCTCAGTGTTCAGGAAGAACATGCGCGCAAGCTGCATGCTCAGCGTGGATGCGCCCTGCTCCCAGCGGCCCTCGATCACATCCGTGTAGGCTGATTTGATCACGCGCAGCGGGTCGAAGCCTGCGTGCTGGAAGAATCGTTTGTCCTCGGCGGAGAGGATGGCGTGCACCAGCACGGGCGGGATCTCCGAGAACTCCACAAGGCGCCGCTTCTCGCGGTTGCGGCCCGTGAGGTTGGTAACCAGCTCGGGCTCCAGCAGGTACTGCATCCGGTCCGTGTTGTCGCGCAGAGATATGATGCGCGTTACGCGATTGCCCGTAAATTTGATTACACCGGGTTCATCATCGAAGTAGGATGCCGGCCCGGGGAAGATCTCCACCGCTCCGTCGCCCCGGACGTTGTACCAGCCCATGGAGTTGCCGCTGGACTTCGTGTAGCCGCTGCGCCGGAGCTGCTCGACGACCTCGTCGGGCGTGAGCTCGTCGCCCACGCTGACCGGCCGCGGGGCGGAGAACACCATTGAAGTGGATTGGAACGGGCCGCTACTCAGCTTGCGGTCGATCAGGCGCGAATAGCGTACGTAATAGAACGTGAAGGTTATGATGCCTGCGATCGCAAGCGCGAGCGTCACGCCCGCCACGAACCTGCCTACCGGGTGGAGCAGCGCTCGCACCAACAAGGCTCTGCGGGGCACCTGAACACGTACCGGCACTTCCGTTCCATTCTCGCACGAGTCCCAGCACCAAAGACGTACTCGCGCCCGCCGGCGAACCCGATTTCATGGCTCGGGAAAGCCACTCGGGCCTCTGGTAAACTTAAGATTCAAATGCCTGACAAGGACAAGCAGGCGCCGCCCCCCAAAGTGTGGGGGCCGGCGCTTCTGGCTGCGTGGATCGTGCCGGGGGGCGGCCATTTCCTGTTGAAACGCTACGGGCGCGCCGGGCTCCTGGCCTTTTCCGTCATCGGCATGTTCCTGTTCGGCCTGATGATGCGCGGGCAGTTCCTGAAGCCCCAGGGCGGGGATCTCCTCAACATTCTTATTTATTGGGGAGGCTTTTTTTGCAATCTCGCCACGGGATTTCCCTACCTGCTGGCCTCCCTGCTGGGGTATTCGCAGCCCGATCTGGCCGGCGCCGTATATGATTACGGCACCAAGTTCCTGGTCACCGCGGGGTTGCTGAACGTGCTTGCCATGGTGGACGCATTTGAGATCGCCTCCGGGAGGAAGGACTGATGCCCAAGGTGAATCTGTCGCACTTCGAGGCGGCGTTCCTTTTTGCCCTGTTCACGTCCATCGTCCTGGCCATCGTGACGAAGCGCACCGACCGCGAGCGCGTCCGCTACGGACTGTTCTGCTTCGCCGGCTTCATAGCTGCGCTGTTCGGAATCGGCTGGCTGATGTACTTCGGCCACAACTAACCCGTTTCCCCGAATACTGCATATACTACTCCGGAGTAAGCGGAAGCTGTGTCTGGACGTATCGGGATCTACTCTGGCACTAAGTTGCGGAAGCGGCCGCAGGTAGCCGAAGGTGGCCGAGGGCGAAAGAGGCAGGTCTCCTCGACTCTAGCCAGGGTCCGAGTTCGGTGGTATGCCGTGCGCTTAGGGCCCGTCACTTATACCTCAGCAACGGGCCAGCGAATTGGATAGATTAGCTGTCTATGTGGATACTGGCCCGGTACGGAGTGTTCTCGGTCTTCTCTGCGCGCACGCTAACTGGCGATCCCGACCCGGAGCTGGTCATCATCCGTGCCTACAACCATGAGCACCTGTCGGCTCTACGCGAGCGTATTGCAATGGTTGCCGGTAGCGGGGCGATCAACATGCTCAACTCGTGCGAGTTGGTGGCCCGTAGATCAGCGATCGGCGAGGTTCTAGCCGAGCTTGCGGCTGAACCCGAGTGGCCCGATGGCACGGGGCAGATATCAGCAGACCGGGCCAGAGCCGGGCAGATCGCTGCCCTGCGCAGCGCATGGGAACGCATGGTTCCAGCTCCCATCGCGGAGCGGAATGGACGCGTCAAACGAAACGCGGACGGTGCTATCACAAACGCCGATGAGCTCACGGCTCTCGATCTATTTCACGAAAAGGTTCTATGCCCGGTATGCGGCGAGAAGGTGTTCGCGATGTGGCCGGAAGGATGGGATGGGCATGCAGGCTGGAAGTGCCCAATGATCGAGGGCGCGACACCCGAGGAGCGCAAGGCGAACGTTCAGAGCCCTGTTCCGCTAAGCTTCCGCCCAGCCGCGCCGGACTCCCAAACCTGCTCAGCTTCGTCCCACTTAATCTTGTCCGTGCTCCTGCGTACGAAACCATCGACCCGGGGCGTTCCCTCGGCATGGATAGGGCATTACGGCGTCGGTAGGATCGGTGGTAGCGAGATCGTTTTCCCGTGCAGGCCGGGAATCGCGCCATCGCTCGTGCCTAGAAAATAGGCTGGTGGAGGCGGCGGGAGTCGAACCCGCGTCCGAGAAAGCCCACCGTGGGAGCCTACGTGCGTATCCGGTTCGTTTTTGTCAGCCGCCGCGTCGGAGCCGGCAAGCGCGACAGCGGCTCAGCCCGATTGATCTCAGCCTGGGGCTCCGGACCGAAGCCTTGCGCCTATCCCGCCAGATGACGCTCGCTAGCCGGCTTGCGGGCCAACCGGCCGGAGCGGCCGCCTAAAAATTAGGCAGCGTATGCAAACTGCGTGTTGGCAGTTTTAGGTTTCCGATCGTTTTACGGGAGCTCGGAACCCGGCACGCCTCTTCACGATGGATTCGATCCCGTCGAATCCGTTACGCCCCCATTCTTTCTGATTGTACCGCGCTGCGGTACACCTTTCCGGACCCGGAGGCCCGGAAGGGCAGCCGGGCACACCTGCTCCCGCCCGCCCGGAAGTCCAGCGGCAGCCCGGAAGACTGCCGCGACCAGGACAACCTAGCAGGGGTGTACGTCGCACCGTACCTTCCGGCAGGAACGTACACCGTTTCGCTCGAGGCGCAAGGCACCCTGACCGGGATGCGCCACCCGGCCAGGGTCGGCATTGATATGCCTGCGGCGCACCACGGAGATGACGGAAGGCGTCGGCCTGACGATCCCGGCCGATTCAGGGACGGAGAACACGCGTAAATGCCCGGCCGGGCATCCGACCCCGGATGCCGCCGCCACCGCGCCCGACAGAACTACCGCCTGGTCCGCCGGCGCGCAAACAGGAGGACTGCGCCTCCCAAACCCATAAGCGCGAACGTCGCCGGCTCCGGAACGGCCCCTCCTGCGTCCGTCGTGATGCTCAGGTACGGAGAGTTCTCTCCACCCGGCGCGGAAAACTCAAACAGAACGCGAAAGTCGCGTAGCTGTAGCCGTTGTTGTAGTCCGAGATTACGAATGAAGTAACCGGGAGCGAAACCCAGCCGAGGCCCGGGCTGGTGATGTTCTGACCGCGTTCGGACGTATTCAGGGCGCTCCGGTCGTTGTAGGCGTTGCGGGTCAGCGCGCTGGAATTCGCCTGATGATACAGGATCGCCGAGCCGGAGCCGTTGTCCGTATTATCCGCGAACGCCGTCACGTACACCATGAGGCTCGCGTCGGTGATGTTGCCGGTAACCGAGGGCAGGGCGAACTCCATGTAAATCCGGTTTTGGTCTGTGAAATAGCAGGGGTAGCAGTCGGAGAAGTAGCTGGCACTGGAACCACCGGGAGACTATGTCCAATAGGTGCCGCTGCCCCAGGCGTATTGCCCGCTATACGTCGCCGTCCCTCGAAAGTGGCTTCGGATGTAAACGTGGCGCCCCACAGGCCTGCCGTGGACACCAGAAACAGAAATGTCAGGATTACTGCATAGCGCCTCATGGCGTGTCATTCCCTCCAGAATGGGGATGGTCGATCCCGTCGCGGAGCGCACGGGCGCGAATCGTGCCGGGCACGAGTACTGCATTCTCGACCAGACAGTGTGCGGCTTCAACACAACGCGGCGTGACAAAGTGCGACTGTCACACCGTGTCGTAGTACGCTCCAGTCATCGGTAAGTGATTGAAAGGATTGTACTAGAACTCCCGAAACTTTTTTAGGCGGGGGTCGTTTCCATCTGGCGCCGACTCGAAATTCGCGCTCAGGAGCGGAGACGCTTTTGCCAGAGTTCCTTGCCCTTCGCGTTGAGGATCTTCAGCACGGTGCGCTCGACCATCCAGTCGGCCGGCACGCCGGCGCCGAACAAACCCAGGTGCCAGGCCGCCACGCCCGCGATGGGTCCGGCAGCGGCCCCTGCAACGGCCGTGTGACAGAACCGGCGGCGGCTTACTGGCGGCGCAGGTTCGGGCTCCTCTGTCCGGAAGCCGCCCTGCCCGCGCCATCGCAGCAGCTCGTCGGCATATGCGAACACGCGCGCTTTGGTGCCGCTACCCTGGCGGTATAACGGGCAGGCCGGCGGTCTGTTCCCAGCGCTGGGCCGACCGGACCGTTAGTCCTAGGCATGCCGCGATCTCCTTCCACGAGTGAAGAGTCCGGCCCCTGGACATCTCCTGCGAGGGCGTCATCTGGATAGGCTATTCAGAACATTATCCGAGACTCAGCGCGGCGAAATCTATCAGGGCAGCAAAGGCCAATGCAGACCGTCTGCCGCTGCGCATTATGCAATTATTTCGCCCGCAACTTCCGGCGCAAGCCGCGCTGCGCGACAGCAGCTTTTCGCCCGGTTCAGTCCCAATGCTGGCGTTCTGACCGATCGGAAACCCGTGCGGCCCGGCAGGTGAAGGCGCCCCGCCGTCTTGACGTCCGCATCGGGACGGTATGCCAACACGAGATGGTGCAGGTTAAAGCGAGCTACGACGAAGCAATCAGGCCGTCGCCGTCGCGGCTGATTCCGCCAGGCCGAGTTCCTCGATCTCGCGCTCGCGGATGAGATACTTCTGGACCTTTCCGTTCGCGGTGATGGGGAACGAATCGACGAAACGGATGTGCTCCGGGATCTTGAAGTACGCGATCTGCCCCTTGCAGTAATCGCGAATCTCGTCTGCAGTAGCCGTGTGGCCGTTCTTCAGCTGGATCCACGCCGCCACGATCTCTCCCAGGCGCTTGTCCGGAATGCCGACCACTTGAACGTCGGCCACCTTCGGATGCGTGTGCAGGTACTCCTCGACCTCGCGCGGATACACCTTCTCGCCGCCGCGGCTGATCATGTCCTTAGCGCGCCCGGTGATGCGGAAGCACCCATCCTCACGCATGACGGCCAGGTCGCCGCTATGCAGCCAGCCCTCGGAGTCGATGACCTGAGCGGTGGCCTCGGGGTCGCCGTCGTAGCCCTTCATCACCGCGTACCCCCGCACGCACAACTCGCCCTGCTTGCCCACCGGGACCGTCTCTCCAGTCTCCGTATCGATCAGCTTAATCTCGACAGCGCCGAGCGTGCGACCTACGGTCGTGACGCGCGTTTCCAGGGGATCGCCGGCGTCTGACATGGTCACCACCGGCGAGCTCTCCGTCTGGCCATAGCAGATAGTAAGCTCGCGGCAGTTCATCTCGTTTACGACGCGCTTCATCAGCTCGATAGGGCAGGGCGAGCCGGCCATCACTCCGGTCCGCATGGAGCTGAAGTCGAACTCGTGGAACCGCGGGTGCTCGAACTCCGCTATGAACATGGTGGGAACGCCATAGAGCGCCGTGCAGCGTTCTTCGTGCACCGCCTGGAGCGTAGCGAGAGCGTCGAACTGCGCGGCGGGCATCACGAGCGTTGCCCCAGAGTTGATCGAGACCATCACGCCGATGACGCACCCAAAGCAGTGGTACAGCGGCACGGGTGCGCAAATACGGTCGTTTTCGGTTGCCCTGAGGCGCTCGGCGATGAACCTGCCGTTGTTGACCAGGTTGCGGTTCGTGAGCAGCACGCCCTTGGGGCGCCCGGTGGTGCCGGACGTGTACTGTATATTCACGACATCGTGCGGCGAGGCGGGCACG
>JBLNBX010000090.1:0-83462 GCA_050260275.1 bacterium
GCGCTAACGGGAGTCGAACCCGTATTTGAGCCTTGAGAGGGCTCCGTCCTAACCATTAGACGATAGCGCCGTTCTCCTGCAAGCATAACACATGATAGGGCTAACGCTGTTCCACCCCGCGTCCGATAGAGTTGAGCGGGGCCGACTGCGCGGGGCCGGGCCGTCACTGTTGGCGTACGTGCGGAGCGGCGAACGCCCGGAAAAGTGAAGGCCTGGAGCGGTGGGCGCGCAGGTTGGCTGGGAACTGTCCGGGCTGCCTCGGCGCGGAGCTATGCCGGCCGGGTTCGCAGGCCATCCCGGCGCGGGCTGGGTGCGTGGACTGTCATGGGCGCCTGAGCAGCGAGAGCACGGACAGCGTTAGCGGCTGTTCCTGGCGGGCCGCGAAGCCAGGTTCGCCGGACCGCGGCGATTTGTCCTGCGCCCTGAGGGCGACTTGAGGTAAAAGGGCTTCTATGGTGCTTCCGGTCAGGAGGGCCGAGTACAGCTTCCTCAGCTCGGGAGGCAGGCCGATAGGCGTGCTGCTGCTCGATCCCGAGAGGGACGTGCTCTATTCCCGCTTCCGGGAGGACCTCGACGACGAAGCTATCGCGCTGTGGGCGGAGGAGATCCCTGCCGCGGCTCGCGAACTCGGCGGCGCGCGCTACCTCGAACTCCTCGAAGACCGGCTCTCGAACGCGGTCGGCATCAGCGATCGCGAAAGCGCCTTCGTGCGCGAGTTCCCAGTCGCCGTGCAGCGCCTCTACGAACGCCGGGTGCTCGGCGAGGGTCCGGCTGGGGTCCGTGAACTGCCGGTGTACTCACTGCGGGCGGCCGCGGGCCGTTTCGGCGAGGACATGGAGGTGGAGCCGGAGGAGCGCATCGCCGCTCCGCCGTGGATCCGCGTCACGCCCGGCACCTTTGCGGTTCACGTAAAGGGGCATTCGATGGAGCCGCTGGTGCCGGACGGCTCGATCGCGGTGTTCCGTCACATCGGCGGGTCGCGGGTGGGCAAGCGTGTGCTGGTCTGGCGGCGTGCCACCTCGGGCGGAGGCGGCGAGTTCACGGTGAAAGTCTACCACAGTAATAAGAGCGGCTCCGACGGTAGCTGGCGCCACACCCAGATCGTGTTGAAGCCGCTCAACCCGGACTACGACGAGGTGGTGCTGACCGACGAGGACGAGTACCGCGTATTGGGCGAGTTCGTGACCGTTCTGGCTCTCGAGGATTGCCTCTAACCCGTCCTGCTTCTGGACTTCGCGGCCCTTTCGACCCGCGGGCGCCCCTTGGGCCACTCGGCACGCTCCTGGAATTCCCGGGGTTTCGCAAACGTTTCGATTGCGCATCCCGAAATGGGGCTCTAGAATGCCAACAGAGACTCGAATTTGGGGATGCAAATGTGCCGCGATGCGGCGGTTTTTGCGCCATTAACTCATCCGATCCTGCCGTTTTTCTCAAAAGCGTGCGGTTGACCGTGATGGTTCAGCGCCGAACCTGCGCTCGTTCGGCGAAAGGCTCGATATGGCTGAAGATCCGGGTGCAGCGGAGCAGCACGGGACCTCGCCGCCGGTCCCAGCGGACTGGGAATTCCGCACGCTGCTCGAAAAATGCCCGGATATTGTGGCGCTATTGGACGAAGAACTCCGCTGCACTTTCGTCAATCCCGCAGTGGAGCGCTCGCTGGGCCGCCCGCCATCCGATTACATCGGGAAGACGCCCGCGGAAGTGGGCCTGTTGCGCCTGCACGAGTTCGCGCTTCGGGCCGTGCGTGAGGGCGGCGAACACTGCGACGACATCCCCGTTGCCGGGCCCGATGGGGAACTGGAATTCGAGGTTCACCTGGTCAGCGAGAGGGCGCCCGGTGGGCGGCTGGTGGCCCTGTTCCTCGTGGCGCGCGACGTCACTATCCGCAGGCGCCTGGAGCGCGCGCTGCAAGAGAGCGAGCGCCGGTTCCGGATGGTGCTCGAGAACTCCCCCGTCACGGTAGCGACCTGCGACCGGCACCTCCGCTACACGTGGATTTTCAACCCGTATCCTGCCTTTCGTGGCGCCGCCGTGATAGGCAAGCGGGCGGAGGAGCTAGCGCCCGAGCAGGAGATCCGCGAGCTTATCGAGCTGGAGAAATGGGTTCTCGAGAACGGGGCCGGCCGCAGGGCCGAAATTCCGTTGGGTTCCGGCGAGAACCTCCGCTGGTACGACACGATCGTCGAGCCGGTGTGCGATGAGAACGGCAGTACGACTGGCCTGCGGATAGCCGCGACGGATATCACCGACCGCAGGCGGGCCGAGGAGGCCGTCCGCGAGAGCCAGGCGCACTGCCAACTGATCTCAGAAGCCGCGCCGCACATGGTCTGGAGCAAGTCGCCCGACGGCACACCGGATTACGTCAACCGCAAGTGGATAGAGTTCACCGGCCTGACGGCCGAACAGACCGCCCGTGTCGGTTTGCTCGCGCTTGTCCACCCGGAAGACCGGCAGATGGTCACGACCGCTCTCAACACCGCGCTCGAGCGTGGGCAGCCCTACCAGGTGGAGCACCGGATGCGCAGGAGCGACGGCAAGTACGTGTGGGTGCTGTCCTGGGGTGTGCCGCTCAAAAGCGCCCGCGGCGAAGCGGTCAAATGGATAGGCACGGTGCAGGATATCGAGGCACGGAAACAGGCCGAGGAGCGCCTGGCCCGGGCCGAGCGCATGGAGAGCATCGCCGTCCTCGCCGCAGGCATCGCGCACGACTTCAACAATCTGCTCACGGGCGTCCTGGGCAACGCGAGCCTGGTGCTCGAGTCTCTGCCGCCCGCAGACCAGAACCGCCGCTTTCTGCGAGCCATCATCGCGCAGGGCGAGAAGGCGGCGGAGCTTACGCGAAAGATGCTGGCGTTCGCCGGCAAAGGCCGTTTCGTGCTTCGTCCGGTCGACCTCTCCGCTACCGCCGGCGCGGCCATCGACGCGCTGCGCGACAGCATACCAGCAAGCATCATCATCGGTGAAGACCTCGCTCCCGAGCTGCCTCCCGTAGAGGGAGACGCCGAACAGATAGAACAGGTGGCGAGGAACCTGATCGAGAACGCAGCCGAGGCGCTCGGCAACGAGGGCGGGGAGATTCTGGTTCGCACCTCGGCCTGCCAGGTCGACGCCGACCACCTGCGGCAGAGCAAGCTCGAAATCCAGGCCGGCGAGTACGTTTGCCTGGAAGTGCATGACACCGGGCCCGGGATGGACCGTGGAACGCTCGGACGGATCTTCGAGCCGTTTTTCAGCACGCGATTCGCGGGGCGCGGACTCGGCCTTCCGGCTGTTCACGGCATCGTCCGCGCTCACGGGGGAGCCACCTCGGTGACGTCGGCGCCCGGCATGGGCACGCGCTTCGCGGTCCTACTGCCGGCGCTCACTCGCGAAACCTGCCGCGGCTACGAGACCGGCAAGGAGGCGAGCGGAGACGAAACCGTGCTGCTCGTCGACGAGGAAGAGGATGCTCGCGAGGTGGCGCGCGAAGCCCTGTCGCGCCGTGGATTCAGGCCGATCGCCGCCGCTGGGGGGCGCGAAGCCCTCGACGCCTTCCGCACTCACGCGGCTGGGGTTGCGGCAGTCGTGCTGGGCGTCGGCGCGCCGCACAGAGCGGCAGAGGACAACCTGCAGCGGCTGAGGGCGATCCGCAACGTCCCCGTGCTCATCGCCACCGCATACAGCGAGCCTGCTGTGCGCCGGAAGTTCGGCGCGCACGAGATCGCCGGTCTGGTGCCGAAGCCGTACTCGGGGGCCGTTCTGGCGGCAAGAGTGCGCGACGCGATCGACCGGCGGGCGGCCTGAACCCGCTTCCGGCTGCTATATTGTCCCTTGGATTCCGGCTGACGAGTTGATTGCCTGAGAGGAACAACATGGGTCTGGTTCGAAGCAAGGCGCAGTACTTTGGCTACTGCGTTCTGGTCTCTTTTATCACTTTCGCGGCCGCGCCGGTGTGCGCGCAGCCGTCGGGCGGGCCGTATGGCCCCATAGATCAGCGGTATGAGATCCCCAAGGCCGCACACGTCTACTACGTAGCGCCCGATGGGAAACCAGAGTCGCCCGGCACTTCCCTCGAACAACCGACGACTATCGAAGCGGCCATCGAGCGAGTGGTCACCGGCGACGCGATCATCATGCGCGGCGGCGTTTACCGCACCGGCTCCCTGCTCCTGAACCAGGGCGTCACGATCCAGCCATACGGCGATGAACGGCCAGTGTTCAAGGGCACCGAGGTCCCGGAAAAGTGGCAGCCGCTTCGCAACAGGATCTGGAGGACGAAGTGGACGAAGCTGTTTCCGGCTTCGCCGCTGGGCTGGTGGCAGCGCGCCCGCGAGGGCATGCTGACGCCGCTCCACCGGTTCAACAACGACATGGTATTCGTTGACGGCCGGTTGCTGAAGTCCGTTGGCTGGGAAGGTGAACTGGACGAGAATTCGTTCTATATCGACTACAAGGATCAGTGGGTCTATATCGGCATCGATCCGAAAGACAAGCTGGTCGAGATTACCGCGCACGACAGCGCGATCGTCCGCACCAGCCGCGACGTTCACGGAAAGAAGAACGACCGCAAGGGGCCGGTGATCCGCGGCATCACGTTCACGCAGTACGCCTACCGGGCGCTGGAAGTGGAAGGCAAGAGGCAGTTCACGGTAAACGACGAGCCGACCGACGAACCGGTTGGCCTTTCGGATCCCTCAACTTTCGGCAAGGAAGTGATCGGCACCGTTCTTGAGAACGTGACCGTCTCCTTCTGCTCCCGCGTGGCCGGTTACTTCCGCGGCGACGGGCTCATCATCCGGAACTCTCTGTTCAGCGATACGAGCACGGAGGGCGTCTATGTTATCGGCTCCTCCGACGTGCTGCTTGAGAGGAACATTTTCCGCCGGAATAACATCGAGCAAATCACCGGCTACTACCCGGCCGCGGTCAAGATTTTCAACCAGACCCGGCGCGTGGTGGTGCGCGACAACCTGGTGCTCGACAACCCCAATTCGAGCGGCGTGTGGTACGACGTCGGCAACCGCGACGGCGTGTTCGTGAACAACTACATAGAGAACGCGACTAACGGGTTCTTCTTCGAGATCTCCAAGGGCGTAACGGTAGCTGGCAACGTTTTCGTGAACTGCGAAAGCGGCATCCTTATCCTGAACGCCGCGGACGCGCGCATCTACAACAACACTTTCCTGAACGCGCCGGTCACTATCCGGCGCGACCAGCGCAGCGCGTCGGCCGATCTTTTCGGCTGGCATCCTTCGACCGGTCCGGACGTGGACGAGCGCGAGAACCACGTGGTTGTCAACAACCTGATGGTGGCAAGCGAGGGCTTCAGCCGGCCTCTGCTCCAATTTGTGCAGCCCCCGATGATGTGCAAGAAGCTGCCGCGGGCGCAGGCCAAAGAGGTCAACGGGAACGTATATGTCCGGCCGAGCCAGCCGGGTGCGACGGCTTCTACGCCCCTGGTGGTGTGGAGCCCCGCGGAAGCAGACGGGTGCGCAGTCAGGCCAACGTCGCTGGATGAGTTCCGGAAGCAGGTGCCGGGCTTCGAGGCGGGTGGCCGGCAACTCGATCGCACCCCACGCTCCATCTTCAAGGGGCCCGACGTGGCGCGTTTCGAGCTCCGCGAACCGCTTCCCGGCGCGGGCGAGATTTCGATTCCCGCTGACGTGCAGAAGCTTCTGGGCTGGAGCGCGCAGGATCTGAGAACGCCGGGCGCGTACCCGTTCCGCAAGTAGCGGGTGCTCTAGCGAGCAAGCGTTGGGGGCAGGCCACGCTCCCGAGCCGGCATAGCGGATCGAGGCCGCCGGTTCGGGGGCGCCGCCTGTCCCCGCTTCATTTCACGATCCCGGGCGCCTGGCCTGGGCGGTCGGGAATCACGCCTCGAACACCGCGCGCGCGAACGCAACGCGCTTCTCCAAATCCTCTCCTTCGAACCGGGCGGCCACTTCTTCGAGCAGGTCCGGAATAGGCAGGCCTTGAGGGCACTTTGGGATGCACTCGCCGCACCGCGCGCACAAGGAAGCATACGAAATCCGCCCGGAGATGATGCCGCCCATGCGGAATGCATACAGGTTCTCGGCTTCCCTGGGCCTGCCGAACGTGTGGCAGACGTTGAAAAGATTGAAGCACTCCGCGATGTTGACGCCCGAAGGGCAGGGCTGGCAGTAGCCGCACCCGGTGCAGCCGACCTTCATGATCTCACGGTACCGGCGGCTCACTTTTTCCATAAGATCGAGTTCGGCATTTGTGAGCGAATGTGGATGCGCCTGGGCGGCAGTGGCCAGATTCTCCTCGACCTGTGCGTCCTCGTTCATACCGGACAGCGCGACCGTCACTTCCGGATGGTTCCACACCCAGCGCAAGGCCCATTCGGCGGGGCTTCGCTTCAGGCCGGCGCCTGCCCAAAGCGATTCGATCTCTGCAGGCGGGGCGGCGGCCAGGATACCGCCGCGGAGGGGCTCCATCACGATGACGGCGAGATCCTTCGATGCGGCGTACCGCAAACCTTCCGTTCCAGCCTGGGCTTCCGTATCCAGGTAGTTGTACTGAATCGTGCAGAACTCCCAGGGATAGCTGTCCACAATACGCTTGAAATCCTCCCGCCCGGCGTGCGAGGAGAACCCTGCGTTCACGATCTTGCCATCCCTTCTTGCCTGGTCCAAAAACTCAGTGATGCCGAGGGGAACAAGACGATCCCATACGTCGCACGTAAGAGAGTGTATGAGGTAGTAATCGATTCTGGGCGTGGCCAGCCGCTCGAGCTGCGCGTTAAGAAAGCGGTCCATGTCCGCGCGGCTCCTGACGTTCCACGAGGGCAGTTTAGTGGCGATCCTGACGCGCTGGCGGTATCCGCCGGCGAGGGCGCGGCCTAGCAGCGGCTCGCTTTCGCCGCCGTGATACGCCCAGGCCGTGTCGAAGTAGTTCACGCCGCCATCGATTGCAAGGCGGATCTGGCGGATTGCGGCCTCCTCGTCAATTCGCCCATCCTGCTGCGGCAGGCGCATGCAGCCGAACCCCAGAATCGATAGCTCATCTCCGGTCTTTGGCACTTTTCTGTAAAGCATAGATCTCAAAGCGGCTCTGGAATGTCCTGTTAACGCGGGAAACACCGATTGTAACTCGGGCTCGCGGCCGATTCACCAGTTCGTCACCGCGAGGAAACCGAGGGGAACTTACAACGTCTTCGTGGATCTGATTGGCCTCAAGTATTTTGGCTGGAAGGATCTGCTGTATGTGATCGGCGGGCTCTACGCCGCCCGCGTTGCGAGGAGAACGCCATCCGGTTCGAGTCGTTCGGCAACCACTGAACCACGAGCTGGTCTCGCTCAAGGCACAGCAGTTCCCGGCCGGTTTCCGCGTGCGGCCGCTCCCACTCAGCGCGGCTGCGCGCCTGTCACGGCGAAGGCGTACACAGTGCTTAACCAGCGCTGGGATGCCTTCGTGGTCACTATGGCGTACTCGCCAGGCGAGAGCGGCACGGCTGGGCTGAGCTCCAGCACGTCGCCGGAGATGCGGGTCACGTCGAGCGGAACGGCCTGGCCGGCGGCGATGCGCAGCGGCTCCGAGAGCAGCGGCATCTGGGAGGGCCCTGTCTTCCAGACGCGGCTGTGCCTCTTAACCTCGAGTTTGACAAGCTGCCAATAGCTATCCGGCTTGCCTCTGCGGACATAGAACACCGGCTGAGGAGACGCAATCCCGATCTCTGCGTGCTCGCCCGCGAGCACGTACCGCCGCTTCTCGACCGGCGTGTCCCCGATCCAGTCCAGTTGCGCCTCGGGCCACAATACGACGGCGGGGATCGGGACCATCCGCGCGCCGGCATAGTAAACGCCGCGCTTGAGCGGCAGCCCGGGGATCTCCTGGGCCGGTTCGCGTTCCGGCTGATACGCGGCCGCGACTATGGCATCGAGCACGGCGGTGGATGCGCCCTCGTTCTTGAGCCTGATGAGCGCGGCCGGCGAGGTGTCGAAGCGGGTGGTGCCGCGCGCGGCGGCAAGGTTTATCGCGCGGACAATGGTGCTTTCGGCGAGGCCCGCGCCAAGCATCGCCGAGACATCGCCGTTGGTTACAACCTGCTCCGCGGGCTGTCCCACGGCGAGAGAAGCAAGGAGAAGCAATCCCGGCAGCACGCGGAGTAGCATCGGTACCCCTCTGGTTACATTGTCCCCGATGCGGCGCTAAACGCTGGATCAGCCGGTCCGGCCGTGCAGACTTCCGCGCTGCGATCCGAAGCCACGGCTAGGCGCAGGAAGATGCTTGGGGGAAATGCTAGGGCGGGGGAGGGGGATGATGCGGGGGCGGGCTCATCACACGCCCCCGCGGGAAACGCAAGTTACGCGATCGGAGCGACCTTGAGGACGATGATCACCAGCGTGTAGAGCGCCAGCGACTCGATCAGCACGAGGCCGAAAATGAGTGCGAACCGGATGGCGGCAGCAGCCCCGGGGTTCCGCGCCATGCCCTCGCAGGCGGCGGCGACAGCTTTGGCTTGCGCCAGGCCGCAGACGGCCGAGGCGATCGCCATCGCGAAACCGGAGGTGATCCAGATCCAGTGCGTCTGCACAGCAGCGGCGGGCGCAGCTTCCTGAGCGAACATGGGCGTGGCGAGCGCCGCGAGCGCCGCCAGAAGCACGAACAACCGAAACTTCATCTTTCTTCTCCTCTATGAGTTGCGCCCCAGGAGGTGGTTCCCGTCATCCTCATGCAGCCGGGCTCACACTGGGGAGCGATAAGGCCTGAATGATTAAGCATGCGCCGCTCCAGCGGCGTCCTCGGACTCGTGATGTGGCAGCACGTCGCCGACGTACACCATCGTCAGCAGCGCAAAAACGTACGCCTGCAAGAATGCGACGAAGATGTGCAGCCCCATGAAGGGTAGCGGCACCAGTAGCGGCACGAGCGTCATAAAAGCGATCGTCACCTGCTCGCCGGCATACATGTTGGCGTAAAGACGAATGGTGAGCGAGAGCGGCCGGGCCAGGTTGCTGATGACCTCGATGGGGAACATCAGCGGCGCCATGGCGGGAATTGGGCCCGCGAAGTGCTTCATGTAGTGCCCAACGCCCTGTTCCTTCATTCCCACGAAGTTGTAGAACACAAATGCGGCCAGCGCGCAGCCGAGCGGGACCGGGGGGAACATCGTGGGGGATTCGAAGGTCGGGATGATGCCTATGAGATTCGCGAACAGTATGAAAACGAACAGCGTGCCGAAGAAGGCCATGTAAGGCCGGCCGCCGTGGCCGACGATGTCGTCGGTCTGCCCGCGCATAAAACTGAACAGCATCTCGAAGATGTGCTGCATTTTCCCCGGCCGGTCCATCGACAGCCGCGGGCGCAGCAGCGCGAAAACGACCATGATGATCACGGCGACCAGGATCTGCATCACCATGAAGTTCGACCACGGATGAGCGGGATCGTGCTCCAGCCCGGTCCAGGAGAGCACCGCGTTCGCAGGCCCCGCCAGGTATTGGTTGAACAAGGCGGTCAGCCAGAGTTCATGTTCCATGCGCCAGCTCGTAAATGATTTCTATGATGACAGCGGCCATCGGCACGAACAGGCCCAGCAGGGCCGGTATCGCGTTCATTCCGAAGATCAACACTATAGCATAGGCCCCCACCCCCAAAAGAACGTACCGCAGGCCGAGGAAGACGAAGACGCGCTTGCGCGTGGGCCGCGCGCGGGGGCCCATGGCCTCCACTGCCTCGTGTATCCATTTGAAACTGAAGTACGCGGCGACCGCGCCGGCAGTGAACGCCACCGCACCCTGCCAGCCTCGCCAGAACACCGCCGCGCCGGCGCCGGCAACGCCGGTGTAGTACATCCAGCGGTAGACGCGGCCTAGGGCGCGCTCGTAGAAGGCGGCGTCCTCAGGACCCATTGCGTTTCATCTGGCGGTCCAATTCGCGGAAGAGCGACAGAAAGCCCCCCACAATCCCCAGGATCAGGAACACGATGTAGAGGAAGTCCGTGCCGAAGGCGCGGTCGAGCAGCACGCCGATGAAGTACCCGATGATGGTGCCCGCGGGAAGCAGGAATGCCAGGCCGGTGTACCTGGCGACGGCGGCGATCGGATCCTGGCGGCGCGCCATCGGAGAGTCCGCTACAGCTTAAGCAGCGCGCGCAGTCTCCTTGTTTGCACGCGGCTGACGGGGATTTCTGTCTGCTTCTTGTCGTCCATGCGCAGAAGGTAGCTGGACTTGAACCACGGAATTACTTCTTTGATGCGGTTCATGTTCACGAGGTAAGAACGGTGAACGCGCCAAAAGACGTCCGGGTCGAGGCTGGATTGCAGTTCCTCGATCGTGCGGTAGTTCGATTGTCCTTCGAGCTGAGTAGTTACGATGGTGATGAGGCCGTCGTCGATGGTGGCGTAAATGAGGTCGTTCGCGTCGACGATGAAGTTCCGGTTGTTGCTGCGAACCAGCAGTTTGGTGCGCACCTGCGCCTGGCGCGGCGGAGGGGGAGCCTCGGCTGCGGCCTTCGCGCTCTTCTCCTGCAACATCCTGCGCGCGCGATCCACAGTGAGGGCGAGGCGGCTCTTTTCCACGGGCTTCAGAACGTAGTCGAGCGCCTCCAGCCGAAAGGCTTCGACTGCGTACTGCTCATACGCCGTAGCCAGTATGAAGTAGGGCAGCGGAACTTTCTTTTCCTGGAGAGTGCGTATGACACCAAGGCCGTCGAGGCCGGGCATCTGAACGTCCAGGAAGACGAGTTCTGGCTCCAGTTCCTCAATCATTTTGACCGCCTGGATGCCGTTCTTCGCCGTTCCGACGACGTCGATATCCGGAAAGTCTTTAAGGAGGTATGCCAGCTCGTCGGCCGCGAGCTGTTCATCGTCCACTATTAATGCCGTGAACGCCGATGTCGCGCGATCCGACATGAGAGTGTTAGTATAGCATTTCGGCGTTTCTAACCTTTTCCCGAGGAGAAAAGCCTTGCCCGACAATGTGAAGATCGCCCCGCCCGAGGGCGGGCTCGGGGTGTTGACCCCGGGCATCGGCGCCGTTACAACCACCTTTATCGCAGGCGTCGAGGCGATTAAGAGAGGGTTGGGCGTGCCGATCGGGTCGTTAACCCAGCTCGCGACAGTCCGCCTTGGTAAACGCACCGACGGACGCACCCCCAAGATTAAAGATTTCGTTCCCCTGGCCAACCTGGACGACCTCGTCTTCGGCGGATGGGACATCTTCGAGGACAATGCCTACGAGGCCGCCTCAAAGGCCGGCGTGCTCGAGAAGTCGCTGCTCGAACAGATCAAAGAGCCGCTCTCGGCGATCCAGCCGATGAAGGCGGTGTTCTATCCCGAGTATGTCAGGCGCCTCCACGGCACGAACGTGAAGCAGGGCGGGTCCAAAATGGACCATGCCGAGGCCGTCATCGAGGACATCGAGAACTTCCGCAAGCGCACCGGCGTTTCGCGAATGGTGATGGTCTGGTGCGGCTCTACGGAGGTTTTCCACCAGCCCTCCAAGTGCCACCAGACGCTCAAGGATTTCGAGTGCGGCCTGCAGAAGAACGATCCCGAGATCTCGGCAAGCCAGGTTTACGCCTACGCCGCGTTGAAGTGCGGCGTTCCGCACGCGAACGGCGCGCCTCACCTGACAACCGACTGCCCGGCGCTGCTCGAACTTGCGCGGGAACGCAACGTCCCCATCGGCGGTAAGGACTTCAAGACCGGCCAGACGTTCATGAAGACGCTCATCGCGCCCGGTCTCAAGGCGCGCATGCTGGGCTTGCAGGGCTGGTTCTCGACCAACATACTCGGCAATCGCGACGGCGAAGTCCTTGAAGATCCAGGTTCGTTCAAGTCCAAGGAAACCACGAAGCTGTCGGTACTTCACCAGATTCTGCAGCCCGAGCTGTACCCGATGCTCTACAACGACTTCTACCACGCGGTCCGGATCAACTACTATCCGCCGCGCGGCGATGCCAAAGAGGGCTGGGACAACCTGGACATTCTCGGATGGCTCGGCTATCCGATGCAGATCAAGATCGATTTCCTTTGCAGGGACTCGATTCTTGCAGCGCCCCTCGTGCTCGACTTGGTGCTGTTCCTCGATCTGGCGCAGCGCGCCGGGATGCGAGGAATACAGGAGTGGCTCTCGTTCTACTTCAAGGCGCCGATGACGGCTCCGGGGCTCTATCCCGAGCACGACATCTTCATTCAGCTTATGAAGCTGAAGAATACTCTGCGCTGGATGCGCGGGGAAGAGCTGATCACCCATCTTGGGTTGGAGTACTACGACTAGCGAGAAAATGACGAACGGGCGGCTCAAGTCCGCACCTTCCAGGAAGGTGCTCGTAATCGGCGGGACGTTGTTCATCGGGCGAAACCTGGTCGCCGAGCTGGTGAAAGCCGGCCACGAAGTCTGGATCCTTCACCGTAAGCCGCAGCACGACCTTGGCAAGAAGGTAAACAGTATCGTGGCCGACCGCAACGATTGCGAGGCGATCAAGCGTGTGCTGGCCGAGGGCCGCTTTGAGGTCATTTTTGACAACGTCTACGACTGGGAGCGAGGAACGACGGCTGCGCACGTGGAGGCCGCCGCGAGGGCCTGCGGTCCGCAGTTGCAGCGGTACGTCTTCATGTCGAGCGTCGCGGCGTATGGCGACGGCCTCAACCATCACGAGGGCGATGCGCTCGCTCCCGACGACCACCCCGACCCGTACGTCCGGAACAAGGCCCAGACGGAGCGTGCGCTGTTCCGCCTGCACCAGCGAAATGGGTTTCCTGTAGTCACCATCCGGCCGCCGTTCATATACGGCCCGGGCAATCCGTTCTACCGCGAGGCGTTCTTCTGGGATCGCCTGCGTGAAGCGCGGCCCATCATCCTGCCCGGCGACGGACGCCGCCTGATGCAGTTCGTGTTCATCAAGGACCTTGTTTGGGCGTGCCTGAAGGTCATGACGGAGCCGAACGCCGTCGGCCACGCGTTCAACATCGCGAACTCCCGTGCTATGACGCAGCTCGAGATGGTTCACGCGCTCGCCGAGGCGAGCTCGAAGAAGCCGAATATCGTGCGCATTCCGCGGGATCGCATCTATCAACTGGGCGGGCACCCGATGGGGCCGAACCTGTACTTCGGCAACTACTTCGATATTCCGCCGATCACGATGATCATCACCAAGGCGCAGCGTGTGCTCGGGTTCAAGCCGACCCCGCTTGCCCAAGGACTGAAGGAAACCTACCGCTGGTACGTGCGGCGCTGTCCGAAGCGGCAGATCGACTACAGCTTCGAGGACAGACTCCTCGCGGCCGCGCAGGCGCAGGCGGCTGCCGCCTCAGCGGGCGCGGGCATGCACGCCTGAGATGCTCGCCTAGATAGCCTCGAGTTCCTCTTCGAGGAGCTGCTTCTGGTACAGGTCCGCGTAGTATCCTCCGAGCGCGATGAGCTCGGAGTGGGTCCCTTGCTCGGCGATGCGGCCGCGCTCGAGAACAACGATGCGGTCAGCCTGCCGGATGGTCGAAACGCGGTGCGAGATGACGATCGTGGTGCGGTTCCGGATGACCTCGGACAGGCGCGTCAGGATGCGCTCCTCGGTAAGCGTATCCACGCTGGAGAGCGCGTCGTCGAGAATCAGGATTCTCGGATCGCGCAGAATGGCGCGGGCTATGGCAGTGCGCTGCTTCTGTCCGCCGGAGAGCGTGAGTCCGCGCTCGCCGACCATGGTCCGGTAGCCTTCGGGGAACCCGGCCACGTCCGAAGCCAGGCCGGCGACGTCGGCGGCCCACTCGATGCTTTCCTGGCTGGCATCTTCGACGCCGAGCGCGATATTCTCAGCCAGCGTTGCGCTGAACAGGAATGTTTCCTGCGGAACCAGCCCGATCTGCCGCCGCAGTTCGTCAGGCGAGATGTCGCGCAGATCGACGCCATCGATCAGGACGGCGCCGCGGGTGGGATCGAGCAGGCGTGGGATCAGCCGCGCGACGGTGCTCTTGCCGCTTCCGGTGTGGCCGACGATCGCGACGGTTTCCCCCGCCCGAATCTTCAGGTTGAGGCCGTCGAGCGCCCTGCACTCGGGGTACTCGACCACAACGTCGCGGAACTCGATCTCCCCGCGAACCTCTCCGAGCGCGACGGGGTGCGCCGGCGCCGCTATCGTGGGCTGTTCGTCCATGATGCGCCCGATCCGCCCAAGCGAAGCAGTGCCGCGCTGCATAAGGTTCACCACCCAGCCCATCGCGATCATGGGCCATATAAGCATGCCCATGTAGGTGTTGAACATGACGAAGGCGCCGAGCGAAATGCGGCCGGCCAGCACGCCGTAGCCGCCCGCCCACAACACCACGAGGAATGTCATGCCTATCAGTCCCTGCAACATCGGCATGAACATGGAGGAGATCTTCGCGAGCGACAGATTCTGCGCGATGTAGCCACGGTTCAAAGCCTCGAAACGACGTAGTTCGGCTTCCTCCTGCACATATGCGCGCACGACGCGAACGCCGGCGAGGTTCTCCTGCACGCGGCTGGAGATGTCGGCGAAGGTAGCCTGTATGCGTTCGAAACGGTCGTGGATGATGCGCCCGAAGTACACGACTGCGGCGCTCACAGCCGGCGCCGGCAGCACGGCGATGAGAGTAAGCCGCCAGTCCACCCACAGCATCACGACTATGGCGAGCACGAACATCAA
Organism: bacterium; assembly: GCA_050260275.1. Taxonomy (GTDB): domain Bacteria; phylum Acidobacteriota; class Terriglobia; order Bryobacterales; family Bryobacteraceae; genus DATMXS01. The sequence continues at coordinate 14,609 of JBLNBX010000090.1, forward strand.
CGCGGTCTCGGTCCAGTACATGATGCCGGGGCCAAGCATCATGCGGACGGCGTTGAGGTCGTTGGTGGCTCGCGACATGATGTCGCCCGTCCGCATCCGCGAGTAGAAGTCGGGCGAGAGCGTCGTGAGCCGCCTGAAGAAATCATTGCGGAGGTCGAACTCGATGTCGCGCGAAATGCCGATCAGGATCACGCGCATGAGGTACTGAAAAACGCCCTTGATGGCCGAAAGGCACACCCACAGGCCGGCGAAGGTGAATACGGTGCGAAGCGCGAATCCGGCCGTTAGCGAGTCGATCGCGGCCTTGATGAGCAGCGGCATGGCAGCGGAAGTGGCGTCCTTCAGAATGAGCGCGCTGAAGCCGAGAGCATACCCGCGCCTGTACCGCCACAAGTACGGCCGCAGCCGCTGGAAGGATTCCCTAAGCGGCTTTACAAACCGAACCAGGTTGCGACCGTTTTGCTCCATTCGAAGAACACTACCTTCTGCGCCTCGCGCTCGCGCCACCAGCCGTCCGCGGTGAAGTACTCGTCGGGTGCGCCGACCACCCGGAACGAGGCGCCATCCGTTACCCTGCGGAACGCATTGCCCGCGCGGCGCGTGTGATAGTCGCTCGTGACTACAAGGAACCGCCGCACGCCGCGCCGGCGCAATTCCGCCATCAACTCGGCTGCCTCATCGACGGTGTTCCTGGCCTTCACGGGAAAGGAAATCAGACGGTCGGCGGGACAGCCTTTCTTAGCCGCGAACTCGACGGCCGCGTCCGACTCGACGATGCCGTAGTAGCAGCAGGGGCCGCTGACAAGCACGCTCGGAGCATACCCTTCGCGCAGCAGGTCGCAGGCCTTCTCGATCCGGTTGCCGAACTGGTCGCCCGCCAGCACCACTATCATCTCGGCCTTTTCGGGACCGTCCTGGCGGACGAGAAATGCGCCCAGCCAACCGAGCCAGAGGGGATATGCGGCCGCACACACTGCCAGAGCGGCAACCAGAGCTACCCAGGGAAGCCATTGAAACCAGCGGGGGCGGCGCGAACCCACAGACTATTTTTCGTCCGCGGGCCGATCCGGGTCAAGCGAGCGCACGCTCTTGAGCCTCTGATAGAGCCGCTCCACCTCCGCCTCGTCCTCGGGGCGAAGCAGGTGATAGCGCGGGGGCGCAGGTGCTTCCGCCTCCGAGTCGCGCCAGTACCGGCGGTAGGGCGTTCCGTCGATGAGCGCCTCGCGCGCGTTACGCCTCAACTGGCGGAGCAGCGTCCGGGCCGAGTGCGCGTTACCGGGGTAGATCAGCAGAACGCGACTGCTCTCGTGCAAAGTGAGATGCACCAGAAGCGGCCAATCCCAGCCGCGGTCCACGCGCCTGATGTCGGGCCACGGGATGATGCGCGTCCCGATCGTCAGATGCGTTTCGTGGACCTCGATGGCAGGGCGCGTCGCTAGGAAGATCAGCAGACCCGCCGCGGCCGCGCAGAGCGCCGCGGGGATGAACGCAGGCGTCCAGGTGAGGCCCCACCAGAACGAGAACGCTCCAGCCCCGAGAGCTACGAGTCCCGCCTGGAAGTAGTACCGCGATGGAACGTATCGCGTCACCCGTCCAGCCTCCCCCTACTCTCTAGCCTACCGTGGCCCCGAGCGACCGTCAACGACCGTGAAAGCCGCCGGTCAGACCTTGCATTTCAAAGCCATAGAGATGCCGCGCCGCAGGTAGTCGGCGCCGCTCCAGGCCGTCCAGAAAGCCGCCAGAAACAACAACACTTTGGACGCTGTCACGAGCGCCGGAGAGGGGAACGCCAGGCGGACGACCATCGTCGCAGCCGCCGCCACCTGGAATGCGGTGCTCATCTTGCCCCAGCGGCTGGGCGGGAACTCGCGATATGTGGTGAAAGCCAGCGCCGCGCCGGCCATCGCGAGTATCATCACGTCGCGGCCGACCACGAGCCCGGCGATCCAGAGAGGTATCGCGCCCGAAAAGGCGAGAACGAGATACGTCGCCGTCAACAGCAGCTTGTCCGCGATCGGATCGAGGTAAGCGCCGGTGCGCGTTTGCCAGCGGAACCTCCGCGCGAGGAAGCCGTCCAGCATGTCCGTCACACCCGCCGCGATCAGGAAGCCCAGCGCGCGCCGGTACTCGGCGTTCCAGATCGCCGCCACCGCAAATGGCGTCAGCGCAAGCCGAAGCAGGGTGAGAGAGTTCGGCAGATTGAGCCAGGACACCGAATCATCAGCATAGCTTAGGGCGCGGGCGGGACGGTTGCCGCCCGGAGGGAGATTATCAGGAGACGAGCGTTTCGACCACGCGCTTCGCGAGCTGGTCGAAGCTGATGATCTCGTAAAGCGAGCGGTCGCTCGTGATTCGGTTTACGAGCGCCACGTGCATGGCGTGGCCCGCGCGCTCGGCGATAACGTGGCCCAGCAGCGGCCGCCCGAGCAATGCGAGGTCGCCTATGAGATCGAGCGCCTTGTGACGGCAGCACTCGTCAGGGAACCGCAGTCCGCCCGGATTCATGACGCCGTTCTCGTCGAACCCGACTGCGTTTTCGAGGCTGGCGCCGCGGATGAGTCCCATGTCCCGCATCCGGTCGAGCTCCGGAGCGAAGCCAAAGGTGCGGGCCGGCGCTATCTCAGCGGCATAGCGCTCGGGGGTCACCTCCATCTCCACAACCTGCCGTCCCACCATGGGGTGTGGGAACTCGATATCGCACGTGAGGCGGAACGAATCGGCCGGCAGAATGGAGATGCGCCGCCCGCGATCCTCCACCACAACCGGCCGCTTGATGCGCAGGTACCGGCGCCGCCGCCTATAGGTCTTTAGCCCGGCGCGCTCCAGCAGCCGGACATACGGCTCGCCGCTGCCGTCGAGTATCGGCACCTCGAGGTTGTCGATCTCGACAAAGGCATTGTCCACGCCCATGCTGTAGAAAACGCTGAGCAGGTGCTCGGTGGTGGAGATCAGCACGCCCTGCCGCATGAGGCTCGTCGCGTAGCTCACGCGCGCGACATTGGTCCAGTTGGCGGGAACGGGAAAGCGATCCAGGTCTGTGCGTATGAAAACGATCCCGGTACCCGGAGGCGCGGGCAGGATGCGGATCTTTACGGCGACGCCGCTGTGCAGGCCTACGCCTTCCGTTTCTACCGGGCGCTCGGTAGTGGTCTCGAATCGCAAGAGTGCGGTCCTTTCGAAAAAGCACTCACGTTGCACGCCTCAGGCCTACACGTAAGTCATAGACAACACTGGGTCGGGGCAGATGGGGGTGTGGCGCGGATGCAACAGTTTGTCGCCCTGCTGTGGCCGCGGCGATGCGGGATAGTGCGGGATAGAATGAGCAGATGGCGCGCCCACGGCTTTTCCTGATCGACTCGTTCGGTTTCATCTTTCGCGCCTACCACGCCCGCGCGCGGCAGGCCACCTCGGCGATGCGGACCAGCACGGGCATCCCCACCGAGGCTGTGTACATTTTCAACAACATGCTGCGCAAGCTGATCGCGCAGTACCACCCCGAGTACATGGCGGCGGTTTTCGAGAGCGGCGCACCCACGTTCCGCGAGCAGGAATACGCCGAGTACAAGGCTAACCGTGCGGAGATGCCCGAGGATCTCGCGCCGCAGATCGCCTACGTGCGCAGGCTGCTGGAGAGCATGCGAGTTCCGATCCTGCAGTACGAGGGGTTCGAGGCGGATGACGTCATCGGCGCGATCGCGCGCCGCGCCGAGGCAGACGGAGCCGACGTCGTGATCGTATCGAGCGACAAGGATATGTTGCAGCTTGTCACCGATCACGTCTCGATGTTCAACCCGATGCACGACGACTGGTACGACCCGGCACAGGTCGAGGCGAAGATGGGCGTCAAACCGTCACAGGTGGCCGATCTGCTTGCGCTCAAGGGCGACGCCATCGACAACATCCCGGGCGCGCCCAACATCGGCGACAAAGGCGCCCGCGAGATCATTTCGCGCTTCGGCTCCGTCGAAGCGGCCCTCGACCGCGCCTCTGAGGTCGAGCGCAAGATGTACCGCGAGAGCCTTCAGCAGAACCGCGAGCGCATCGAGTTGAGCAAGCGCCTGGCGACCATCGACACGACCGTTCCCATCAGCTTCAGCCTGGAGCAGGTCCGGGCGCAGCCGCCGGACACGGCGGCGCTGAAGAGCATTTACAAGGAACTCGAGTTCTACAGCCTCCTGAAGGAACTGGGCCCGGAGGCTGACACCCGCGAGCGCGACTACGCCATCCTCGAGACGGCCGAGGCGGTCGAGGCGTATCTTGCCGCCATGCCCGCTGGCGCGCCCATAGCGATAGCTTTCGGCACCGGTTGCATGGCAGGCGCTCCGGACGCCGCGCCCGGCATGTTCGGCGAGGACAACCAGGCGTATATCGGGCTGGCTTGGCGGGAGGCTGAAGCGCGCGCTGTCCCGGCGTCGCTGATTTGCACGCTGCGGCCCGTGCTCGAGGACGCGGCGCGGCCTAAGATCGCTCACGACGTGAAGCGGCTCCTGCTCGGGCTTTGGTCCCTGGGTGTGGACCCGCGCGGCTTCGAGCACGACGTGATGCTGTATGAGTTCCTGCTCAATGCGGATCCGTCGGGGTGCTCCCTCGAGGTGCTAGCGCGGAGGTACCTGGATCGCAAACTGGAACAGGCCGTGGAGCACCAGGCCGATTGCGCGCTGGAACTCTCGGCGCGCCTGTCGCGCGAGGTGGACGAGCGCGGCTTCCGCGACCTCTACAATCGCATCGACCTGCCGCTCGTGCGCGTTCTGGCGCGCATGGAACAAGTGGGCATCCGCATCAATCCGGACGAGTTGCGGCGGCTCTCCGAGTTGCTCGACAGCGAGATACAGCGTCTGGCCGGTGAGGTGTACACGTTGGCCGGCCGCGCTTTTAACATCAACTCGCCGCAGCAGCTCGGCAAGGTGCTGTTCGAAGAGTTAAAGCTGCCCATGCCGGGCAAGGGCGGCCGGGGAAAGGTCTCCACAGCGGCGGATGTGCTGGAAGAACTCGCCGGCCAGTTCGAGATCTGCCGCAAGGTGCTCGACTACCGGCAACTCGCGAAGCTGAAGGGCACTTACCTGGATGCGCTGCCGGCACTCATCAACCCGCGCACGGGCCGGCTGCACACCTCATTCAACCAGACCGGTGCGGCAACGGGGCGGCTGTCGTCCTCGAACCCGAATCTGCAGAACATCCCCATACGTACCGACGTGGGGCGCGAGATAAGAGCCGCCTTCGTGCCGCGTGACGGCTGGCAGATGGTGGTGGCCGATTATTCACAGATCGAGCTGCGGCTGCTCGCGCACTTCTCGCGCGATCCGGTGCTCACCGAGGCGTTCCGGAACGGAGAGGACATCCACCTCCGCACTGCCGCCGAAGTGTTCGGCGTGCCGCCGCTGATGGTGGATGGCGAGTTGCGCCGCAGAGCCAAGGCGGTGAACTTCGGAATTGTGTACGGACTGAGTGCGTTCGGGTTGGCCAACCAGCTCGGAATTCCGCAACGCGAGGCGCAGACTTACATCGACAGCTACTTCGAGCGCTATGCGGGCGTGCGAAAGTTCATCAAAGCAACTATCGACGAGGTGCGCCGCACCGGGTTCACGAAGACGCTCTTCGGCCGCCAGCGGCCCATTCCGGACATCAACTCGCGCAACCCCAACCAGCGCGGCTTCGCCGAGCGCACCGCGGTTAACACACCGCTACAAGGCACGGCGGCGGACCTGATAAAGCTGGCGATGATCGAGATCGACCGCGAGCTGGAGCGCCGCGGCCTGGCTGCGCGCATGCTGCTTCAAGTGCACGACGAACTGCTGTTCGAAGCGCCTCCCGAGGAGGTTGAGGACGTGCGCCGCCTGGTGAAAACGGCCATGGAGAACGTTCATCCGCTGAACGTGCCGCTCGTCGCGGACGTGGGCGTTGGCGGCAACTGGCGGGACGCGAAGTAGACTCTTGCAGGCGGGGCACGCGCCTGAAATTTGACGCCATACCTGCACCTTCTCTATCCTGGAGATTACCTTGATAGAGGCGCGGGGGCCATCAGTAGCCCGCCAGTGGTACCGGGTCAGCTCCGGAGGGCGGCGCGAAAGGGGCAAGCGGCAAAACCGCATCTCCGCCGAAATCGCTACGGAAGCCAGCTCCGGAGCGGTTGGGGGCGCAGGCTAATACCTCGCCACTGTCATCGGGCCGGCCGCGTAAGGCGGCGGGCCGGATGGAGCGCTATCGGGAACGCCCCGCGGCTTTCTCCCTCGCTCCATCCCCTGGCATGGCGGCATGAACATTTTCGAACTCACGCGAGCGCTGGTAGACATCGAGTCGGTTACAGGCAACGAGGAGAAGGCCGGCCTCTTTCTCCTCGAATACCTGACCGCGCTCGCAGCGCGTTCCGGCGGCTCCGTGGAACGCATGGACATCGAGCCGCGCCGCTTCAACGTGCTCGCATCCTGGGGCGAGCCGATCGTAACGCTTTCGACTCACATAGACGTCGTGCCGCCGTGGTTCGCCTCGAGCGAGGACGACGAGTTCATCTACGGCCGCGGCGCGTGTGACGCCAAGGGCATCGCCGCATCGATGATCAAGGCGGCGGAAGCGCTGCTTGACGAAGGCGTGCGCGGATTTGCCCTGCTGTTCGTCGCCGGCGAAGAACGCAACAGCGCCGGTGCGATCGCCGCCGCGAAGCAGTCGCGCGGGTCACGCTTCCTGGTAAACGGCGAGCCGACGGAAAATAAGCTGGCGCTCGGCTCCAAGGGTGCGCTCCGGTACGAGATCGCGGCGCACGGCCGCATGGCGCACTCGGCATATCCCGAACTGGGAGAGTCGGCGATTCTCAAGCTGCTCGACGCGCTTCAGCGTCTGCGTGCCATCGAGTTGCCAAAGGACGACATTCTCGGCCAATCAACGATGAACATCGGGACGATCGCGGGCGGGCGCGCTCCGAACGTCATCCCCGATGAAGCGACCGCCGAGATCATGTTCCGGCTTGTGGCTCCGTCCGGGCCGCTTCGCGCTGAGGTTGAGAAGGCTGTCTCGGGTCTGGCCGAAGCGCGCGAGATACTGGAGATACCGGCCGTGCGGCTGCGGTCGATTGAAGGGTTCCCGACGACAGTAGTCTCGTTCACAACAGACATCCCCGCTTTCAACGGAGCGTGGGGCGAGCCGCTGCTGATCGGACCAGGCAGCGTTCATGTCGCGCACACGCTCGATGAGCGCGTGCCGAAGCGGCAGCTCAGTGAAGCCGCCGGCATTTATGCGGATATCACCAGGCGGCTGCTCGCTGAGGCGGCCTGAACACTCAAAGGATCATATGCAACAACGCATTGAAGTCGGCATACTCGGCGCCACCGGGATGGTGGGCCAGCATTTCGTCAAGTTTTTGCAGAACCACCCGTGGTTCAAGCTGACGTGGTTGGGCGCAAGCGACCGCTCGGCGGGCAAGAAGTACCGGGAGGCCACCGCATGGCGCCTGGACGGCGCCATGCCCGAAACGGTGGCGGATCTCATTGTCCAGGACTCGAAGCCGGGCAACGCTCCCAAGGTTGTCTTCTCTGCCATGGACGCCTCCGTGGCGACCGAGATTGAGCGCGCCTTCGCCGAGGCCGGGCACACAGTAGTTTCCAATTCGCGGAACCATCGCATGGAGCCGGACGTTCCGCTGCTCGTGCCCGAGATCAATCCCGACCACCTGAAGATCCTTCCGATACAGTGCCGCAATCGCGGATGGAAGGGGCAGATCGTGACGAACCCAAACTGCTCCACCGTGGTGTTGACAATGGCGCTCGCACCGCTGAAGCAGTTCGGGATCAAGCGCGTCATCGTCACAACGATGCAGGCGCTGTCGGGGGCGGGCTATCCGGGCGTGGCGAGCATGGATATCAACGCCAACGTCCTCCCGTTCATCAGCGGCGAAGAAGAGAAGATGCAGATGGAGCCGCAGAAGATCCTGGGCGAGCTCAAGGACGGCCGTATTGAACCATTGGCCGCCCGCGTCAGCGCGCACTGCAACCGCGTGCCGGTGGTTGACGGGCACACGGAAACGGTTTCGGTGGAGCTTGAGGCGAAACCCTCGCAGGCGGAGATCATCGCCGCTCTGAACGGTTTCAGAGGTGTGCCGCAAGAGAAGCATCTGCCGAGCGCGCCCGCGCAGCCTGTGATCTACATGGAGGCCCCGGACCGGCCGCAGCCCCGCCGCGATGTGGAGCGCGAGCGCGGGATGGCCTGCTTCGTTGGCCGGGTGCGCGAGTGCCCGGTGCTCGACTGGAAGCTGGTCGTGCTTGGGCACAACACGGTGCGCGGAGCCGCCGGAGCTGCTGTCCTGAATGCCGAGCTGATGAGCGTGGAAGGATACCTCGACTGATGATCGTGATGAAGTTCGGCGGCAGCTCTGTCGAGTCTGCCGCCGCCATCGAGCGCGTCGCCTCGATCGTACGGGCGCGAGTTGAGCGCCGCCCCGTCGTGGTGGTGTCCGCGATGGGCAAGACCACTAACAGGCTGCTCGCGATTGCTAACGCGGCGGTCAGCGGCGAGCGCGCCAAAGCCCTCGAACTACTGAAGTCGCTGCGCACGTATCACGAGGAGCACGGCCGCGCGCTGGTGCGCCCGGACGATCTGCCGGAACTCGAAGCCATCTTCGACGAGCACTTCAGCGAACTGGCCGAGCTGGTCCGTGGCCTCTCCGTGCTCGGCGAGCTGACGCCGCGCTCGATCGACACCATCTCGAGCTACGGTGAGCGGCTCTCGAGCCGGGTCGTAACGCTCGCTTTCCGGCGATTCGGCATGGACTCCGTGTTGCTGGACTCGCGCGACGTGATAGTTACGGACCGCCGCCACACGCAGGCCGCGCCGCTGTACTCACAGACCTACGAGCGCCTGGCGGCGGCCATCCCGCCGCTCACAGACGCGGGCAAGGTTGTTGTGATGGGCGGGTTCATCGGCGCAACCGAGGATGGCGTGACGACCACGCTCGGGCGCGGCGGCTCCGATTTTAGCGCGGCTATCGTGGGCGCGGGAATCGGCGCAGAAGAGATTCAGATCTGGACCGACGTAGACGGCGTTCTCACGGCCGACCCCAGCATTATCCCCGGCGCGCGCCGCCTGAAGATAATGTCGTTCGCCGAGGCGGCCGAGTTGGCCTACTTCGGCGCGAAGGTGCTGCATCCATCGACAGTCATACCGGCCATCGAGAAGAACATACCGGTGCTGGTGCTGAACTCGCGGCATCCGGATTTTCCGGGCACGCGCATCGTAGCCGATGCGGTGCCGAGCGCGAATCCGGTGAAGTCCATCGCCTACAAAGAGAAGATCACCGTCGTCAATATCACGTCCACGCGCATGCTGATGGCGCATGGCTTTCTGCGGCGGATCTTCGAGGTGTTCGACAAGTACCGCACGGCGGTCGATATGATCTCGACCTCCGAGGTTAGCGTGTCGCTGACCATCGACGACACCTCGCGGCTGGATGACATCTGCCGGGAGCTGCGGGAGATCGCCGACGTGCAGGCAGGTGATGAGAGCGCCATTCTGTGCCTCGTGGGGGACAACATACGCGGCCAGTGCGGAATCGCCGCCCGCGTGTTCGGCGCGCTGCGCGATGTCAACATCCGGATGATCTCCGAAGGCGCGTCGCAATTGAACTTGAGCCTGGTGGTCGCGCGGGACGATCTGAACAGGGCGGTCCGCGCTCTGCACGAGGAGTTTTTCCAGGAGCTCGATCCGGAGCTGTTCTACGAATAGAGGGACGCACAGGCCTGGACGGCTATCATAGATCCGTAACGCTACCCAGCCATGAAACTTGCTATCGCCGGTTACGGGAAGATGGGCAAGCTCATCGAGCAGCTTGCGCCCGAGTACGATTTCGAGGTCGCGCTCAAGCTCGACGAGTTCAACAATGCGGACTACTCGGGCATCACGCGCGAAAACTTCGCCGGCATCGATGCCGCTGTCGAGTTCTCCACGCCCGAAACGGCAATCGAGAACATCGAGCGCATCTCCGCTCTGGGCGTCAATCTCGTGGTGGGCACAACGGGATGGTTGCAGCACCTGGAACGGGCGCGGGCCGCGGTGGAACGCCACGGCACCGGGCTTGTCTGGGCGTCTAATTTCTCGATCGGCGTAAACATTTTCGCGCGCGTGGTGGCCGAAGCTGCGCGTCTGTTCGCTTCGGAGCAGGAGTACGGCGCGTGGGCCTGGGAGATCCACCACTCCACCAAGAAGGACGCGCCCTCGGGCACGCTGCTGACGCTCGTTGAGCAGATGAAAAAGGCCGGTTACGGAAGACCGGTCAGCGTCTCCTCGAACCGCGCCGGGCGGCACCCGGGCACGCATGAGATCGGGTTCGATTCGGCCGCCGACACCATAACGCTGCGTCACACGTCGCGCAGCCGCGAGGGGTTTGCGCGAGGCGCGCTTAAAGCGGCGCGCTGGATCGTGGGGCGGAAGGGCTTTTTCGAGTTCGCCGACGTCATCTCAGGAACTCTTGGTGCAGGGGAGCATCGCTGAGGCTGGCATCAGTGTGGGACTCGCGATAGCAGGCGCGCACAGCATAGAGTGGGCTGTAACTTGTTCAGAAGCCTCACGCCGGGCTGCAGTAAGTGTCCTAACGCCTGAGTGGCGTGGTCAGATGGTCTGGCGCCCGAAGCGCCGGCCGGGCGCCCCGGGACGCCCTGACGTTCAATCGTCCTCCGATCAACCCCACTCCTGCCGAAAACTACCGAGGCTGCGCCTGTTCGTGGCGGAGCTGGAGGGCTTCCAATTGCTTCGCTACCCGGACCGATCCCTTGTGGACATCAGCCCCCCATTCCGATCCGTCGGCGAACAGAACATAATCGACTATCGCCCTGTAATCGAAATCCGGAGCAGCCGGGTCTTTCTTTTTTAGGATGAAACCACTGACCTTATACGATTGACCGGGATTGAAAAACGTTCCGGGTCCAGGAGTACCAATCTGAGTGAATGCGCCGATCGGACGTCCATCACGGAAGACTTCCAAGACAAAAGCATAGGCCCGGATCGGCTTACTTCCGACGTTCGAGATGCTGCAAACAAATTCGGACCCGTGCTGATGAGCGCGGATGCTCACGTCGCCCACCGCGATCGGACCGTCGGCCGTGCTGGCGGATTGCGAGTGCATCGCAAATGCAAGAACCAGAGCCATCATGAAACGCATCGTATTCTCCCCCGCCTATCAACCACAGGTGTCGTAGTAATCCCAAAACTGGCCACGCCAAAGATCGTAACACTTGTCGTAGTACCTGCACTCTGCATCGTGCGATCCGAATGCGTCACAGTACCCATAGCCTGGTTGGGAGAGGCAGTCCGGAGAAACCTCGCAACAATTAAGTGCGAAGTAGGTGTGATTGCCGCACTCGCCCAGGATCAAATAGTTGTATCCATCCCCGCATTCCGTCACCGCCCAGCACCACATACAGAATTGGGCGAGGGCAGGGACGGCGCATGCGATTCCCAAGGCGGCACACATGAGAACTAGCTTGGCTCTGAAGCTGAGATGCCTAATTCCGAGCATAAAATGCCTCCTGACGCGGCATTTTAGTCCGAAAAAAAGAGCTGTCAAGGCCAATATCGCTGCCGATATCGCTGCTGAGATGCGAGTGTATTCAAGACAATTCGGAATGAGGAACATGCGGATTGCGAAGCGTCCGCGGGCTCACACTCCGGCGCTGGAGGCGCTAGATTGGGGGCATGAACACCCCAATCCGCGCGCCGCGCGGCTCCACCCTGCGCGCAAGGGGATGGCGTCAGGAAGCCGCGCTCCGCATGCTCATGAACAACCTCGATCCCGAGGTTGCCGAGCGGCCGCAGGACCTCGTTGTTTACGGCGGCGCCGGCAAAGCCGCGCGCGATTGGCCGTCCTTTCACGCCATCGTGCGCGAACTCGAGCGCCTGGCGGACGACGAAACGCTTTTAGTGCAGTCCGGCAAGCCCGTGGGCGTTTTCCGCACGCACGAGGAAGCACCGCGAGTACTCATAGCCAACGCGAACCTGGTCGGGCACTGGTCCAACTGGGAGCACTTCCGCGAACTCGAGCGCCTCGGCCTCATCATGTACGGCCAGATGACCGCCGGAAGCTGGATCTACATCGGCACGCAGGGAATCCTGCAGGGCACGTACGAAACATTCGCCGCCGCGGCACGCAAGCACTTCGGCGGATCGCTGGCGGGCAGGCTGGTGGCGAGCGGCGGAATGGGCGGCATGGGCGGCGCGCAGCCGCTGGCTGCAACCATGAACGGGGCGGCGTTTCTGGGCATCGAGGTCGATCCCGAACGCATCGAGCGGCGAGTCAGGACCGGGTACTGCGACACCATGGCGCACAGCCTCGACGAGGCCGTGCGCCTGCTTATAGACGCCGTGCGCGAGCGGCGCGCCCTGTCAGTCGGCCTCGTCGGGAACTGCGCCGAGGTGATGCCGGAAATGGCGCGGCGCGGCATCGTCCCCGACCTGCTAACGGACCAGACCAGCGCGCACGACCCCCTGAACGGCTACGTGCCGGCTGGACTGTCGCTCGCCGAAGCTGCCGCGCTCCGGCGCTCGAACCCAGCCGAGTACGTCGATCGCGCGATGGATTCCATCGCCACTCACGTTCGCGCTCTGCTCGATCTCAAGCGCGCCGGCGCGGTTACCTTTGATTACGGCAACAACATACGGCGTATGGCGGCCGACCGCGGCGTCGCGGACGCGTTCGAGATTCCCGGTTTCGTGCCCGAGTACATACGCCCGATGTTCTGTGAGGGGCTCGGCCCGTTCCGGTGGGTGGCGCTTTCGGGCGAACCCTCGGATATCGCCGCTACGGACGACGCCGTGCTGCGGCTGTTTCCGGAGAAGGAAAGCCTGGTGCGATGGATCCGGCTCGCGCGCCAGAGGGTGCGATTCCAGGGGCTCCCCGCGCGTATCTGCTGGTTGGGATACGGCGAGCGCGCGGCGTTCGCGCTGGAGATTAACCGCATGGTGGAGCGGGGCGAACTGCAGGCGCCCATAGTCATCGGCCGCGACCACCTGGATTGCGGCTCGGTTGCTTCACCCTACCGCGAGACGGAAGGCATGCGCGACGGCAGCGACGCGATAGCCGACTGGCCGGTGCTGAACGCGCTGCTCAACACGGCCGCGGGTGCGAGCTGGGTATCGTTCCATAGCGGCGGGGGCGTGGGCATCGGGTACTCCCTGCACGCGGGCCAGGCGACCGTAGCCGAAGGCACCGCGTTGGCGGCGCGCTGCCTGGAACGCGTCATGAATTGCGACCCGGGGATCGGCGTGCTGCGCCACGTGGATGCAGGCTACGAGGAGGCGGCACGCTTCGCCGCGAACTCAGGCTTGCGTGCACCGATGGCAGGGGAGGATTAGTACGGCCCGTACGATTTCACTATAGGCGAGCGGTTCGCGCACAGGGCACGATGTAATTTGGGGCAACGCATGGGAAGCGTGCTCGTGCGCAATGCGCGGCAACTGCTGACGCTGCGCGGTCCGTCGGGTCCGCGCCGCGGTGCGGCCCTGCGTGACCTGGCGATCACGCAGGATGGCGCGGTGCTGGTCCGCGACGGAATCATCATAGCCGTGGGTCCGACCCGACGCATCGAAAACCTGAGCGATGCACGCCATGCGCGCGAAATCGACGCTAGCGGCCGCGTTGTGGGTCCCGGATTCGTAGATAGCCATACGCACCTGATCTGCGGCCCCCCGCGGCTTACTGATTACGAGATGCGCATCGCCGGGGCCAACTACGATGAGATCGCAGCCGTTGGGGGTGGCATACTCTGGACGGTGCGGGCCGTGCGGGACATGCCCATCCGGAAGCTGGAGCATCAGGCGCGGCACGCCATCGCCGGCTTCCTGCGCCATGGCGTAACCACGATAGAAGTGAAGTCCGGGTACGGGCTCGACGACGCCACAGAGCGCAAGATGCTGCGCGTCGTGCAGGGGCTCGACGCCAAGCCCGTCCGGCTTGTTCCCACTTACCTCGGCGCGCACGTGGTGCCGCCCGAATGGGAGGGGCGCGCCGGCGACTATATCTCCTGGATGTGCACCTCCATGCTGCCCTCACTGCGCCGGCGCAGGCTGGCGGAGTTCGTCGATGTCTACTGCTCCCCCAACGCGTTCAGCGTGGAGCAGGCCCGGAGGTATCTCTTGGCCGCGCGCGAACAGGGCTACAAGCTGAAGATACACGCCGAGCAGTTCGAGCACAACGGCTCCGCGCAGCTTGCGGTGGAACTCGAGGCCGTGAGCGCGGATCACCTCGATTACGTGAACGAGGACGACGTCCGCGCGCTTGCAAGATCGCAAACGATTGCGACGCTGCTGCCGGGCTCGGTGCTGCACCTCGGGCTTTCGCGTTACGCGCCCGCGCGAGCCCTGATCGACGCGGGCGCAGCGGTTGCACTCGCGACCGATTTCAACCCCGGCACGAGCCCTACCTACAGCATGCCTATGATACTCTCGCTGGCCTGCTCGCAGATGCGCATGACGCCCGCGGAGGCGATCTCCGCCGCAACCATAAACGGCGCGCACGCTGTCGGGCGCGCGGCTTACTGCGGCTCCATCGAGGCCGGAAAAGATGCGGACCTCGTCGTCTATGATGTCCCGGACTATCGCGAGATTCCGTATCATTTCGGAGTAAATCCGGTGGCCATCACCATCAGGCGCGGCGCGGTAATCTACTCCGCAATGGGGGCGACATGGCAAGAAGACTGATCGAGTGCGTTCCGAACTTCTCAGAGGGCCGCGACGCGGCGAAGGTCGAGGCGCTGGCGGGGGCGGTGCGCTCGGTGCCCGGTATCGCTTTCCTCGACAGTGAACTCGACGCCGACCACAACCGGTGCGTGCTTACCTTCGCCGGACCGCCCGAGCTGGTTGTCGAGGCCGCGCTGCGCGGAGTCGGCAAGGCCGTGGAACTGATTGACCTGAACTCGCATACGGGCGCGCACCCACGCATCGGAGCAGCCGACGTCGTGCCTCTCGTACCAATCGAGGGCGTCACGATGGAGGAATGCGTTGCGCTCGCCGAGCGGCTGGGCCGGGAGATCTGGAAGCGCTTCCCGGTGCCGGGGTACCTGTACGAAGCCGCCGCGAAACGCCCGGACCGCGTCAATCTCGAGAGCATCCGCCGCGGGCAGTTCGAGAAGCTCCGTGACGAGATCGCCTCGGATCCCGGCCGCGCACCCGACATCGGCGAGCCTCACGTGCACCCGACCGCCGGCGCAACGGTTGTTGGCGCGCGCAAGTACCTGATCGCTTACAACATCAACCTGAACACCCCCAACGTAAGCATCGCCAGGCAGATTGCGAAGGCTATCCGTTACTCCTCCGGCGGCTTCCGTTACGTGAAGTCGATGGGCGTCGAGCTGGCGTCGCGCAACCTCTCGCAGGTTTCGATGAACCTGACGGACTTCGAGCAGACGCCAGTGCACCGCGTCTTCGAAACCGTGCGCCGAGAGGCCGAGCGCTACGGCGTATCGATCGTTGGCAGCGAAATCGTGGGACTCATACCGCGCAGGGCGCTCGAGAATGCGGCCGAGTTCTACCTGCGCGCCGAGAACTTCCGGCCCAATATCGTCCTCGAGAACCGCCTGGAGCAGGTGCTGTCCGGCGGCCTGGGCGAGTTCCTCGACGCGCTTGCCGCGCCGACGGCCACTCCTGGCGGAGGCAGCGCGGCAGCGGCGGCCGGCGCGATGGCGGCCGCGCTCGGCACGATGATTTCGCTGCTGTCGAAACGAACCGGCGGGCACGATTTCGAGGCGGACCGCAAGTTCCTGGCCGAGGCGGTCGACCGGGACGCCGCTGCGTATCAGAAAGTGATCGCGGCCTATCGCCGCCCCAAGCAGGAGCGCGCTCCTTTCGTCGAGGAGGCGCTCCGCGAAGCTTCGACGGTGCCGATGGAGGTGGCCGAGCGCGCCGCCGCCGTTCGCCGCGAGCTGGAGATTCTGAAGCAGGAGGCTCCCGCCAAGTTCTCATCGGATGTAGAGGTTGGCATCGGACTCGCGTCGGCGGCCGTGAGTGGAGCGGTGGCCAACGTGCGCGCCAATCTGGAATCCCTGACGGACGAGGTGTTCCGCTCGGAGTTGAACGCGCGAATCGATGCGCTTGGGGGGTAAGCGTATTCGAGTGCCGGCGCGCACAGCATCCAGACAATCTTCAGCCAGACGATCTTGAGCGTCGCGGCGCGGCGGCATTCCAGACGGTGTTCGCGAATGCGCCGCCCGAAGCCGCTATCATAAAATTTCGATAATGCTCAGCCTCCAGACTGCCGGAGAATCGCACGGTCAGGCCCTCGTCGCGCTGCTTACGGGGCTTCCTGCGGGCGTGCCGGTTTCCTCCAGCGGCCTCGCGCGCGAGTTGTGGAGGCGCCAGCAGGGCTACGGCCGCGGCGGCCGGATGAAGATAGAGACCGACGAGGCCGAGATCATCGCCGGCGTGCGGCATTCGCAGACGATCGGCGCGCCAGTGGCTATTCTGATCCGCAATCGCGATTGGGAGAACTGGACGCAGGCCCTGCCCGTGGACGACTATCCCGGCTCGGAGGGCCATCGCAAGCCCGTTCTGCGGCCGCGGCCGGGACACGCGGATCTTGCCGGCGCTCTGAAGCACGATTTCCACGATGCCCGCTACATCCTCGAGCGGGCCAGCGCCCGTGAAACTACGGCGCGTGTCGCAGCCGGGGCGCTGGCGAAGGCATTCCTGCGCGAGTTCGGAATCGAGGTGCTCAGCCATGTGGTGCAGGTCGGGAGCGTGCGTCTGGACCGGCCGGTCGCGTGGGAGGAGATCGCTGCGCTTGCCGCTCGCGATGAGGTGCTGCTCGGCTGCGTAGATGCCGAAGTCGAACGGCGCATGAAGGAAGTCGTAGATCAGGCGTATCGCGAAGGCGATACGGTGGGCGGTGTTTTCGAGGTAGTCGCTCACGGCGTGCCGCCCGGGCTCGGCACTCATGCCGCATGGGACCGGAGACTCGACGGCCGCATCGCGCAGGCCATCATGTCGATCCAGGCAGTGAAGGGCGTTGAGATCGGCGCAGCCGCGGAGGCCGCCGCCGCTTTCGGCTCGCGCGTGCAGGACACGATACACTACGACCGGGCATCCCGGCGGTTTACGCGCGGCTCGAACCGGGCGGGCGGCATCGAGGGAGGCATAACCAACGGCTGCGACGTGGTCGTGCGCGGCTACCTGAAGCCGATATCGACGCTGCGCCGGCCGTTGGAATCCGTGGATCTCCCAACACGGGAGCCGAGCCAGGCCGCCTACGAGCGAAGCGACGTCTGCGTGCTGCCTGCGGCGGGAGTGATCGCGGAGGCGATGCTCGCATTCGTCCTCGCTGGCGCGTTTCTCGAGAAGTTCGGCGGTGATTCCCTGGGCGAAACGCGGCGGAACTACGAAGGCTATCTCGAGCAGGTCGAGAGGTTCTGATGATTTACCCGATTGTGAAGTACGGCAACCCGGTGCTGGAGACCCCCGCGGCGACCGTATCCGAATCCGAGTTCAATACGCCGGAGCTGGATCAGCTTATTGCCGACATGTTTGAGTCGATGTACGCGGCGCGCGGAGTCGGCCTCGCCGCGCCGCAGATAGGGATTTCGAAGCGCATTTCCGTGATCGACACATCGGCCGGCGAGGACCCGTCCAAGCGGCTGGTTCTGATCAATCCGGAGATCATCGCCACGGAAGGAACTGCCACCGAGGAAGAGGGCTGCCTCAGCCTGCCGGGTTTTCGCGAGCCGGTGAAACGAGCGCAGCGCGTCACTATTCGCGCTCAGAATCAGAAGGGCGAGGTTTTTGAGATGACCGGCGACGGCCTGCTCGCCCGCGCTTTCCAGCACGAGACCGATCACCTGAACGGCCGTGTCTACATAACCCGCATCAGCGCCCTCAAGCGCGATCTGATACGGCGCAAGATCCGCAAGCTCATCAAAGAAGGCGAGTGGTCCTGATCCCATGCGCCTGGTGTTCATGGGAACCCCCGCTTTCGCCGTTCCCACGCTCGAGCGCGCCGCTGCTGCCGGGCACTCCATCGCGGCTGTGTTCACTCAGCCGGACCGCCCCGCAGGGCGCGGCGGAAAGCTCTCCGCGCCACCGGTGAAGCAGGCCGCTCTCGCGCTCGGAATCCCCGTGCACCAGCCCGCGAAAATCCGCACCGCGGAGGTGCACGATCTTCTGCGCTCATTCGGAGCCGATGCGTTCGTGGTGGTGGGCTACGGCAAGATCATCCCGGAATCGATCATCGCCATCCCTCCGCTCGGCATCATCAACGTGCACGCGTCGCTGCTCCCCAAGTACCGCGGCGCCGCGCCCATCCAGTGGGCCATCGCCAACGGCGAGACGCGCACGGGCGTCACGACGATGCAGATCGACGCGGGGCTGGATACAGGCGCTATACTGCTCCAATCGGCAACGGAGGTTGGTCTGGAAGAGACTGCCGTGGAGCTCTCGGCGCGTCTGGCGCAGATGGGAGCGGACCTGCTGGTTGAAACGCTGGCGGGCTTGAGCAATGGCACCATCAAACCGCGCCCTCAAGACGACTCCGAGGCCAGCTACGCGCCCGTTCTCAGGAAGGAAGACGGCCTGATCGACTGGTCGCAGCCGGCTGCGGCGATCAACAACCGCATCCGGGGCTTTCAGCCCTGGCCCGGCTGCTACACGCATTTTCGCGGCCGGCTGTTGCACATCTGGCGCGCGAGAGTAGCGGCAGAGGCTGCGGGCCCCGCGGGCTCGCTGCATCCTGGCAGGGGCGGCCTTGCCGTCGCGTGCGGCGCCGGAACCGCGCTTCAGCTTTTGGAGGTTCAGCTCGAGGGCGGGCGGCGAATGGATGCGGCTGCGTTCCAAAACGGGCAGAGAGTAAAGGAGAATGAGTTGCTGGGAGAGGGCATAAAGTGAAACTCCCGCTCGGGTACAGGTACGCATCGGTCTACGCGGGCATCCGGAAACAGCGCCGCGATGACCTTGCGCTGATCGTGTCGGACACGCCGGCTTCGGCTGCGGCTATGTTTACGCGCAATCGCGTTCAGGCCGCGCCGGTGCGGCTATCGCGTGCGCACCTCAAGGCGTCGCGCGGCGTGGCGCGCGCGATCATAGCTAACGCAGGCAACGCGAACTGCGCCACGCGTACGGGGGACCGCGTAGCCCTCGCTACGTGCCGCGCCGTCGCGCGCGCGGTGAAGGCGCCGGTGGAGCAGGTGCTGGTGGCGTCAACCGGCGTGATCGGCGTCGATCTCGATGCCAAGCTCATCGCCGATGCGGTTCCCCGCCTCATGAGCCGCCTCCACGAGAACGGTTTTGACGAAGCGGCGCGCGCCATCATGACTACCGACACGGTTCCGAAAATGGCATTTGGCGAGGCGCCGATGCGTAAAGGCACCGTGCGCATCGCGGGCATGACCAAAGGCGCCGGCATGATCATGCCGAACATGGCTACGACGCTCGGCTTCGTCATGACCGATGCCGCCATCTCGCCGCGGTACCTGAAGCCGATGCTGGAAGCGGCCGTGGAGCGCAGTTACCATCGCATATCAGTCGACACGGATACGTCCACGAACGACACCATCATTCTGCTCGCCAACGGCGCATCGGGCCTGAAGCCGAACCAGCAGGAGCGGAAAGTCTTTCAGGAAGTGCTCTGCTGGGTTCTGGAGGATCTGGCGGAGAAGATTGCGATGGACGGCGAGGGAGCGCGGAAGCTCATCGTCGTGCACGTGCGCGGCGCCCGGACGGACTCCGAAGCCGCCATCATCGCGCGCGCCATCGCGAACTCACCGCTCGTGAAGACGGCTGTGGCGGGATCCGATCCGAATTGGGGACGTGTGCTCTCGGCCGCCGGAAACTCGGGGGTGGAATTCGACCCGGACCGCGTGGATATCCACATCCAGGGTACGCGAGTGTGCCGCAACGGCCGCGCCGACGACTTCTCCGAAAACGACCTCAGAGCAAAGATGGACCTGCGCGAGTGCCACATACGGTTCACCATCCGCGATGGCGGAACTGGCCTGGCGCGTTTCTGGGGCTGCGATCTAACCGAAGATTACGTGAAGATTAACGCGAGCTACCGCACCTGAATCGGGCGCGCGGCCTGCGACGCCGGCAGCACGTGCGCTGGTTCGGCCAGAACGTCGGCCTCCGGGTAGATGTGCTCGGTCTTCGCCCAGGAAAGCGTGGCGCCGCGCATCCGCGCTGCGGAGTACTTGGATATCGCGCACACGGCAGCCGCGGCGTTGAGCCAGTTGCCCCACACGGCCCGCAGCGGAACCCCCGCGGCAAACGCCCATCCGTACACCCGGCCGCAGCAGTACACCCTTAGCGCCTGCGCGAGACATCCGAAGACGAAAGTGGCGGCGAACCACCCCGTATCCGCAGGTATCTCGCGTCCAAGCGACTGCGCAGCAGCGGAGTAGACGAAAAGCGCGTTGGCGATGAGGGACGCCGGGCTGCCGATGAGGCCTTTGCGGTCGTGCAGAAACCAATAGGCTTCGAGAACCCCGCGCCCCCAGCCGTGGTTTTGCCAGCCCTGCAGTGAAATCCCGGTGACCCAGCGCGTGCGCTGCCTCACCGCGTCGCGGGCGCGCGTGGGGAAGTACTCGCGCGTCGCCGCCGGTATCCCTTGCTGGAAGTGGATGGGGATGAAGAGCTGGCGGAAACCGGCCCGCCGGATGCGGTATCCCGAATCGTAGTCCTCGGTGAGGTTGCTTGGGTCGAACGGGGTGCCCGATCCGGCCAGCGCATCGAGCGCGGCGCGCGAGTACGCCGTGCCGACGCCGGCTGACGGAACGAAACCGCCGAGCGCTTGCCGCGCCGGGATGTCCTTGGTGTGCATTTCTGCGAACTCGTCGCAGTAAACCCCGTGCGTCACCTGGCCGGCTGGCGTGGCCAGCGGAAGCACTGGCACTTGCACCATGCCGAAACCGCGCGTGTAATAGTTGGCCCAGCGCAGCTCCTCCGGGTGCACCACGTCTTCGGCATCGTGGATGACAACCGCCTCGAAGCGAGTGCCGGTTTCGCGCTCGCGGCGCTTCATCGCGTGCCAGATGACGTTCAGGCAGTCGGCTTTCGAGGTGGGCCCGTTCCGGGGAGAGATGGCGACGTGCAGCCGCGGGAAGCGCGCCTGGCAAATGCGAAGTTCGGCCAGCGTTCCCGGATCGTTGGGATAGCAGCCGGCGAAAACCTCGTAATTCCCGTACCGGATGGCGGAGAGGTTGCGCTCAATCATCCGCCGCACCACTGCCTCTTCGTGCCACAGCGGGATGAAGATGGCGATGCGGCGCTCGCGCGCTGCCAGCCGCGGATCGCCCGGCGGCACGATACGAAGGCTGCGCCGCACGGAAGTGTAGATCCAGGCCGCCGCGATGACCATGTCGTCGAGGCCGCTCAACAGGATCCAGACAGCGAGCAGCGGGAACACTACCCCGGCGATCAGGTCGATATACGCCACCAATCCAATTGGTGTAAGAACGCCCCCAGAATTCTTCCAGATTTGTTCCAGGACTACTGTTTTGCGAGCGATTCGAGCAGCGCGATCATGCGCGGGGCCGCCGAGCGGTCACCGCCGTACCGGAGGTCATGGTACGCGGCGGTGAACTCCCGTACTGCCGTTGCGAGGGGAGAGGGGGGAATCTGGCGCGCAAACTCGGCCGGTGTGGTCCAGGCGGGCTTGGTGTAGCCGCGGCGGGCGAGCAGGCGCAGCATACGCTCGTAGAGCAAGGTGGCGTCGGATGGCCGGGCGCCGCCGCGTTTGGCCTCCCGAACCCGCGTGCGCGCCACCCACGAGCGAAGCGCCACCGGTCCCCAGAACCACAGCGCGATGGCGGCTGCGATGAAGAGCACTGCGTGAAGCCCGTGCCGCTCCACCGCGTCCAGCGTTCCGGCTGCGATGCTCGTCAAACGATCGCGAAGGCTCTCATACCAGCGCGTTCCCACATCGCGGCTGCCGGTCTCCATCCAGGCGGCGAGCGTCAACTGCCGGTCCAGGTCGTAGTTCAGCACCCACTCGTGCCAGAAAGTCTCCGCAGCGTCGAGGTAGAACCCGGCGCGTGTCCAGATCGTCTCGCGCGGCGCGGCAGCCGGCGGCGTCGGATCGTATGCCACCCAGCCTGCTCCGGGAATCCACGCTTCCACCCAACTATGCGCGTCGGAAGCGCGCACCACGTACCAGCCGCTGACGGGGTTGTAGACGCCGCTCTGAAATCCCGTGGCCACGCGCGCGGGAATGCCGATTGAGCGCAGCATGACCGCCATCGCCGAGGCGAAGTACTCGCAATGCCCCTTCCTGCGCTGGAACAGAAAAGTGGCGAGCGGATCGGGATCGTACGTTTTCGGCAGCTCGGTGGTGTAGCCGTAGTGTCTTCGCAGATAGCTCTCGATAGCGCGTGCCCGCGCGGCTTCCGAGGCGGCGCCCGAGCTTATCCGGCGGGCGAGCGCCCTGATGCGCGGGTCTATTTCCGGCAGTTGCAGGTTCTCATGCCGCGCGACATCGGAGAGCTGAGGCTGGTAGGCCGCTACTGGCGCGGATCCGTCGTCCAGGAAGGCGTGCACGCCGTAGTGGACGTTCTCGGCCTTGCCGTAGCGCAGCCGCAGGCCATCGTGCGAGTTGCGCACGATCTCCGGCACGTCGATCTTGATGAACTCGGGCGTCCCCGCGAAAAACAGGGCGTCGCTCGCAATCGAGTGCAGCCGCACCTCGTAGCTTATGCGCGTGCCGTTGCGCCAGCGCTGCGGATTGTCCGCTACCGTCACGAGTCCGTCGACGACCTTGGTCGGTGTCTCCGGCTCGGCGGTGTTGAACCAGCGCCGGCCGTCGAACCGGCTGAGCGCGTTGCCGCGCCATTTGAGTCCGCCCGGCGCGTTGGCCGACCACATGCGAACGTGGAGCACCGGCGTGCTCACATTGCGCAGTTTGCCGATCTCGCCCAGCCGCATCTCGTTCGAGAAGCCCGGCACGCGGTACCCTTCCGGCACGAGGTGCTGGAACGCGGCCCGGGCAGTGCGAGGGAGCAGGAAGAACATCCCTCCGGTCAGCGTCAGTATCCCGATCGACAGCATCACGGCGGCGGCTGCAAGCCGCGGCGTTACCGGCCTCATCGCGCCGCGGGCGATGTTGCCGTGCCGGCGCGCCGAGCGGCGGATCTCGGCGCTCGTGAACGTCGCCACGGCGAACATCAGAAACAGCGCAAGAAACACGAAAAAGCTAAGGCTGGTGGACAGAATCGAGGCGGCCAGCAGCTCGATAAATGCGATCACCGCGACGAAGATATGGTCGCGCGCCGTGCGTGCAGTAATGATTCGCAGAACAGCGAGAAAAAACACGAGATGAACCGAAGCCGCGAGAAAATCTCGCGACAGGAAGGCGTAATCGGCAAGATAGAACGCCATGTAGCCGAGCGTGAGCCCGGCCACGACACGCGCCGGCGCCTCGAACCGGATCACGCCGCAGATGATCAGCGCGCGCGCTGCCAGCCCTAGTGCTGTGAGCGCGGCCGTAGGTGTATCGAGGTACCCGGACGCGGCGACGGCGAAGTACCCGCTCGCCACAAGGCCAAGCAGCGAGAACTCGAAGAACCGGTCCACTGCGACGGCCGGGCTCGTGTTCGCGCTCGTCCCGATTTTCTCCGGCATAGGCGCCACCCTACTCCGGCAGCTTGTCGCGGAACGCCCTGACGAAGGCGATCAGGTCCTTGCGGTTCGCGCCCTCCGCATACCCGAACAGCCGCCCGCGGTAGAACGGCTGCACGCCCTCGCGATGACGCCACGACTGCATCAGCGCGAACGCGCTCGGCTCCGTTTGCAAGCGCACGAGCAGGACGGAAATGCGCTCGCCGTTTGTGTACTCTGCGCGGACTGCCTGTTCTGGCGAACGCTCGCGGATGGCGGGATCGAGGTCGTTGATCTCCACCGGGTCGGTCTTCGCGCGGCGCCAGCCGTTCACCTCCTCCGGCAGCGCCTCCGCGACCGGACGTGCGCACCCGCCGAGCACGGCGAGCGCGCCGAAAACAGGCATGCACAGCGCCAGCGTGCGGCGGCTCAACCTCACGCCTCTATGTTAAAACGAGTAGGTGCGCCTGTCGTTTTCCAACGATACTCCAGAGGGTCAGACTGAGGCGCAGTTCGTCCGCTTCCACAAAGACCGCCTCTGGGAGCGCCTGAGTGAGGCGGCCCGCGAGACCGCTCAGCGCGGCGAGGCGGCGTTGGATCGTTCCGACCCGCTCGTCCGGATCGGCATCGAGTTCGGTTGCGATGGACGTGTTCTGCGCGATGGTTGCGCCGTGTTTCACATCGCCAGGCAGGCGCCCGCGCATCCCGAGTGGGCCTCCGGCATCGTGTCCGAGATCGAGGCTCTGCGCGCTGGCATCCGGACCGAGCACAACCAGCCTCTGCGGTTCGTCATCTGGGCTGGCGTAGGCGGATCGGTCGAGGACAAGTGCATGTACGCCGCGGCCGGACTGCTGCGGCGCGGGCCCCGCTCCTACATCCTCGATTCCGCCGACCCCGCCAAGCTGCGCAACATACTCGAAGACATAGAGAGGCGGCACGCGCTCTCCATCACTTCGATACTGCGCAGCACGCTTGTCGCCGGGTTGGCCACGGGTATGACGTCATACGAGCCCGTGGTGAATCTCGAGAAGCTCTACAACCTGTACGAGCGTTACCGCATCGACAGCAGGCCCAATTTCTTGTACATGGCGCCCCGCGGCTCGCTTCTGGAACGTTTCGGAGAGGAGCGAGGCTGCCGCCGGGTGGAATGGCAGCTCGACGGGGGCAATTCTCTTGCCGGCCGGCACAGCGCACCTCTCACACGCGGCAGCCTGTATCCGCTGGCTCTCGCCCGGCAGGACCTGGCCTCCTGGATGGAAGGTGCGAACCTCTCCCGGGAAGACGTAAGCACCGCCTGGCGGCTCGCATCCTTCATCAACGCGCAGGGATTGGCCGGCCGCGACAAGCTCACCCTGCTGTTGCCGAAAGCCTGGGCCGGCGCGGGCATCTGGACGAAACAGAACTTCGAGCAGAGCCTGGGAAAGAGCGCCGATCTCGGCCTCAAGGTCGTGCTGCCCACGAAAACCCGGCTGGCGGATTTGAGATCGCCGCGCGATCCCGCGCAGGACCGCGCATTCCTCGTTGTGCAGGTGAAGGGACTCGAGGGCCCCGACTCTCGCAAGGTTGCCGCGGCTAGGCGCGCCGGGTATCCCGTCGCGGTGCTCACGCTGCCGCGCGCGACGCCGCTGTCGCGCTACATGCAGTTCATTCATTACGCCGTGTTCGGCGTAGCCTGGCTGCGGGGTATGAACTTCGCGAGCGAACCGGGAGGCGAGCTGTACAAGGAGATCGCGCAGCGGCTGTACTCGGAAGCGCAGGCGGCGGGCGGCATGGAACGCACGCGCGCCTGGCAATCGATGCTGAGGTGCGAGCGGCAGGCCTGCCACAGAGGGCTGGTGACGCTTCGCTACGACCGCCTTCCTTTCGACCCCTGCGCGGCGGACAGCGCGCCGGAGCTGTACGCCTCGATCCTTCGCCGGCTCGTGTCCGAGAAGCAGGTGGAATACGGCGAGCTGACCTACTTCGGTGACACGCGCTACTCCGCGCGCGGTATGGCCATCCGCAGACGCCTGGAACGCGCCGCCGAGCGCCTCTTCGCCGAACGGCTCAAGATGCCCGCGGACGTCTACGAAGGCCCCGCGATGAACCATACGTATCACGAGATGATCATTGGGCACGGGAAATGCTTCTCGACGGTGCTGCTCAGCGAATCGGTAGACCAGTACCCGGCGGCCCGGTACTCGCCCGACTATCACCTCGCGCAGTTTCTGGCTACGCAGATGGCCCTTTCAGAGCGCGGCCGCCCTGTTGTCTCGGTTACCTTAAGAGATACGGGAGATGAGAGCCTGCGCGCGCTCGAGGACTTCTTCCATCGCGCAGCTCAAGCCCTCAAAGCCAGGGTGGTGTAGCAAATGGCAAAGATCAGACCCGCTCGCGCGGGCCGGCAGAGACAGTCAAAGGTAAGAAGCTGGGCCAAAGGCGTACCGTGCCTCGTGGTCGTGCTCGGTTTGTTCGTGATACTGACGTTGCTGCTCACATCCATACTCTCGACCGGCGTGAGATGACGATCAGAAGCGACGGACGCGCCCCCGGCCGCATGCGGCCGGTC
This sequence comes from bacterium, assembly GCA_050260275.1. Classification (GTDB taxonomy): domain Bacteria; phylum Acidobacteriota; class Terriglobia; order Bryobacterales; family Bryobacteraceae; genus DATMXS01. Next base: position 40,701 of record JBLNBX010000090.1, read on the forward strand.
ACCATACAGCCAGGATTTCTGCTAACGGCCGAAGGCTCCGCGCTGATTGAGATAGGCAACACGCGCGTGCTCTGCGCCGCCACGGTCGAGGACACGGTGCCCCAGTTTCTGCGCGGCAGCGGCCGCGGGTGGGTGACCGCCGAGTACGGCATGCTGCCCCGCTCCACCGCTACGCGCACCCCGCGCGAGGTGAGCCGCGGACGCCCGTCCGGCCGCACACACGAAATTCAGCGGCTCATCGGCCGCTCGCTTCGTGCCGTCTGCGACCTCGCGGCTTTGGGCGAGCGCACGGTGATTCTCGATTGCGACGTGCTGCAAGCCGACGGCGGCACGCGAACGGCGGCGATCACCGGCGCATGGGTTGCCCTCGCCATCGCACTGCGCCAACTGGTGAGCTTCAACGTCCTCAAGGCAGATCCGCTGCGCGACCAGGTGGCCGCGGTCAGCGTGGGCATCAGCGGCGGCGTGCCGCTGCTTGACCTCGCCTACGATGAGGACTCTGGCGCCGATGTGGATATGAATGTCGTCATGACCGGCTCGGGCCGTTTCGTCGAAATTCAGGCCACGGCCGAGCAGACGCCCTATGACGACTCCCAACTGGCGGAGCTGATATCTCTCGCGCGCATCGGCATTGCGGAACTGCTCGAAGCTCAGAAGCGGGCGCTCGGATTGTGATCACCCTTTACTGCGCTACAACGAATCCGGGGAAGTTGCGCGAGTTCCGGCTGGCTGCCGAAACCTATGCCCCCGGTCTTGCCGATGTGGTCTCGTTGCCCCGTCTGGCGGATATTCCTCCCGTTGAGGAGACCGGCGTCACGTTCGAGGAGAACGCCATCCAGAAAGCGATGTACTACGGCGCGCACGCACCCGGGCTGCTGTTCGCCGACGATTCGGGACTGGAGGTGGACGCGCTCGGAGGCGCGCCCGGCGTGCTCTCCGCGCGCTTTGCCGGGCCGAACGCCACCGACCCGGCCAACAACGCACTGCTGCTCGAACGGCTCGCGAACGCCGCCGATCGCACCGCACGCTTCGTATGCGCTATCGCGCTCGCCGGCCAGGGCCGGATCCTGCGCACGTTCCGTGGAGTAGTGGAAGGCCGCATCGTTCACGAGCCCACCGGACCGAACGGTTTCGGCTACGATCCGCTGTTCTACTATGAGCCCTTCGGATGCACGTTTGGCGAGGTGAGCGCCGATCGCAAGCTCACAGTGAGCCATCGCGGCGCTGCGCTCAAGGCCATGTTCGAGTGGCTGGCCGCGCGCGAGCGGTGAGCCGCGCCGCCTGGCGCACCCAAGGCAGAGGCCGGCTCAACGGCTGATCCAACCGCCGCCGAGCACGAGATCGCCGTCGTAAAACACCGCAGCCTGGCCCGGTGTCACGGCGCGCTGCGGCTCCTCGAACGTGACCTCATCGCCTCGGACGACCGCCGGCGCGGCGTCGTGTTTGTTGCGGATCTTCACCGCGGCGGAGAACTCGGCCGGCTGCTTGTCGAAGGCGATCCAGTTGGCGTCGCGTATTCGAAACGACCGCCGCAACAACTCGTCGTTGCGTCCCACGATGACGCGCCGCGTTGCCGGGTCGGTGGCGACAACGTAGAGCGGCTCGCCGATGGCGACGTTCAGGCCGCGACGCTGTCCGACGGTAAAACGATGGATGCCGGCATGACGCCCGAGCACGCGACCGGAGGTTGTGACGATCTCGCCCTCTCCCACAGCGGAACCGGGGCTCGCGTCCGGCGGGTCATTTCCTGCCCCGGCCAGGCCCGAGTGCGCCTCCACGAATGAGGCGTAATCGTTCTCCGGCACGAAGCATATCTCCTGGCTGTCGCTTTTTTCGGCTACGGGCAGGCCCCACTCGCGCGCGAGTTCGCGCACGCGCGTCTTGGTGAACTCGCCGAGGGGGAACAGGGCCGCCGCCAGTTGCCGCTGCTCGAGGCCGAACAGAAAATAGCTCTGGTCCCGAGCGGGGTCCGCGGCGCGCCGGAGCAGAAAGCGCCCCTTGCCGCGCTCTATCCGTGCGTAGTGCCCCGTGGCCAGGCGCGATGCCCCAAGCGCTTCGGCCGCCTCGAGCAGTAGCCCGAATTTGATGCGCGGGTTGCACAGCGCACACGGGCACGGCGTGAGCCCGGTGAGGTAGCTTGCGACGAACGGGCGCACCACCTCGCGCTCGAACTCGCCGCGAAGATCGAGCACGTGGTGCTCTATGCCGAGGTATGCGGCCACGCGCGCAGCATCCGCTTCCGCTGCGCTGGCCGGCTTCCCGTCAGCATCCAACCCGGCCGGCGTGCAGAGCCGCATGGTCAGCCCAACTACCTTCTCGCCCGCGCGCACGAGCATCGCTGCGGTGGTGGAGCTGTCAACACCGCCGCTCATTGCGACTGCGATTTTTCCTGCTGCGGGCATGGCTTACAGGCAGGCGGGGCCATCCGAATTGGTGGATACTGGATGCTTAACCGCTTCCCTCAATTCTAACGGACATGCCGCGGCCGGTTATAACGCTCACCACGGATTTCGGCCTCTCGGACCATTTCGTCGCCTCCATGAAGGGCGTCATCCTGGGCATGCTTCCCGGCGCTGAGATTGTGGACGTATCGCACGAGGTCGCGCCTTACGGCATCGCCGAAGCGGCGTTCATCATCTCGCAGGTCTACGCGGATTTTCCAAAGAAGACGGTGCACGTTGTCGTGGTGGATCCCGGCGTAGGCACCGACCGGCGTCCGCTGCTCGTTTCTGCCGCCGGGCAGTACTTCATAGCGCCCGACAACGGCGTCCTGTCGATGGTGTACTCGCGCGAAAAGCATTCCGTGCGCGCGATCACAAACACGAAGTACTTCCGCCAGCCAGTCAGCGCCACGTTCCACGGCCGCGACATCTTCGCGCCCTGCGCGGCGCGGCTGGCACAAGGCGCCAGCGCGGCCGGCTTCGGCAAGTCCGTGCGCGATTACGTCCGGCTTGCGTTCGACCGGCCCGCCCGCTCCGGCGAACGCACGTGGACAGGGATGGTTCTGAAGATCGATCGCTTTGGCAACGTCATAACGAACTTCTCCGTCTCCGAGTTTTCCGGCGTTCGCACGCGGCCCTTCTCGCTCACGGCAGGCGCGCGGGAGATCACCGTTTTTGCGCGGACATTTGCCGATGGCGCTGCCGGCCAGGTATTCGCGTACGCAGGCAGCGCGGGCTATCTCGAGATAGCTATGAACCAGGGCTCCGCCGCCCGCGAACTCGGCGTCGCGGCAGGGGCCCTGCTTTCACTGACGATATATTGACCGCGCCCGATGCCTGAGTTGCCCGAAGTCGAAGCCGTGGTTGCCCGCATCAGGCGCGTCGCGAAGGGCCGCACGATCCGTGAGGTCGAGGTGCTCCGTTCTTCCGCCGTGCGCCCGCAGACCCCGGCGCTCGTGGCCAGCCGCGCCATTGGCCGCCGCATCGACGATGTGCGCCGCCGCGGCAAGAACATCCTCATCGAGCTTGCGGGCGGATTCACGATTCGCATCCACCTGAAGCTGACTGGAGAGTTGCATGCGGGCGAGGTGAACCGCTCATCGCGCGTTGTTTTCCACTTGAGCGGATCAAAGCAACTGGTCTTCGACGAGCCGTGGGCGCTTGGAACGGTAAATGTGCTCGACCGTGACAAGGCTCGCGAAGGCGCTTGCAGGACTCGGTCCCGAGCCGCTATCGCGCGAGTTCACCGTGGATGGTTTCGTGAAGGCGGCAGCCAGTTCGCGTCTGCCCGCGAAGCTGTTTCTCATGGATCAGAAGCGGGTTGCCGGCCTTGGCAACGTGTATGCGGCCGAGGCGCTCTTTCGCGCCGGCATCCACCCGGCCCGGCCCATGAACAGACTGAGTGCGGACAGGGCTCGCGTACTGTACGATGCCATTCGCGATGTGCTACGGGAAGCTGTGAGATCTGCTAAGATCGCATACAACCGTCCCGGCAAGTACACGGAAGCGGCAGAATGGCCACGCGCAGTGTATCGCCGGGAGGGCGAAACCTGTCTGCGCTGTGGCGCCCGCATACGCCGCATCAAGCAGGCGGGCCGGTCCACATACTTCTGCGCGCGTTGCCAAAGGTAAGGATGGTGATTTCCCCACCGGCCGCCACAGCGCGAGCCGCCGAGTTCCGCGAACAGCTCACCAAGCGAGTGTTTGTCGCCGATGGCGCGATGGGTACGATGCTGTACTCGAAGGGCGTTTTCATCAATCGCTGCTTCGATGAGCTGAACCTCTCCGCCCCCAACCTGGTCCGTGAGGTCCATGAGGAATACGTTCGCGCAGGAGCGGAGATCCTGGAAACGAATACCTTTGGCGCGAACCGTCCGCGCCTGGCCGCATTTGGGTTTGCCGAACGGCTGCGCGAGATCAATCATGCGGGCGTGAAGCTGGCGCGCGAGGTTGCCGGAGGCGCTTTCGTCGCGGGCTCCATTGGCCCGCTCGGGCTCCGCATCGAGCCGCTGGGCCCCACGTCGTTCGCAGAGGCCCGGGCTCACTTCGCCGAACAGGCGGAGGCGCTTCTGGAGGCCGGCGTCGATCTGCTCATCCTGGAGACGTTCGCCAACCTGAACGAGCTGCGGGAAGCGATCTTAGCCGCGCGAGAAGCCGCCGGTCAGGAGATGGTGATCGTCGCCCAGGTCACCATTGACGACTTCGGCAAGATGCCGGACGGCGCGGAGCCCGCCACGTTCACCGCGAAACTCGACGGGTGGCCTGTAGACGCGATCGGCCTCAACTGCTCGGCCGGCCCCAAAGTGATGCTCGAAACCATCGAGAGGATGGCCGCGCACACCACCAAGCCCCTCGTCGCAATGCCCAACGCGGGGCATCCGGCCCACATCGAGGGGCGCCAGATTTACCTCGGCTCTCCAGAGTACATGGCCCAGTACGCCCGGCGCTTTATTCACGCCGGCGTGCGGATCATCGGCGGTTGTTGCGGCACCACACCCGAGCACATTCGATTGATTCGCGCCGAGGTCCGTTCGCTGCGCCCGGGTGTTGGCCGGCCCGCGGCCACAGTCGAGGAGCCCGCCGTGAAGCCTGAGGCGCTCGAGCCCGTGCCGCTGGAGCGCAAGTCCAAGCTCGGCGAAAAACTCGCCGCCGGGCGCTTCGTCGCGTTCGTTGAGATACTGCCTCCTCATGGCGTTGACGCTTCGAAGGAGATCGCCGGCGCCAAGCTGTGCGCCGCTGCCGGCATCGACTGCATCAACGTGCCCGATGGGCCCCGGGCCAGCGCCCGGATGAGCGCCCAGGTGGCTTGCCAGTTGATCCAGCGCGAGGCCGCGATCGAGCCCGTACTCCATTTCTGCTGCCGCGACCGCAACCTTCTCGGCATACAGTCGGAGCTGCTGGGCGCGCACGCGGCCGGAATCCGCAACCTGCTCTGCATCACCGGCGACCCGCCGCGCATGGGCGCGTACCCGTCCGCCACTGCCGTTTTCGACGTCGACTCCATCGGCCTGGTGAACATCGTCAGCAACCTCAACCGCGGCCTGGATATCGGCGGAAACCCCATGGGTTCGCAGACCGCGCTCGTCATCGGCGTCGGCGCGGATCCCGGCGCGCTCAATCTGGACGAGGAGATACGCCGCTTCGAATGGAAGGTGCAGGCCGGTGCGGAGTACGTCGTAACGCAGCCCGTTTTCGACATCCGGCTGCTCGAGCGTTTCCTGCGGCGCATCGAACATGTAAAGATTCCTGTGATCGCTGGCGTTTGGCCGCTCATCAGCTTCCGCAACGCGGAGTTCATGGTGAACGAGCTGCGCGTACCGGTGCCGAACGAAGCGCTGGAACGCATGAGGCGCGCGGCGACCGCCGAACAGGCCCGTCGCGAGGGCGTGGCGATCGCGCGGGAGATGATAGGCCGGTTGCGGCCGATGGTGCAGGGAGTACAGCTTAGCGCGCCGTTCGGACGATACGCGATGGCGCTTGAGGTAGCGGAGGCAATCGGCGCGCGGTAGCACGCACGCGTTAGCCTGAACCCTTTCATGCCCACTGACTTGATCGTCATTGACGTTGAACAACCGGACGGCGCGGCGCTGGATCGTGCGGCCGAGGAGATTCGCCGCGGCAACGTCATCGCCATCCCGACCGACGCCCTTTACAGCCTTATCGCAGATCCGTTCAACCTCAACGCGGTGGGCCGCGTATTCCGGGCAAAGGGGCGCGAAGAGCAGCGCTCGCTGCCGCTTCTCATTCCGGACCTCCTGACAGCCGAGGAACTGGCGCGCGACATTCCCCAGCGCTTCTACGTTCTGGCCCGCCACTTCTGGCCCGGGCCGCTGGCGGTCATCGTACCCGCGTCCGCTAAGGTGCCGCTGAAGGTGACCGGCAACACCGGGAGGCTGGCGCTCAGGCAGCCGCGCTCGGCCGTGGCATGCGGCCTGCTTGAGCGGGTAGGGCATCCCCTCATCGGCACCAGCGCCAATATCTCCGGACAACCGACGTGCCGCAGCGGTATAGAAGCGTTCGGCGTCCTCGATGGCCGCGTCAGCCTGGTGCTCGACGGCGGCGCAACCGCCGGCGCCGGCGCCACGACCATCGATATCACCGAGCCCATCTGGCGCGTGATCCGCGAAGGAGCCATTCCAGTGAAGGAGATAGCGGAGTGCCTCGGGGAGCCGGTGAACGGTAAGTAACGTGGCCTGCTGGAGTTAGCCGTCGCCCGTTCATCTACATCGGCAAGGCGCTCCCGATAGCACTGGAAAGCGCTCTCGTGTTAGCATTCGGTTGGAGCGTATTCGCCAGGCAAACGGTTCGGTCTCCCATAAAATTGATCCGATGTCAATGTCATGGGGATCCGGCTCGTTGTATAGCGCCGGTGAGCAGGCTCGGGTCCGGAATCGGGCGGCGAGAAGCCTGAAGGCGCTCGGAGGATCCCCCCCTGTTGAGTACAGGGGTCAATGACGGAGCCCGGCAGATGCTCAGCGGTTGCGCTCCTCCTTCCTCCGCTGGGCGTATCATTCCCGCGGACGACACCTGATCGGATGAGAATTCTCTTCATTGGGGACATATTCGCCTCCCCCGGGCGCCGTATCATCGCCGAGTCCCTGTCCGGGCTGATCTCCTCCGAGCGCATCGACCTCGTCGTCGCCAACGGAGAGAATGCTGCGGGAGGTTTCGGAATCACGCCAGCCATCGCCGACGAGCTGTTCGCGATGGGCATCGATGTGCTCACCAGCGGCAACCATATCTGGGACAAGAAGGAGACCTTCGATTTTCTCGATCGCGAACCCCGCCTGCTGCGTCCGGCAAACTATCCTGGCAACCTGCCCGGACGCGGCGTTCACACCGGACGCGCCCGGAACGGCGTCGAGGTGGCCGTTATTAACTTGCAGGGGCGCACGCACATGCTGGCCATCGATTGCCCGTTCCGGAAGGCTGACGACATACTGGCCGCGCTCGATCCCTCGGTGAAAGTTCGCCTGGTTGACTTCCACGCCGAGATCACCAGCGAGAAGATGGCCCTGGGATGGTATCTCGACGGGCGCGTTTCGGCCGTGATCGGCACGCACACGCACATCCCCACCGCCGACGCCCGCATACTGCCCGCTGGTACGGCATATCAGACCGACGCTGGGATGACGGGCCCCTACGACTCCGTCATCGGCGTGGAGACCGGCATCATCCTGCGGCGGTTCCTAACCGGCTTGCCCGTGAGGATGGAACCGGCCAAAGGTAGGGTAGAATTGCATTCTGTAGTTCTGGAAGTGGATGAGAAAACTGGGCGTGCCGTGTCTATTCGCCCCCTTGTAGTCGCTCGCGACTGAGGCGCTGATGGCCCCTTGGGTACTACCGCTTGCCGTTGAGCTTCTGATGACGCTGCTGTTTTGCGGCGTGCTCTTCTCGCTCCGGCAATCGCTCACCAGGGCCAGCGTGGTCATGTGGATCGGGCTGTGGCTCGTCCGCGGCGCCGGAACGCTGTATATCACACAGTATTTCGTCGGGTCTGACCGCGGTTTAGGCCTGCTCTACTCGCCCATTCAGGTTGCCTTCGCCATGGCCCTCGTGGCCATAGCCGCGCGCCTCGAAAGCCAGAAGCGCCAGTTGAAATCGCTCAATCTGGAGCTGGAGCGGCTGCGCAAGGCCACGGCGAGCCAGATGGACACCGATCCGCTCACGGGCCTGCTCAACCGTTCCGCGCTCGACCGCTGGATCGAGAACGAAAGCGACTTCTCGGGCATCGTTGTCGTCTGCGACATGGATGACTTCAAGCGTCTCAACGACCAGTACGGCCACCTCGTCGGAGATGAAATACTCCACGGCGTGGGCAAGCTGGTGCGCAACTCCATCCGCGAGAGCGACCGCGCCTTCCGCTGGGGCGGGGACGAGTTCGTCATCTTCTTCCGGAACCAGGATGCCGGCCTGGTTGAAAACCGCATGCGCTCCATCGAGGAACGCCTCTCGCGGTTCCAGATCCGCGAACACGGCCCGTTGAGCGTGCATCTGAGCTGGGGCGTCGTGGAGACCGGCGCCGGCGTGAGTCTGCGCGAGACTCTGGCGGCCGCTGACCAGCGTATGTACGATAGCAAGCGCAAGCGGCGCGCAGCCGGACGGACCACCGCCTGAGCCCTGTTCCCCACCGCGCCCCTCCGCCGGGGTTAGAATAGCCCTTTACTACGATGTCTGAAAATACGAAATACCTCCTTCCCGACAGCGCTATCCCGTCGTGCTGGGTCAACGTTCTGCCCTGCCTCAAACAGCCCTTGGATCCGCCGCTCGATCCGCAAACGCGCCAGCCGATCAGCCCCGGCGCGCTGGCAGCCATTTTCCCCGAGGCGCTGCTTGAACAGGAGTTCTCGCCGAAACCCCTTATCGACATTCCCGGCGAGGTGATAGACATCTACAAGCTCTGGCGGCCGACCCCGCTCATCCGCGCGCGCCGTCTGGAGAAGGCGCTCGATACGCCCGCGCACATCTATTTCAAGTACGAGGGTGTCAGCCCCGCTGGCAGCCATAAGCCCAATACGGCAGTGCCGCAGGCCTACTACAACAAGAAGGCCGGCATCAAGCGTCTGTCCACCGAGACCGGCGCGGGCCAATGGGGCAGCGCGCTATCGCTCGCCTGCCGCATGTTCGGCTTGCAGTGCACCGTCTACATGGTGCGCGTGAGCTACGACCAGAAGCCCTACAGGCGCATGATGATGAATACCTGGGGCGCCGAAGTTTTTGCGAGCCCGTCGGACCACACCGCCGCCGGCCGCGCCGTGCTCGCCGCTCATCCCGACTCGCCTGGAAGCCTGGGCATCGCCATCAGCGAAGCCGTCGAGGACGCCGTCGCTCACTCCGACACGAACTATGCGCTCGGCAGCGTGTTGAACCACGTCATGCTGCACCAGACGGTCATCGGACAGGAAGCGAAACTGCAGATGCAGGCCGCCGGCGAGAGCCCGGATGTTGTCGTGGGCTGCTTCGGGGGAGGCAGCAACTTCGCTGGCCTCGCGCTGCCGTATGTAGAGGACCGCATGAACGGCGCCGGCGTGCGTTTGCTCGCGGTCGAGCCCGCCGCGTGTCCCACGCTCACCAAAGGGGTCTTCGCATACGACTTCGGCGACCTCGCCAAACTTACCCCGCTGCTGAAGATGTTCACGCTCGGCCACGATTTCGTGCCGCCCGGAATTCACGCCGGCGGGTTGCGCTACCATGGCGCGTCGCCGATCTTGAGTCAACTGCTGAAGGACGGTGTCATCGAAGCGAAGTCGGTGAAGCAGCTTCCGGTGTTCGATGCGGCCGTGAAGTTCGCCCAGTGCGAGGGCATCCTGCCCGCGCCAGAATCGGCGCACGCCATCCGCGCCGTGATCGAAGAGGCCGAGCAGGCCCGTGAAGAAGGCCGCCCGCGCACCATCCTGTTCTGTCTCAGCGGGCACGGGCACTTCGACCTCAGCGCGTACGACGCCTATCTCTCCGGCCGTTTGCAGGATTACGAGTACCCCGGCCGCGAGATCAAAGAAGCTATGGACGCGCTGCCGTAGCGTAGGCCGCGCCGCTATGCCGGGCAAGCCTCGCAGCGGGAGGGCCTCTCAGCTCCCGGACTCCACGCCGGGCCTGTAGAAGCCCGCTATCCGCCGCGCGGCCGCCGGGCCGACAGCCGCCGCAAGCTGCTCCTCGGAAGCCTGCCGCACGCCCTCGACGCTTCCGAAGCTTTCCAGCAGCCTGCGCACGGTCTTCGGGCCGACGCCCGGCACTTTGTCCAGCTCCGACGTCAGGCGTGCCGCCGCTCGCCGAGAGCGGTGGAACGTTACGGCAAAGCGGTGCGCCTCGTCGCGAACGCTTTGTATGAGGTGCAGCACCGGAGAGAACCGGTCGAGCACGACCGGTTCCTCCTCCTGCCCCGAAACGTAGATCCACTCCTCCCGTTTCGCGATGGATGCCAGCGGCTGGTCCGTGATGCCAAGAGCCTCGAGCGCTTCTTCCGCCGCGTGCAACTGTCCGAGGCCGCCGTCCACCAGCACCAGACTGGGAAACGGCTTGCCCTCGGCCTTCAGCCGGCCATAGCGGCGCGTGATCACCTCGCGCATGCAGGCGAAGTCGTCATTTCCCGGAACATCGCGGATGATGAACTTGCGGTAGTCCGATTTCTTCATCCGCCCGTCTTCCCACACCACCATGCTGGCGACCTTATCTGTTCCCTGCGTGTGCGAGATATCGAAGCACTCGATGCGCTTCGGCGGCTCTTCCACGCCGAGGATCTCCTGCAATCCCTCCGCGATTGCCGCCGCCGAGGGCTTCATCACACGGAAGCGCTGGTCGAAGCTGTGCTTTGCGTTGGTCGCGGCTAGCGCGAGCATGGCTTTTTTCTGCCCGCGCTGCGGAGTGTGTATCTCCACCTTGCGGCCTCGCCGCTCGCTGAGGACCTCCTCGAGCAGCTCGCGGTCCTCGAACTCCACCGGCACGTGAATCAGGGCGGGAACGTACTGCGTGTCGAGGTAGAACTGCTTCAGCAGGGTTTCGGCGAAGCCGGCGGGGTCGAACTCGTGCGCGTCCTCCCAGAAGAACTCGCGGCGGTCCACGACGCGGCCGTTGCGCAGGTGGAACACGTTCGCCGCCACCAGCGGCGGCTCGGCGTAGAAGCCGAAGATGTCGATGTCGTCTCCGGACGCCGCGGCCATCTTCTGCCGCTGCTCCATCTCCTCCACCGTCGAGATAGCGTCGCGCAGCACCGCGGCCTGTTCGAACCGCATCTCTTCCGATGCCTGCTCCATGTGGCCGCGCAGCTCGGAGATCAACTCTCGGTGGCGGCCGTCGAGGAACATGCGCACCTCGCGGACGGCGCGCGCGTACTCCTCGTCCGTCGTGAGCCCCTCCGCGCACGGCCCGTGGCAGCGGTGTATGTGGTATTGCAGGCAGGGCTGGGGGCGCCGGCGCGTCAGGTCCGCCTTGCACGATGGCACTCCGAAGAAGCGGTGGATGAAGTGCACGAGCCGGTACGCCAGGTTGGCGGGGAAGTACGGCCCGAAGTACGTTGCGCCGTCGCGGTTCAGCCGCCTGGTGACGAACACGCGCGGATACTTCTCGTTCGTCAGCTTTATGTACGGGAAGGTCTTGTCATCGCGGAGCAGGACGTTGAAGCGCGGCCTGTACTGCTTGATGAGGTTGTTCTCGAGCGCCAGCGCTTCCTTTTCGTTATCGACCAGTATGTAGTCGATGTCGCGCGCTTCCGAGATCAGGCTGCCTGTTTTCGGCTGGGCCAGGTTGTCCTGAAGAAAGTAGCTGCGCACGCGGCTGCGCAGGTTTTTCGCCTTGCCGACGTAAAGCACCCGGCCCGCGTCGTCTTTGTACAGGTACACTCCGGGCGCTTGCGGTAAACCTGCTGCTTTTTCTCGGAGATCCACGGGAAACTGCTCCGAATCCGCCGTGCGGCTTTCTTCCGGACGGGGGCCGCGCGCCGAAAGTGTCGCCCGCGGCTTTCGATACTTTTAGTGTGCCACAAGCCTCGACTTGCGGATCACTCGCTTACACCCGCTCGCGGCCGGACCGCCGGGCGCGCAGGCGCCGCACAAACTTTTCAAGACCGACGATAGAGAATATCGCCCCCGCAGCGCTGAGGACCAGCGCCCAGTCGATCAGGTCCATGGGAGCGCTCTGAAATGCCATGTTCATGAACCGCGTGTACGTGTACGCCAGTTGCAGCGCGATCATCGTCACGACGCCCCCAATGAGCCACCGGTTCGAGAAGAACCCCAGCTCGAAGGCGGTCAGAGTCAGAGACCGGCAGTTGAACAGATAGAACATCTCGCCGAAAACGAACACGTTCACAGCCAGCGTGCGGGCTTCGGCGATGGGCCGGCCATCGCGCAGCGCCCACTGGAACAATCCAAATGCTCCGGCCAGCAAGAGCGCACCGACCAGCACTATCCGGAATTTGAGCGTGCCCGTGAGTATCGGCGTTGCGGGGTCGCGCGGCTGGCGCTGCATCAGCCCGGGTTCCTTAGGCTCCATGGCGAGCCAGAGGCCCAGGGCCACCGCGGTTGTCATGTTGATCCACAGCAACTGTACGGGCAGAATCGGGAGCGTCACCCCCGCAAAGATCGCCGCCAGTATCACCAGGCCCTCGCCGACGTTAGTGGGAATCGTCCACACGATGAACTTCACGAGGTTGTCGAAAACGCCGCGGCCTTCCTCGACGGCGGCTTCGATCGACGCGAAGTTGTCGTCAGTCAGGATCATGTCGGCGGCTTCCTTGGCCACCTCCGTCCCCGTGATGCCCATTGCGACGCCGATATCGGCGCGCCGCAGCGCCGGGGCGTCGTTGACGCCATCGCCGGTCATCGCAACGACGTGCCCGCGCGCCTGCAGCGCCTCCACGAGACGGAGCTTCTGCTCGGGAGGCACGCGGGCGAAAACCGTCGTCCTCTCGGCCACATCCGGGAGCTCCGCATCCGGGATGGTCTCCAGTTCGGCTCCGGTGAGCGCAACCAGGGCATCGCCGTTCAAACCGATTTGCGATGCTATCGCCGCCGCGGTTTTGGCGTGGTCCCCCGTGATCATCTTCACCTTAATGCCCGCGTCACGGCAGATCTGTACGGAGCGCACCGCTTCCGGTCGCGGCGGGTCGATCATTCCCTGCAGGCCAAGGTAGGTCAAGCCGCTCTCGACGTGTTCCAGATCGATGCTGACATCTCCTGCTGGCAACTCTGTCCGGGCCAACAGCAGCACCCGCAGGGCCTGGGCTGCCAGTGACTCTGCCTCCCGCTGTACCGTGCCGGCGTCCAGGCCAACGACGGCGCCGTCCGGACCCAGCGCGAACTCGCAGCGCGGCAGCAGCACTTCGGCCGCTCCCTTCACGTACGCTACCGGGGGGGCCTCCTTGTCGGGCGTGGAGTGAAGCGTCGCCATGAACTGGCGGTCGGACTCGAATGGAATCGCGTCCAGCCTCGGAGCGCGCTTGAGTTCCTGCTGGACAGAAAGCCCATATTTCATCGCTGACGACAGCAAGGCCGCCTCGGTGGGGTCGCCCTCGGCGCGCCAGTTCCCGCCAACCCTGACCAGTGATGAGTCGTTGCACAGCAGCCCCGCGCGAAGGCATTCCTCAAGCGCGAAGTTGCCGCGCGGCTCCGGGCCGCGCACGGTTTCGAACTCGCCGGCGGGGGTGTATCCGTTGCCGGTGACACGGTACTCCCCGCCGCCCGCTGAGACCACGCGGACGGTCATTGCGTTCTGGGTGAGCGTCCCGGTCTTGTCGGAGCAAATCACGGTGGTGCTTCCCAGCGTTTCCACCGCGGGAAGCCTTCGGATTATTGCGTGCCGCCGCGCCATGCGGTTCACGCCGATGGCCAGGGTGATCGTTAGCGCCGCCGGCAATCCCTCGGGTATTGCGCCGACTGCCAGCGCCACCGCCGCCAGGAACATATCCAGCCAGGCCTCCCCGCGCAACCAGCCCGCCAGGAATGTCAGCCCGGCGAGTGCGAGTATCACCCAAAGCAGCACATGCGAGAAGTGGGCTATCTTGCGCGTGAGCGGTGTCGCCAGCACCTCGGCGGTTCTGATCAGCTCCGAGATTTTGCCGATCTCAGTGGCGTCACCGGTTGCCACCACTACGCCTCGCCCCGCGCCATGCGTGACCAGCGTCGAGGAGTACGCCATGTTTAGCCGGTCAGCGATGAGCGTTTCCGCAGGAATGACGCCACTTGTCTTCGCGACCGGAACCGACTCGCCAGTCAGCGCCGATTCGTCCACCTGCAGCCCGCGTTCGTAGAGCAGCCGGAGATCCGCAGGCACTTTATCTCCGGCCTGCAGCAGCACGATATCGCCGGGCGCCAGCACCGCCGCATTCACACGCCGGCGCTGTCCGTTGCGCAGCACCGTCGCCTCGGTTTTCATCGACCGCGACAACGCCTCGATTGCGTTGAGGGCTTTCGACTCCTGAAGAAAACCGACAATCGCGTTTATCAGCACAACTCCGAAGATGACGGAGCTGTCCACCCACTCCTGCAGCAACGCCGTGATCAGTCCCGCAGCGAGCAGTATGTAAATCAGCGGCTGGTTGAGCTGCGACATGAAGCGGATCAGAGGGCCGCGCGTCCTGGCAGGCGTCAGCAGGTTCGGACCGTGCCGCTCCAGCCTGGCTTCCGCCTCGCGTTCATCGAGCCCGTTGTCCGGATCGGTACCCAGCGCGCGCGCGACTTCATCGGCCCGCATCTGGTGCCATGGGCGGACTTCGGCAAGATCGATCTCGATGCCTTCGAGCTTGTACGCCCTCATCTCAGCCCCTCCGGCTCCAATCTGCGGTGGCTTGCGTCCCGCGCGCCAGAAGTGTGCTGCCGCCCATCGCTCTGAGGTGCGCGGCTTTGGTCAAGCAGCGAACCTGAGCGTGAGGGCTTTGTGCGTGAACGGGATGAGCTTCTCGCGTGCAATCAGGTCCGTTTCCGTTGCTATGCCGGCAAGGTTTCCGCTCTCGCCTCTAGCGAGCACAGAGCCGATCGGGTGAGCCCTGCTCAGCGCCGCAACATCACCGAATCTTGTCTCTGGTCTTACGCCTATGGGCTCCCGGTCATGTAATTTCCTGACTGTCATCGCAACCGTGCGCTGGCAGCTCTATATCGGTGCAGCAGTTATCCCGCGCTCGCGCGCGCAGAGACTCCTGCAGAGGTACCGGAAGCACGCCCGGTGCCAAAGGTGGGCGCGCGCTAGCGGCCAGATGGTGAGAACGAATGATGCAATCAACTGAAAAGACGCGCTGCCCGGCGTTCCACCTCGTTTCCGGCCGAGGCGCGTTCAATGCCGGCCTGCTGCGCTCCTGATGCCAGATGTACCCGCCCACTCCTGGGAAACCGTCATTGTGCTAGTCGAGAACGCCCGTTCGCGCGCCGTGATAGTGGGCCTGAGCGGGTTGCTCGAACACCGGTGTTATAAGCTGTTGGGTAGAGTAGCCGTGCGACGAGTTTCGCTGCTGATTGTCCTTTCTTGCCTGGCTGCCCTCGCGCAGCAAAAGCAGGAACCGGCGCAGGAACCGCCCGAAGAGGACGAGTCGCTCATACAGCAGGAATACGCTTTCAACCCTCTGCAGGCCGAGAAGGAGTTCAAAGTAGGCGAGTTCTACCGCAAGAGGAAGAGTTGGAAAGCCGCGGCGGGCCGCTACAGCGAAGCCACCAAGTGGAACCCGGGATTCGCCGAAGCGTGGTTCAAGCTGGGCGAGGCGCACGAGAACCTCAAAGACATCGCGGCGGCGCGTGAGGCCTACGCCAAATTCCTGGAACTGAGTCCCCAGGACAAGCGCGCCGCCGGGATCCGGAAGAAGCTAGCCGGTGCGGCGCCGCATTGATGCGGCCAGGCGCGCCACACCCTTCTTCCAATCCGGAAACAGGTCCACGTACTGATACTGCTGCCGGATTCGCGCGGGCACGCTGCACTCCTCGAAGCGGACAGGGATGAAGTAGACGTCGTCGAGCGGAACGTGCACGGCGCAATCGAGCGCATACCGCAACTCCGCCTGAAAACGTCCCCGCTTCACCGTCGCGCGGCGCGAGAAGCACGCCACGAAGTAATCTGCGACGGAGATCGCCTGCTCGATCGCACGCGGCCAGTTCTGGCCGGGCATCAGCTTCCGGCGGTCCATCCAGGGGTCGAATCCGAGCGCCGTGAGATCGTCGAAGAGCCTTTCCGCAAGGAGCGCATCTTCGACTACGTAAGCCACAAAGACGCGCACCGCCGTGCGCGGCTCGAAGCCGATACTGCCATCCGCGCCGGGTCTGAACACGCCGAGGCCGTCGATGTCCACTGACGCGCCCCGCTCGATGCAGCGCTTAAGCAGCGCCGCCACTCGCTCCCCGGAGTTCATTTGCCCTCCGGAGTGAGCCGGATGCGGCCCGCCGTGTCTCGCACGAGCGTGCCCAGCCCGGGCAGGCGCGCGGGCTCTCCCCTTCGCAACCGGAGTAGGATTTCGTTTACGACGCGGTCCACCTGGTCCGCCGCGGTGGCTTTGGGTACGCCGGAGGCGCGGGCCAGCCGCGCCGCAAGATCGCGCTTGTCCATCCCGGCCGGATGCTACACCCGCGCGAAGTGCGGCGCCACCGAGCGCCTGGCGCAACTAACGCAAATCGCGGCGGATATTCCGCGCGGCAGGGCGTGAACGGCGATCAACCAGCGGCCGCGATGACGTCTATCTCTACCCGCACGTCGCGCGGCAGCCGCGCCACCTCCACAGTGGAGCGCGCGGGGTAGTTCTCGCTGAAGTAGCGGGCGTACACCTCATTCATGCGCGCGAACTCGCCCATGTCCTTGAGATAGACGGTCGTTTTCAGAACACGGTCGAGCGATGAGCCGCACGCCTCCAGCACCGCCTTCAAATTGTCCAGCACGCGAGCGGTCTGTGCGGCTATATCACCCTCGATCAGCGTATTCGTCGCGGGGTCAACCGCGATCTGCCCGCTCAGGAACACCAGGCCGTTCCAAACCACCGCCTGAGAGTACGGGCCTATCGCTTTGGGCGCGCTCCCGGTATCAACGATCGTTTTCATAGCGTCAGGGTACCCACTATCTCGCGCACGTTAGAAACGTTCTGATCCGCCAGAAAACTATCCAGTTCGCGCGCGATCCGCGCCGGCGCCTGCGGATCCCAGAACGTCGCCGTGCCGACCTGGACTGCCGTCGCGCCCGCGATCAGAAACTCGGCGGCATCCTCGCCGGTCGCTATACCGCCGAGCCCGACGACGGGAATCTTCACCGCCCGAGCGGCTTCGTACACCATTCGGAGCGCGATGGGCTTGATGGCCGGTCCGGAGAGCCCGCCGAACCCGTTCGCTATTCGCGGCCGCCGCGTCCGCGCGTCCACCGCGAGCGCGAGGAACGTGTTCACCAGTGAGACCGCATCCGCCCCCGCTTCCTCCGCCGCCCGCGCCAGCGTATCGATGCGAGCCACGTTAGGCGAGAGTTTCACGATGATGGGCCGCCGCGCGGCGCGGCGCACCTGTGCCACGAGCTCGCCGAGCAGCGCCTCATCGCTCGAGAAGTACATCCCGCCGTGGCGCGTGTTGGGGCATGAGACGTTCAACTCGTACCCGTCTACGCCCTCGGCATTTTCGAGCACACGCACCACCTCGACGTAATCCTCCACCGCGTAGCCGAAAACGTTCGCCAAGATAGCCGTGCGGAAGCCGCGCAGTCCAGGCAATTTCTCGCGCACGAACTCGCGTACGCCCATGTTCTGCAGGCCGATGGAGTTTATCATGCCGCTCGCGGCTTCATAGATCCGCGGCGGCGCGTTGCCCGGCATCGGCTCGCGTGAGAGGCCCTTTACGATGATGCCGCCAATCGCCTCGAGGTCCACCACCGAGGCGAACTCGACGCCGTACCCGAAGGTTCCCGAGGCCGCCAGAACGGGGTTGGACAATTCGATGCCGCACAGCGTTGTGGCGAGCCGGGTCATGCGTTTACCGGAACGGCCGCCCTCACCATGTCCCACGTGGCGGCGACGTCTTCGCGCGTCGTGCCCAGGTTGCCTACCGCCATGCGGAGCACGTAGCGGTCGTTGAGCTCGGTGTGCGACAGGAACGACTGCCCCGACGCGTTTACGCGTGCCAGCAGCGCGGCGTTCTCCTCGTCGGTGCCGCGGTACCGGAAGCACACCACCGAAAAAGGCACTGGAGCAAGCCGCTCGAAGCGGCTGTCGGAATCCACCATCGCGGCGAACTCCCTTGCAAGCTCGATGTGCTCGCGTATCACTTCGGCAATCCGTTGGCGGCCGAAGTACCGCATCACGAACCACAGCTTCAGGGCCCGGAACCGGCGTCCGAGCGGGATGCCGTACTCCATGAGGTTCACGGCGCGCGGGTCCTCGGCTGTGCGCAGGTACTCAGGCACAAGGGAAAACGCCCTGCGGAAGATGTCGGGCCGGCGCGTGAAGAACACGCTGCAATCGAGCGGAGTAAGCAGCCACTTGTGCGCGTTCACCACGAACGAATCGGCGTGTTCGCAACCCGCCAGTATGTAGCGGTGCTCGGGAACGATTGCCGCGCTGCCTGCATACGCGGCATCCACGTGCAGCCACGCGCCGTAGCGCCTGGCTATGGCGGCGATCTCCGGCACCGGGTCGATGCTGGTCGTCGAGGTCGTGCCGATGGTTGCCACTATGCAGAAGGGCCGCAGTCCGCGCGCGATGTCGTCCCGGATCGCCGCTTCAAGCGCGTCCGGAATCATCCGGAACTCGGCGTCGGTGGCGATCTTGCGGACGTTCCTGCGGCCGATTCCGAGCGCGATGGCGCCCTTCTCCACCGAGGAGTGCGCCTGCTCGGAGCAGTATAGGGTCATGTTCGCGACGTAACCCTCTTCGCGCGCCTCCGGCTGCGCCATCTCGCGCGCGCCGGCGATGCCGTGCAGCGTGCTCACGGACGCCGTGTCGTATATGAACCCCGTGAAATCGTCTGGCAAGCCCAGCCACTGCCGGTACCAGGAGAGCGCAACCTGCTCGAGCTCGCTCACCGCCGGCGAGGTGAGCCAGTGGATTCCGTTCGTGTTCAGCGCGGCTGCAATCGCCTCGGCCAGCACCGCGGGCGCGGCGGACGACGAGCCGAAGTACGCGAAGAACCGGGGGTGGTTCCAGTGCGTCACGGCCGGCATCACCTTATCTTCGAAGTCGCGAAGGATGGCCTCGTATGTCTCGCCGAACTCCGGCCCCGACGCGGGCAGACTGTCCACGAGCTCGCCGGGCCGCATGCGCGGAACCACGGGATAAGTACGCGGGTTCTCCAGATATCGCGCGATCCAGTCGATAACTTCACGGCCGGCGCGCCGGAAATCTTCTATATACGTGTCTTTCATTTGATCACTACCGCTCCGCTCTCCAGCAGCTTCGAGCGGTCTCCGGCAGGTATCTTCCAGTTAGTGTCGAAGCGCCCTTCCGCGACAACATTCGCTAGAGAGCCCTTGAACAAAATGTAGTCGGGCAACGTGAGCAGCACCGCGTAGGGCGCACCGCGGAGGAAGGGCGCGCCGCCGCGCGGCGCCTGTTCCTGACCGGTCCACCAGGGCAATCCTGAGTTTACCAGGACGTAGCGGCCGTTCACCGGCGCGATGAACACAAGGCCGTAGTCGGCGGCGCCGGGATTCAGTTCGAGCGGCAGGCGATCCGCGAACCGGGCAATCAGCGAGTTCGTCTCCTTTGTGCCGAACAGCACCAGGTTGGCCGCCTTGAGGTCGTCGTCTGTGACCTGCGCATCGGAGAGCACGCGATTCGCGATCAGCAGTTTTAACTGCGGCGTGGACCAATCCGCCGCGCGGGCTGCTATTTCGCGCCGCTCGCGGATCTGCCCGTCCCCCGCAGCCTCCGTCCCGTAGACGTATACGTGCGCGGATGCGACGGCCTCGGCAATCGGCCCCTCGGCCCCCGCCCGCTTTGTTCCGTCCTTTGGTGTGTAGCGCCCCGGCTTGCCGCCGGCGAACGAAACCTCCGCGCCGGCGGAAAACGTGTGCAGCGCGCCGTTGAGCGTTACGCGCACCGGCCGCCTCGGCTGGTACTTCGGATGTCCCTTCAGCGAGAGCGTGAACGCCACGCCGACGCTTGCCTCAACCTCGATGCTGTTCGGGCCGGTGAACCGCGCGTCGATCGAGGATGTCTCGCCGGGGATCAGCCGGTCTATTGTTACCCAGTACGCGCGGTTGTACCTATAGGCCCGTGTAACAAAACGCACGCGGTCCGGGTAGCGATCGCGTTTGTATCCGGCGAACCAGTCGAAGATCGCGCCGTTCTTATAAGCTTCATCCCAGGAATTGTGTTTGACGGCCGGATACTCAACATACTGAACTGGAGAGCCCAGCCCGAGCAGCCGCTTGTGCCACTCGCGCGAAACCGCGACGGGCACCGTCGGATCCTGATCTCCGTGGAACAGGTGCACGGGCACGTTGAGCAGGTTTGGCGCGAGTTCCTCGGTTCCAGCAGGCGCAGCGGGGCACACCGGAGCGACCGCGGCCCAGATGTCTGGGCGCGTGAGCGCAAGCCAGAGGGCTCCGCCGCCGCCCATCGATAGCCCGGTCAGATACACCCTGTCCTCGTCGACGCGGAAGCGCCGTTTCACGTCCGCGAGCACGTCGTACACGTCCTTTTCGGCTATGCCCTGATAGCCCATCGTTCCGCGCGCGAACGGTGACGCCACTATGTAGTCCACATCCCGGAATTGCTGGAAGTAGCGTGAGGCGAGAAGGTCGCTTTCACCCGGCAGGTTCCCCTTTCCGAAGACGCGCTTCAGGTTCAGCCTGTGATTCGACCACGCGCCGTGGAGGCTGATGACCAGCGGATATCTCTTCGAGGCGTTGAAACTCCTGGGCAGGTAGAGCGCGTAGGGCTGGTCGGAATCGTCCACGTCAGAGAAGAACGTCAGAACCTGCGGCCCGGGCAAGTAGGTCTGGGCCGAGAGAACCGCTGTGAGGGCGAGAACCAGAAGCAGCGGCTTACGCATGCTTGGCCTCTTCGAGCGCCACCGGCAGCCAGCCCGCGAACCACTCGCGGAACGCTTCGAGGCGGCGAGCCGAAGCCGCGCCGAACGACACCGAGTGCGGGCCGATAGTGAAGCCGCGCGCCGCAACCGCCTCGCGAATTGCTATCGGAGGCGCGAAAGAGCACATGTGGCGCAAGAACTCCTGCAGCAGGGCGTCGAGCCGCTCCACCGCGCTCCGGTTGCCGCAGGTGATCGCGCGATCCAACGCCACCACAAGTTCCGGAACCGCTGATGCGACGCCCGAGATAATCCCATCCGCACCGGCCATCCGAGCGGGGGTGAAGAGCACGTCGTGGCCCACCAGGAGGCTGAAGGGCGCCGCTTCCCGCGCCTCCTTCAGCCTGATGAAGTCGGGCCAGGAGCCGCTCGAGTCCTTGATGCCCGCGAATGCGCCGGTCGCGAGCAACTCGGCAGCGGTCTCGGGCTCGATCCGGGTCGCGAACTGCGGGACGCTGTACAGCAATATGGGGATATCGCCGGCCTGCTCGGCGAACGCCAGGTAGAAGTCTCGGATCTCCTCCTGCGAGTACGGGAAATAGTACGGCGGCGCGACCAGGAGCGCCGCGGCTCCGGCGGCCGCCGCCTCGTGGGCCAGCAGCACGGCTCCGTCCAGCGCCGAATGAGACACGCCGGCCACCACCGGAACCCGGCTGCGCTTCACTCCCAGCTTTACCAGCCGGATGCGTTCTTCGATCGTGAAATGCGTAAACTCGCCTGTAGAACCCAGCAGCGCGACGCCCGAGATGCCGGCCGCGCAGAGGAAATCGAGCAGCTCGAAGGCGGCCCCAAGGTCGATCTCGGGACCCTGCCGCCGCGGGGTGACCGCCGCGGCAAATACCCCACCAAGAGCGGCCATAGCTTCAAGATACACCTGCGGAGTTGGCCGGTCCGGCACGCCGCGAATGCCGTGTGGTACCCACAACGGTCTCCAGCCGCAGCGAGGAACCCGCACGGGATGCGCGCTAGGATGAAATCGCTTCCCCCCTCGGCTGATCGTTCTTTAGTTACTCGGAGGTAAGATGCTCAGACCACAGGGAAGTCTTCGCCAGGTCTTCGACGATGCGAGCGGACTCGAGGGCGGCGGGCGGGAACGCACTGGCGATCTCACCAGCAGCGGCCCGACGGCATTCGACACCGCCCGGCGCCGCCATCTCGAACCCGGCGCGCTCGGCGAGCGGGAGATCATCGAAAGCGTTGAGTCCAGCGCCTTTCCAGAGCGGCACATAGCCGGCGCTCCGGGCATTGGGATGGCGCCTGGAATTACTACAGGCCCCGAGCATCAGATAAGCGGGCCTGGCACAGCCACCAGGGCGGGAAGGTTTGCCGGCGAGGGTGCCGCCGGTGTGGTTCGCCTGGCTCGTAAGGCGCGTAGTATGCGGCAGATGAACGCCAGGGAGATGCGCTACGAAGCCGAGCGATATGTAGCCACTCACCCGTACTCGCTACTCGTTGCGGCAGTGGCAGGCTTCTTGCTCGGCAGGCTCATGCGGCGGTAGGGACTGCCGCGCCCAGAGGGGGATCGATATGGCAACAATGTACGAACCCGAGTTCCCTTCAGGCCCCGGCGCAGGCCGGGCTCCGCTGCCCGAGCGCCCGGTAGCGGAGGTGTTGAAGGATATCGTCGGAAACATTCGCGAAATCATACGTTCTGAGATAGTTCTGGCCCGGGAGGAGATGCGCGACAAGGCCCGAACCGCGGGCAAGGCTTCCGTGATGGTCGCAGCCGGCGCGGTTCTGCTGCTGTTCGGCTTCGGATTCCTGCTGGCAGCGATCTATGCCGCGCTCGATATCGTGATGCCGGCGTGGGCCGCCGCACTGATAGTCTTCGGCCTGATGCTGATCATAGGAGGCGCCCTCGCATCCATAGGGTTGAACAGGCTTAAGCGCATCGACCCGGCGCCGCGGCGCGCGCTCTTCACCGCCAGAGAAACCGTCGATACCGTCAGCCTCAACGCGAAGGATACGGCGCAAACAGTGAAGGAGGGAGTCCAGTGGACCAGAGACCGCGTGCGGTAACACCCGAGCGGAGGCGCGAGGAGGCGATTGTCGCCCACATCGAGGCGGAGCGCATGCGCCTCGGCGAAAACATCCAGCAGCTTCGGGCACATCTTGGCGACAACATCCACGACGCTGGCGAGAGGGTCGGCCGCGTGACGGACCGGGCCAGGGATTTCGCTTCCCGCGCCCGGCAAACCGCCGATCCGCGCACGTGGATTCGTGAGCGGCCTTTGCTGCTGGTCGGGATCTCGTTCTTAGTGGGATTCTGGCTCGCCTTCGGCGGCAGGCGCCGCTGTTGACCCGCCATGAACGGCCCGGACGCGCTGCCGGGTTCGATATCATGGCGGGATGAAGCAGGTTAACGTCGCGGTCATCGGCCTCGGCAACGTAGGCACGGGTGCGTTGACCATCCTGGCTGAAAATGCCGAGCAGATTGATCTGAAGCTTGGGTTCCCGCTCCGCGTAACGACAGTTTGCAGCCGCACCGTTCACAGCAGGTCCCTGCCGGAGGGGCTAGGCCCGGTCTACCGGACCGCCGATTGGCGTGAGGCCGTATCCCACCCGGACGTCGATATCGTTGCCGAGCTGGTTGGAGGCACCTCGGTCGCCGCCGACATCATCAACACGGCTTTTGCCGCCGGCAAGTCCGTTGTGACCGCAAATAAGGACCTCATCGCACTGTGCGGGGCAGAGCTCTGGGAGCGAGCCATCGCCTCAAACGCGACTATCGCGATGGAGGCGGCCGTCGCCGGCGGCATCCCCATCCAGGATGTGCTTCGCGAGGGCATTGCCGGCGACCGCATCGATACCCTCTACGGCATCCTGAACGGTACCTGCAACTACATCCTTACCGAGATGGAGAGCCGCGGCGCGTCGCTCGAGACCGTGCTCGCCGAGGCGCAGAAGCTCGGCTATGCCGAGGCCGACCCCAGCGCCGACGTGGATGGCATCGACGCCCGCTATAAGCTCGCGATCCTGGCGGCGCTCGCGTTTGGAGAGAAGATCACGCCGTCGGACATCTACACCGAGGGGATCCGCCGCATCGAACACATCGATTTCGAGTACGCGCGCCTTCTGAAACACACCATCCGGCTGATCTGCGCGGCGCGGCAAACGAAGCACGGACTTATCCTCTCGGTTCGGCCCTCGCTCATCCCCATGCACGCGATTCTCGCCAGCGTGAAGAGTTCGTATAACGCCATCTGGGTGAAGGGCCGCTACGGGCAGGACACTTTCTACTACGGCCGCGGCGCGGGCTCGCTGCCCACAGGCGTAGCTGTCGTAAGCGATCTCATGCGTGTCGCGCGCGAACTCCGCTGCGGCAGCCCCGGCCGAGTCTCACCCTTCGCGCACCAGCGACTCGGCGAGTACGAGCCCATCTCCATCACGAACCTGCGGTCGCCCTATTACCTGCGCTTCCGCGTCGAGGACCGTCCGGGGATCATCGCGGCGCTCGCAGGGATACTCGCGAAGAAGCGCATCAGCATCGAGGCGGTGCTTCAGGCCCCGGCGGAAAACAAAGCCGACCTGCCGTTCGTTATCACCGTGGAACCGACCACCGAGCAGGCAATCCGCGAGGCGGTAGCCGAGATGTCAGGGCTGGAGTTTCTGCGGCAGCCGCCGCTGGCGATGCCGATGGAGCCGTGCCTGTAGCCGGAGCCGCTTCCCTCTATTCAGCCCCGGCGTGAATCAGCGAGGAGCCCGCGAACGCGCCGAGCAGGACCGGCAGCGCGTAGAGCCAGTTCTGCGGGTCGCTCGCAAGCGAGCTCACCACCGACGCAGGCTCCGATGAGAACGTGAACGTTGGGCTCGCGGCTGCCCGGTAGACTCCCCAGATGAAAAAGCCGATGATGCTCGCCAGCGGCCATCGCCATATGCGCACCGGCCGCAGGCATCCCATCAGCACGCCGGAGAAGAACAGCGCGGAGGCGGTCACAACGAGCGAGATTCCTGGCTCCGAAGCGAGCTGCAGCAGCCCCGGCAAGCTGAGCGAAACCAGCGTCAACAACGCGGTCAGGGCCCAACCCCAGACGTCCGTCAACCGCTGCGGTTCAACAGTTCGCGCGGCCATACTAAGGTAATAGAACCACAGGGACCTACGAAAAGCAAGGGTTGTCTGATGTTAACTTGTAACTTGTTGATACTACGTATTAGGTACTACTCCAAACGCGTTAGTACTCGTACTAATACGGCGCCGACGATATCCAGGCTCCGAGGGCTGAGCTTATCCAGCGTGTCCTCGGAGGTGTGCCACCAGGAGTGATCCGGTCCGTAGCTGAAATCGATCAGGTTGAGCGCGTTAACGCCTGCCTGCACGAACGGTATATGGTCGTCCTCGATGTACATCTCCTCGTCGAGGAAGTGGCGCCCGTAGCCGAGTTCGGCCGCTGTCTCCCATACCAGCCGCTGCAACGATGCTGATGAGTAACCTTCGCGGGCGATGCCGAGGTCGCGATCGCCAATCATATCCACGTTGATTAGAGCCTTCAGGCGCCGCAGTGTGCCGTCTGCGGCCCAGCGCTGCGCCAGGTGGCGGCTGCCGTAAAGCCCGTCAGTAGCCGACCACTGAGATATCGCCTCCTCGCCGTCGAACCAGACGAAGTACAAGTCGTTTGCGTGCTTACGGCGGGCCATCTGTTGAGCCAGCGCCAGAAGCAGGCCGGCGGACGCCGCGCCGTCGTTGGCGCCGTCAAAACGGAACGGCATGACCTTCGTGTCGTAGTGCCCCGTGATGGCTACCGCATGCACGCCTGGCGTACCCCGGAAACGCACGATGATGTTCTTCATCGGGATGGCGCCAGCGGGTGTCGCGGCGGTAAAGCTGTCCTCGATGATCTCGCCGCCTAGAGGTTTGAGTTGCGACAGGATGTACGCCTGAAACTTCTTCATTGCCGGCGAGCCCGGTGTGCGGGGGCCGAGCGCCACCGCCGCGCGCGTGTGCTTCATGGCGAGATCGCCCAGAGGGTGCGCCGAAGCTAGCGCCAGTATCAGGAATGCCGTCGCGCGGTGCATATATACCCTAGTGTGGAATCGCGCTCCCGGTCGAGCCTGTCCAACAGCGGCAGGATCAACGCCGGCGGCGCCAGAAGCAGAGCCGCCACTATGAACCAGCCGCCATGGAAGAACCTCAGCGCATCAAGCAGACGCCTTGCGAGCAGGCGGAAGAAGCCGCCCGCGGCAAGCACTTGTATGGAATCGAATCCCGCGCCCTGGAGCAGGTGGCGCACGCCGTAGCGCGTGAACCGGAAGTAGTCGTTCGGGGCCTGGTGGATCTCCCACTCCTGCGGGACCACGAGAAGAAGGCGGCCTCCGGGCCGCAGCACGCGCGCCAACTCGGCCAACACGGAGCGCGGGTCACGGACGTGCTCGAGCGTCACGACGTTCAGCACCGCATCGAAGGACGCTTCCGGAAATGGAAGCGAAGTTAGATCGGCGATCGCGCTCAATCTCCCGTAGTCCCATTGCGGGTCGCCGCAGGCCAGATCTACGGCAACGTACTGCCGGCCCTTGAAATGGACGGCGTGGCGGCACTCGCCGGCTCCGGCATCGAGCACGCGCGCGCCCGGCGGAAGCGCCGCGGCCAGCTCGCCCACGGCCGTCTCGATGCGCGTTTCGAAGTCGAGAATGTAACGGCGCAGAAACTGCGGCAAGCGGCGCTGGACGGCGGGGTGGTTCACTTCTTCTTTGCCTCCAGCATCACGGTTGCGCCGGCGCGGCAGGCGGCCTCGAGGGCACTGAAGGGAATCGCGGCTGCTACGAGCGCCATATAGAGCATGCTCTTGATCAGCCTCAGCGCCGGCCGCTCCGGCCCGGCGAGTGCGGGACGCAGGGCGGGGTCGAGCCAGGGCGCGACGCTTGTCGCAAATGCGGACGGATTGTCGCGCAAGGAGAAGTGTTTCCGCCGCACGACCTCGAAGCCGCAGGATTCAAGCAGCGCTTCCAGGTCAGAGGCGCGGAAATCGATCAGGTGCCGGGGCACGTCCAGACCCCGCCAGAGTTCGCCCAAGAGCAGGAACTGCCAGCACGCCAGGTTGGGCGACTGCACCACCAGCCGGCCATCCTGCGCGAGCAGCCGGTGCGCGGCGGCGATGTACTCGTCCGGCTCCGCCAGGTGTTCGAGGACGTGAAACATCGTTACCAAGGAGCACGAACCCTCAGGCAACGGGGCGTGCGCCAGGTCTCCGCACGCGCAAGGTATCCCGTTCACGCGCCACGCCATGGACGCGGCCCTTGGCGAGGTCTCCAGGCCGAACACCCGCGCGCCATCCTGCTTCAGCAAGCTCAACAGCAGGCCGCTGCCGCAGCCGACGTCCAGGACCAGCCCGCTTCCGCCGGCATCTCTGAGGGCCCGGCGCACGAAGCGCACGTGGTCGCGGAGCACCAGCCGCCGGTAGACCTGCTCAAGCCGCCCGGCCAGTCCGCCAGCCGGAGTGTACCAATAGTCGCCTGGGTAGTACGCCGCCAGCTCCTCCGGGGTGGGGCGAGGGTACAGCCTGACGAGCCCGCACCCGGCGCACTCGACCACCTCGAACCTCCGGTCCGTGGTGCGGAACAGGCGGTCCGTGGCGCTGAACAGCGTGCGGTACTCGACTGACCCGCAGGCCGGGCATGCATCGCGTTCCGGCGAGCGCGCAATCCCGGAAACCACGGAGCGAGCCGTGTCAGATGTACCCCCGGGAGGCGGCGCCGGCGGTCCGGACGAAGCGTCTGTTCGCGCGCCGGATCTGGCTTCGCTGCTCGACTCGGTCCCGGCAGGCCCTGGCGAAGTCTGGCCGGGAGGCGCGATCTCGCGCCTCATTCCGGCGCGAGCCGGAACCGTCCGGGTGCGTTTGCTCATTGCGCCGCTCCGGCGCACGCGATGGCGCGGCGCCGCTTTGCTGTCCGGAAGATGCGTGTCAACTTGTACAACATCTCGCGTTTCATCTGGCGGCGCAACCGGGCCGAATGCCTCGTCGCCGGGGTGAACCGTGCCCGGCCCGGACAGCTCATGCCCGGGGCGATCGCGGGGGCCGATGAATGGAAGATGCAGCGTGGAAACCGGGGCTTTTAGAAACGGTTCTGATAAGATGGCGGTGGGGTTCCTTTCGCCACCATGGCGTCCTTGGGTGAACGTCTGCGCGAGGAACGCGTGAGACGCGGGCTCACGCTCGAACAGATCTCGGCAAGCACGAAGATCAACCCGGCCATGCTCGCGGCCATCGAGGCCGAGAATTTCGACCAGTTGCCCGGGGGTTTCTTCGCGCGCAGCTTTGTGCGCCAGTACGCGCGCGCTCTCGATCTTGATGAGGCTGAGTTCGACGCTGAACTCTCACGCCTCACCGCCTCGCAGCCTGAGCCGCTCCGGCATGACGAAGATGCGTTCCAGCCCGACGTACACGGCCTCAAGCTCAGGCCGCAGCGGCGTTCGGGTACGGGATCGCAGTTGCTCGGGCGTCTTTTCGCGTTTGTGCTGATTGTGGCGGTGTGTTCGGGCGTGTACGTTTTTTGGGAGCGCTCGCGCCAGGCGGGCGCGTCGGAGCCTGCCGCGCGCGCAAGCTCGGACGCGGCAACTCAAAGCGCGACGCCCCCGCCGCAGCAAGCCTCGCAACTGCCGCCGGCCCCGGCCGAGTCAATCGCAGAAGCCGGGCAGCAGGCCGGCCCAGCCGAACAGCAGGCCAGTGTGACAACCGGGCTTCCGGGTGCGCCTCCGGCGCAAATCGAGCCGGCGAAAACTGAGCCAGCAACGGACACAATTGCGGATGCCGCTCCGGTGAGGGTCGAACTCGCGGCGCGCGGTGAGGTATGGGTACGCGCGGTGAGCGGCGGCCGCACTCAGTTCGAAGGAACGCTTCAGGCAGGCGATGCGCGCACGTTCTTGTCCAGCGAGCCCATAACCGTGAAGGTTGGCAGGCCCACGTCGGTTGAACTGAAGCTCAACGGCCAGCCAGCCGGTCCGCTGGAGCCTGCAGACCGGCCGCTGACGATAGAGTTTACTCGGGAGAGTTTCCGAATCCTGAGGCCTACCGCCGAGCCGCCCGCTACGAGACCTACCGCCGAGCCGCCCGCTCCGAGACCTACCGACGAGCCGCCCGCCGCTCCCTGAGGAGCGCCCGCTGGCGCTCGCGCTCCAACTCCAGCAGTTCGCGCCGGCCGCGCTGCTTGGTTTCCTCATCCACCTTGCGCCAGAACCGCCAGAAATAGTGACCCGCCGAGACGAGCGTCACGGCCAGCACAAGGTACATCCACGCCATCGCCCACCAAGCGAGTTCGGCGCGCTCGATGCTCAGCAGGAACAGCGCAACCGCTGCGACCTGCATGACCATTTTGAACTTACCCAGGTCGCTTGCCTTGATGGTGAAGCCGGAGGACGCCGCGATGCTCCGCAGGCCGGTGACGGCGAATTCGCGCGCAACGATGACGATCGCGATCCATCCGGGGATGACATGCACCTGCACAAGCGCGATCAGCGCGGCCGAGATCAGCAGCTTATCGGCGACCGGATCCAGGAGCGTCCCAACCGTCGTGATCTGCTTCCATCTCCGGGCCAGGTAGCCGTCCAGCAGGTCCGTAGCGGACGCTGCCAGGAAGATTGTAAGCGCGATACTCGAGTTGGTCAGCAGAAGGCCGCCGATCTCTACGCTCCAACTCTCCTGGACCAGCGCGGCCACCAGGAGTGGCACGAAAAAAATCCGCAGGAGCGTGAGCGCGTTCGGGAGATTCACTCACTCCTAACATACAACGGGGGACCGCAGATGCGGCCGCTACGCGCCGGTGGAGCCCAATTACCGGTCTCTTAGGGCCGCCCCAGGCCGCAGCCTGGATGGCCGGAACGCGTCCTCCGAGTCGAACACGTTTGCCTTGTATCACGCGCAGGTGGGGGCGAGGCCGACAGCCAGGGCGGTGTGCGCTGTGTACCCAGTGAGCGCGGATGTCCTGCTCACGGCCGCCGCGCGGCGCGGCGGCGATCCGGTTGTGCCGGGCATCGGCTGGATTGGCGCCTCCCGACCCGCGGTCTCAAGCACGATGCGCGCAACATTCTCATGGCGATCTACGGCCCTTCGCCGCTACTGCGCGCCTTTCCGGCTCAGCATCGTCTTCGCCGTGTGAAACATGATGTACAGGTCGAGCGAGAGCGACATGTGCTTGATGTAGTAGAGGTCGTACTCGAGTTTGACTATGGTGTCCTCGATCGTGTCGCCGTACTTGTGGTTGATCTGAGCCCACCCGGTGATGCCGGGCTTCACCGAGTGACGGTGAGGATAGTAAGGAATCTTTTCAGACAGCACGCGGACAAACTCCGGGCGCTCGGGACGCGGGCCCACCAGCGACATATCACCGCGCAGCACGTTCCACAACTGAGGCAGCTCGTCTATTCGCAACCGCCGGAGCCATCTCCCCACCGGCGTGACGCGCGGGTCGTCCTTGGTAGCCCATACCGCGCCCGTGCTCGCCTCGGCGCCTGTGCGCATTGAGCGGAGCTTGTACAACGTAAACACCTTCCCGCCCATGCCGACCCGCTGTTGCCGGAACAGCGCCGGGCCGCGCGAAGTGAGCTTCACCGCCACGGCAGCCAGCAGCATCACGGGCAGCGAGACGGCAAACAGGACCAGCACGAACGGAATCGTGTACAGCGTCTGCAGCGCGACCGTACTGCGCCGCGGGCCCAGTTCGCCCGAGAAGATGAGCTGCGAGGGCCGCAATTCCTTCGTGCAGATGCGGCCGCACGCCGCCTCGTACGCCGCGCCCGCTTCGTCGATGATGATGCCCGAGTAGCGCAGGTCGAGCAGGTCGCGCACGGGCATGCGGTCGCGGCGCTCGCTCAGGCCGACCACGATTCTGCCCGGCTGCGTTTCGCGCGCGATGCGCCGGATGTCGCTCACCTTGCCCAGCACCGGAGCGCCGTTCAGGACCGTGCCGGGCTCGGCTTCATCTGCCAGGAAGCCGGCGTTGACCCACCCCACCTCCGGATGGTGCGTAAGGTACTCGGTAATCTCGCGGATGACGGGATTGGCGCCGACGAACAAAACGCGCTGCACGCCAACGTGCCGCATGAAAAACGAGTCGAACAGCATGCGCCAGCCGCAGAGCGCCGCAATCGCGACGAAGCTGCCCAGCATCATCAGTTTCCGCGGCGTGATCCAGCCCGGGTTGGCATACGCCACGAGCGCCTGAGCGATGAACGCGAATCCGGTGGCTTGCGCGATCTCCAGCACCATGCCGGTTCGCGAGATCTCGTGAAAGTCGCTGTACAAGTCGACAAAGTGAAGCCCGAGCATTACTGTCGCGGTCACCAGCAGAATCCGGAACAGGCCCCGGTCTTCCAGCAGAAAGACGCTTGGATCGACCTCGAGGACAAGGTACGCGGCGATCAGAAAGCAGGATGTGAGGATAAGCAGTTCCGAGACGAGCAGCACGAACGTAGCGGTGGGGATGGTGACTCGAAAGACCCGGACCATGAGATCGGCGCCCTCTGGCGTGCTGCTAGTTACAGAATAGCTCCGGGACTCGTGGAAGCGCCCTCTTAGTGCGGTGAATTACGCAAGTGGCTGATGAAACGTCGCGGCGCCTGCGGCAGTGTAGGAATAGATGGGACTGCGGCAGTGAAGGAATAGATGGGACGCGCCGGCTGGCTCTGAGCGAACCGGCGCGTGGCAAAGACTCTGCTTACGTATGGTCGATCGAGACCGATCGCGCGGACCTCACGGCCGGGTTCTCGCGCAACTGGGCCAGCACCGCTTCCGGCACCTCGCCGTCGGTTTCGACCACGGCGAGAGCTTCGAGCGGTTCTCCCGGCTTCGACGGCTCGTCGCGCCGGCCGAGCGAAAAATTCGCAATGTTGACGCCGTTACGGCCCAACACCGTGCCCACGTGTCCGATGACGCCCGGCACATCCTGGTTCTTCATGAACAGCAGGTGGCCCTCGAGGTGCGTCTCACACGCGATGCCGTCAACGCGAAGCAGGCGCGGGCGTCCGAGAACGAGAGCGCCCTCAACCGCCGTGACACCGGCGTCCGTTTCGAGTTCGACCGTGATGGAGTCCACGTGCGCGGCTTTATGTGCATGCTGCTCGGAGACGTTGAGGCCGCGCTCGGAGGCTATCTGCAGCGCGTTCACGAGAGTGGCGCGCCTCGATAGCCAGCGGTTCAGTATCCCTACCAGCCCCGCGTTGCGCAGCAGGTGGGTGCTGCCCTCGGCTGTTTTCCCGTAGTACACCATGCGCACCGTTTTCGGGTTGCCCGGGGCGACCTGAGCGGCGAAGCTGCCCAGCCTCTCGGCCAGCGCCATGTACGGCCGGGCGACGCGGTACTGCTCCGGCGTGAGCGCAGGCATGTTGACTGCGTTCAGGGCCACGCCGTTCTTCAGGTAATCCACAACCTGTTCGGCGATGCGGACCCCGACGAGCTCCTGCGCCTCTTCCGTAGATCCGGCGATGTGCGGCGTTGCCACCACGTTGTCCAGCTCGAAGAGCTTGAAGCCGGCGGGCGGCGGCTCGGGCGAGAAGACGTCGAGCGCTGCGCCGGCCAGCTTACCTGAACGGAGCGCTTCTGCGAGCGCGTCCTGGTCGATCAGCTCGCCGCGGGCGCAGTTCACCAGCCGTGCGCCGTCCTTCATCTTGGCAATCGCCGCCGCGGAGATGAACCCTCGCGTTTCCGGCGTCAGCGCCATGTGCAGGCTGATGTAGTCGCTCTCGGCGAACAGTCTGTCGAGCTCGACAACCTCGATGCCGAGGTCGCCGGCCACCTTCTGGCCGATGTAGGGGTCGTTTCCGAGCACCCGCATGTCGAATGCGAGCGCGCGGCGAACCACCTCGCGGCCGATGCTCCCCAGACCCACGACGCCGAGCACCTTACCCCGGATCTCGTTTCCGAGGAATTTCTTCTTTTCCCATTTGCCGGATTTTGTCGACGCCGTGGCTTGCGGGATCGAGCGGGCCATGGCGAGGATCAGCGCGAACGTGTGCTCGGCTACAGAAACGGCGTTCCCGCCCGGCGTGTTCATCACGATGACGCCGGCGGCGGTGGCGGCCGCGAGGTCGACGTTGTCCACACCCACGCCCGCGCGGCCGATCACGCGCAGCCGAGGCGCTTTCTCGAGCACCTCGCGCGTCACCTTGACGGCGCTCCGCACTAGCAGCGCGTCGGCCTCCGGCAGGCACGACAGGTACTCCTTCGGATTCGAGATGCGCACTTCCCACCCGGGCTGGCGCAGTATATTCAGGCCGGCTTCGGCCATCGGCTCGGCGACGAGAATGTTCATTGCTTTGCTCCCGCGGCTTTCTGGCTCGCGGCTTCCATGTAGACCTTCTGCACGGCCGCGACGCCTTTGCCGAGCTCAACCTGAACGCCGTTCGTCAGAAGGATGATCTCGAGCGCCGCGATGACGGCGAACAGGTCTGCGAAATCGAAATAGCCAAGGTGCGCAATGCGGAATATCTTGCCCTTCATCGAGCCCTGGCCGTTCGCGATGATCGCTCCGAAGCGGTTGCGGAACTCCTTCACGATCACGCCGGAGTCCATCCCCGCCGGAGCCTTGATAGCCGTCACGGACGAGGCCGGCGAGCCGGCGGCGAACAGCTCCAGGCCGAGCGCCGTAGCGGCATCGCGCGTTGCGCGCGCCAGTAGCTGCGCGTTAGCCACCAGGTTCGGCATGCCGATGCGCTTGATGTACTGGAGCGCCGCTCCGAGCGCCAGTATCAGGCTCGTGGCCGGCGTCCAGCTCGATTCGCCGCCCTCCGCGCTCTTCTTTTCCTTCTTCAGGTTGAAGTAGTAGTGCGGCAGGGTGGCCGTCTCGGCGTGCTTCCAGGCCTTCGGGCTCACAACCAGGAAACCCAGGCCCGGCGGGATCATGAACGCCTTCTGCGAGCCGCCGACCAGGGCGTCGATGCCCCAGCCCTCGATGTCCAGCGGCATCGTGCCGATGCCCGTGATGCCGTCCACCACGAAAATGGCATCCGTTTTCGCGATGGCGCGGCCCATGGCCTCGATGTCGTGCGCGACGCCGGTCGAAGTCTCCGAAGCCTGCACGAAAACGCCGCGGGCCTGCGGATTGTCTTTGAGGGCGGCCTCGACGCGCTCCGGCGTGACGACGTCGCCGTACTCGGCCTTGAGCACGACCGAGTCCAGCCCATAGGCTGCGGTCATGTCGACCCAGCGCTCGCCGAATTTGCCGGCCGAACAAACGATGACGCGATCGCCGCGCGAGAAGAGGTTCGTTACCGCTGCCTCCATCGCGCCCGAACCCGAGGCGGCGAACATGAGCACGTCGTTCGAGGTACCGAGCACTTCCTTGAGGTCCTGGAGAACAGTCCGGTAGACCTTGCGGAAATCCTCCGTCCGATGGTGGATGTCGGAGGCCATCATGGCCTGGAGCGCGCCCGGGTAAAGGGGCGTCGGCCCAGGCGTCAGGAGACGCTGTTTCGTGATAAACATGGCGGTGAGTTTTTTGAGAATAACACGGAAACGGGCCCTTTCGAACAGCCGGGCGGGGCTGGCGCACCCGGCGCCGGGGCAGTGCAGGCAGCTCCAGGGTTCTGCGCGCGCGGGGTAGCACACCCGGGAGGCGCACAGCTCTCCCCAGCATCCCGTGCGTGCCCTGCCGGTCTGCTTCAGCACCTCCGCAGACGCTCACGAACGTGCGCCCGGCGCCGCCTGCCGGCGCTCTCCGGTCCGGCTCCGGTCTGCGTGGCTCCGGTTGCGGCGGCGGCAGCGCCATGCCACGAGCGGCTGGCGTCCTCCGGCGGTCAGACATCGCGGCTGTGCCGCGGACCGCGGTTGGATAGGCCGCAGCACGGAGGGGTGGAACGCGCGCGCGGCAAGAGGCCGGTTACCGTCCGGCCGCCACGTAGCTGCGCACCCAGTGGGGCACTTACACGCGGCCTTGTTCTAGTACCTCCCACTCAGGACTGTTCTGTTAGTCTTCCACTCAGGACTGTTTTAGTACTCTCCCACTCAGGAAATGATCGGGAGTATTTCCCGGGAGATGTATAGTATCCCGCGGGAGGTTACTAGCCAGTGCGGAAGCTTTTTCTTTCAGTGCTGCTATGCATGTGGATCTTCACGCCAGTGGCATCCCATGCCGCAAACATAATTGATAACCCCAGTTTCGAGGGGGGACTGGAATCGGGTCCCTGGACGTTTACCGGGTTTTACTCGGCCTCCTCCTATTCATACGACGGCGTCAGGTCGTTGTTCCTGGGATCCTTAGAACCTTCGACGGCGAGCCAGACGATCGCCACGACGCCCCGGCGAAAGCTACACCCTGTCGTTCTGGCTAATGAACAATACCATCCTTGACCCGTTACTCACGGTATCTTGGGGGAACGAACCTGTTCTTACACTTACCGATGAACCGCGCTGGAACACGACGGCGTCCCCATATCCGAACAGTGGCACCATTACACCGTTTCAGGACTGGTAGCAACCGATACGAGTACTACTCTGACGTTCACGGTGGACTGCCTCGGCGGCCTGTTTCTTGACATGGTAAGTCTGGAACCTGCTTCCACTGCTGATGTACCGGAACCCGCCAGCGCCTTCTACCTTCTCGGAACAGGCGTGGTTGCGCTAAGCCTCCGCCGTTTGTCTCCCCGGCTCCGTCTGCGGAGCCGCTGAGGCGCTCACGTTCCAGCACGCGTCCGGTATTGCCTGTAAACTGTGCGGTTATGAGCCTGCTCGACCGCGTACAGAAAGACATGGCCGAGGCCATGAAGGCGCGCGACGAGGCGCGCCTGGGGGCGCTGCGGATGATAAAAGCCGCCCTGAAGAAGCACGAAGTGGACTCGATGAAGCCCCTTGATGAGAAAACCGAGATGCAGGTGCTCGGCACCATCATCAAGCAGCGCAGGGAGGCGGCGGACATGTTCCGCAAGGGGGGCAGGGAAGAACTGGCCGCCAAAGAGGAGGCCGAGCTCGCCATAGCCGAGAGCTACATGCCCGCGGCCGCGACCGAGGAGGAGATGGCGGCCGCCATCGACGCCGCGCTCGCCGAAACGGGCGCGACGTCGCTCAAGCAGATGGGCGCAGTCATGAAGGCCGCCCAGGCGAAGCTCGCCGGCAAGCGCGTGGACGGGAAGGTCCTGAGCGACAAAGTGCGCGCGCGGCTGAGCTGAAACGAACCATCCGGCCCTGCTGTGGCCTCCGTTCTGAGCTGGGACCAGAGAGCCGGAGCGCCACCATGGGGTGCCGGGGGCTCCCGGATTATCCATCTCCCGCGCTATGCTCATCGCATGCGCAAATTGCTTCTTTCTTTGCTGCTTGTGGCCGCGGCCGGGTTCGCCGCGGGCGATGAGGACGCCGTTCGCAGCGCCGAGAAGGCCTGGGCGGCGGCGGTCATCGCGGGCGATGCCAGAGCGCTCGATGCTATCCTCGCGCCCGGAATGATCTACACGCATGCCAGCGGCGTAGTCGAGACGAGGGAAGAGTACGCGGGCAAGATCGCAAAGCGGGTGTACAACTACAAAGGCATCGACGAGGATTCAGTCGTCGTGAGAGTCTATGGCGATTCCGCCATGCTGCACGCGAAGGCTCGGCTCCGCGGAACCAACGAGAATGGCCCTTTCGATGTCAGCGTGATCATGCTGCACATGTGGGTGAAGCAGGACGGTAAGTGGAAACTCGCGGCACACCAGGCCACGAACCAGCCTCGATAGCTCCGTCGTATATCACCGGCGTGTGGATTGGTTACTCCCGTGAGGACTTTGACCGTGGCGCCCTCGCCAAGCCGTAGGGCCCCAGGCGCCCGGTCGCCTCGCCGGACGGGGCGCAAACCTGACGCCATCGAGGGCCACCACGCCTGGGTGGCGCTTCACCGGCCCTCGTATCTCGCCGGCTTTTCCGGCGCTCTCCTTCGCTCGGATGGATGCCGGCCGCGCCTAACGGGTTCCGGACCCGAAAACCCGTTCCGGGCCGCTATTCGCCGCTCAGGCCCTTGTCCCGCCCGTTCCCTGAGGGCCCGTTGCGGCGCGGGCGGCGCGGTTGCTACCATCGCGTCTGTCGCATGCGCAAGGTCCCACTGGCGGAATCGCTGAGAATAATTGGGCGCGGAACAGTTAACTGGCAGCTTCAGCGGCCTATCGTTGTTTCCTTCGAGGTGACCGACGGTTGCACCTGCTGGTGCAAGCACTGCGACCACGGCGGCCCGCGCGAGAAGCCCTGGAGCATGCAGCCGTCCGACTACCGCCGCTACCGCAAGGCGCTCAATCCTTGCGTCGTCCAGGTATCCGGCGGCGAGCCGCTCATGCGGCCCGACATAGTCGAGATTGTCCGAAATATCAAAGAAGATTCGGGCCTGCCTTACACCATCCTGGTTTCCAACTGGTCGGAGATGACCGAGGAGAAGTATCTCGCGCTCCGCGAGGCCGGCATCGACCAGTTTTCGGTGAGCCTCGATTTTCCCGACGAGCGGCACGACGAATTCCGGGGGTACCCGGGACTCTTCAGCCACCTGAACGACCTGATCCCGCGGCTGGCGAAGCTGAAGCACGACGACATCGTGCTCAATAGCTGCATCACCAGCCAGAACGTCGGCGAGATCGAGTCGATGGCGGCACTGGCGCGCGCCTGGGGCGTCAACATGTGCTACAGCTCGTACTCTCCGCGCCGCACCGGATGCCGCGAGCTGTTCCTCACCACTCTGGAGCAGATCGAGAGCATGAAACGCCAGCTCGACGCCGTCGAGGCGCAGCGCGACGATACGGGCTGGCTGGTGAACTCTCGCAGCACGCTCGAGGGCACGCGGCGGTACTTCGAAAACGGCGGCATGCCGAACTGCAGCGCCGGCCTGCGATTCCTGGTTGTCACTGCGCACGGCCAATTGCAGCCGTGCTCGATGCAGTTCACGCGTTACGCGCTCGAAGACCGGAAGTCGATGATCCGCGATTTCACGCGCCGGAACACCTGCGACGAGTGCTACGTCTCGATACGTTCCTATCTCGATAAGAGTTTTCCTCAGTTGCTCTGGGAAAACGTGAGCGGGTTCTTCTCGTTCAAGACGGACCGCGACGCCGCCGTGCGCAAGCACGTGGCGCGGGGCTGACAGGCGTTCCTGCTGGCATTCCTGGCCCTCGCCGCAGCGGCGGCCTTCGCCAAATCTCGCCCGTGAACATACCGTGGGTAGCCAGCTCGCCTGAGCTGTCCTTGTGCGCTGAGCCGTGCTGGAGTGCGTCGGCCGGATACGCCGTCTGGATGATGGTGAGCGCGCTGGGAATCGAACCCAGAACCCCCGCCTTAAAAGGGCGATGCTCTACCGATTGAGCTACGCGCTCGCGGTGATCCCTTTGATGATACAAGATCACGGCGCGGCGATTCACGGCCTGCCTGTGCTACAGCTTCTTCAGCGCTTCCAGCAACGCCGCTTCCTCGTCTTCGAACACCGTTCGAAGGTCGATCACCAACCGGCCGTTCTCGATGCGCGCGATGATGGGCGGATCGTTCGCCCGGAGCGCCGCCTCGCGCGCCACAACGTCTCCCCCGAGCGCTATCAGCCATGTTGGCAGCGTCTGGTCTGGCGTCGATCCGCCGCCGATCACCGACCGCCCTTCCACCACCTCCGCGCCCGGCACCTCCGCCGCAATCCTCTCCGCGCGGGCGCGAAGCTCGTCCGGCGTGCGCCTTATCAGCCTGAGCGCCGGAACGGCGTCCCAGCGCTCGAACAGGAGGCTCCGCAGCGTCGCTTCGAGAAGTTGGAGGATCACCTTGTCGAGCCGCAGCGCGCGGTACATCGGGTTGCGCCGCAGCCGGGCCACGAGGTCCGCGCGGCCGGCGATGATGCCTGCCTGCGGCCCGCCAAGCAGCTTGTCGCCTGAGAACGAGACCAGATCCGCGCCCGCTTCCAAACTCTCACGCGCGGGACGCTCGCCCGGCGCCTCCATCACGCAGCCGCTGCCCAGGTCCTCGTACAGCGGCACCCCGGTCTCGCGCGCGAGCGCCGCCAGTTCGGGCACCGTGGGCCGCGCGGTGAAGCCAACTATCCGGAAGTTGCTGGGATGGACTCGCAACAGCAGGCGCGTGCGGTCGTTGATGGCCCTGCGATAGTCCTCAACCGTCGTGCGGTTCGTAGTGCCGACCTCGCGCAGGATCGCGCCGGACTGCTCCATGATGTCGGGAATGCGGAACCCGTCGCCGATCTCGATCAGTTCGCCGCGCGATATCACCACCTCGCCGCCTGCCGCCAGCTCGCGCAGGGTCAGGTAGATTGCGGCCGCATTGTTGTTCACGGCGATGCCGGGCGCGCCGAGCAGCTTTTCGATCAGCGGCGCGATGTGCGTGTCGCGATTGCCCCTGCGCCCGGTGGCGATGTCGTACTCCAGGTTGACGTAGCGGCCGATTGGCGCGCGGCCCAGGTTCGTGTGCAGCACCACGCCAGTCGCGTTGATCACCGGGCGCTGCGATGGCCTGTCAAGCCGCTCGAGCGCGCGTTGAACCGCCGCCTCCACCGGCTCCGGCTCGTTGCCGGCCCGGATCGCGGCGCGCGCAGCCTCGATGGCTCGGCGCACCTCTTCGGTCACCAGCGCGCGCGGGTACATCGACGTGAGGCGCTCCAGGCGCCTGAGCGCCTCATCCACCGATGGCAGGTCGCGCAGATCGCTCACGGTTTATCGTTCAGTCGGGCATTCCCCCGAGCGCCCGCCGTTCACCGTTGTCCGTAGGTCGCATTTGCGCCGTGCTTACGCAGATAGTGACGGTCCAGCAGCGCCTGCTGAATCGCCACCGGCTCGGCGAGCGCGGCGCTGAGCCACGCCATGTGCGCCACTTCTTCCAGCAACACCGCGTTGTGCGCCGCATCGGTGGCCGAAGTCCCCCAGCAGAACGGCCCATGCGAAGCGACGAGCGCCGCCGGAACCTGCATCGGGTCCGCTGCGCCGATGCGTTCCACAATGGCGTGCCCCGTGTTGGCCTCGTATTCCCCAGCGATGCGTATGTCCGAAAGAGGGGCCGTCACCGGCACCGGGCCATAGAAGTAGTCCGCATGCGTCGTGCCGAGGCATGGGATGTCGCGCCGCGCCTGCGCCCAGGCCGTCGCATACCTCGAGTGCGTGTGTACGACGCCGCCTATGGCTGTGAAAGCACGGTACAGCACCAGATGCGTCGCCAGGTCGGATGACGGCTTCAGCGAGCCCTCGACGACGCGGCCCGAGAGGTCCGTGATGACCAGATCTTCCGGCCGCATCGTTTCGTACGGGACGCCGCTCGGTTTGATGACCACCAGCCCGTCTTCGCGCGAGATGCCGCTCGCGTTGCCAAACGTGTAAATAGCGAGGCCGCGGCGTGCAAGTTCCAGGTTGGCCTCGAGCACCTGCTCACGGAGTTGTGTTAGCAGCATTCGGTCTGATTCTACCGCCCCTCGCCTTTTCCAGTTCCGCCTTGAGGCGCTCCACCTCGGCTTTGAGGGCGTCGCGTTCGCTTAGCACCTTGTCGGCCCGCTCCGAAGAAACCGGCGGCCCCACAAACCGCACCGAGTCCGTTTCTGTCGCGCCGCCGGGCAGCGTTACGGTGATCCGCACATCGACCATCTCGGAACGCCTGACGTAATCCACGCTGCCTTCGCGAAGCTTGTCGGCATCCATCTTGATGACGACACGCTCCCCGCCGTCGACGATCTCGATAGTCCCGCCGAGCGCCCGCTGGACAGGCTTCGAGGAGCGGTCCCACTCGATCATGAGCTGCCCGCCGAGATCGGTGACCCACAGCGCGAGCGTCGGCTTTGTGCTTCGCGGCATGAGATACCACATCACGCCGGCCGCGGCTACGGCGACCACCAGGACAATTGCGGCTGCCCACATCAACCACCGCCTGCCGCGCGTCGCAGGTTCCTCAACCTGCGCCCAACGCGGCAGCGGGGCGACGTATACCGGCGCTGACCCGGCCCCCGCGGCGCCAGCCGCAGGCTCTTTTGCCGCATCGGCGCTCTCGGCTGCCGCCGCCCCCTGCTGCTCCTCGAGCACGGCGGGTGCTTTCGTCTCTGGATGCGGCGCATCTGCCGGCGTGTGAATCGGCACTGGCTTGCGCCACTCCGGCATCGGGAGAATCGGGCGTTGCGGCGGCGGTGCGAACGCGACGGGTTCAGGTTCGGGCGCAGGCTCTGGTTCTGGCGCTGGTTCAGGTTCGGGTTCGGGTTCTGGCATCGGTTCGGGCTGCGGCCTCAACTCGGGTTCGGAGGTGAACTCAGACTCCGGTTCGGCCTCGGCTTCGGTTTCGGACGCCAGTTCCCATCCAACCTCAGGTTGCGAGCCAAACTCGGGCTCGCTCGCCGGTTCAGGCGGCTCCGGGCTCTCTTCCACAGCCGGCTCCGCGGCAACGGCGGTTTCGACCACCGGCTGAACGTTCAGATCCGGCTCAATCCTGGGTTGCTCGAAACCGGCTTCCGCGCTGCCATCTTGTTCGGCCACCTCGGGCCGCCGCGGCACGATGCTCGTCCTGAACAGCTCTCGTGAGCCGCCGTCCCGAACGTAAAAAACCGCCGTGGACGCGCCCTCGCGGCTGGGCTGAATGACGACGGCAAGCTGCCACGGGCGCGGGAAAAACCGATCGTGAACCTCCGTGTCGCGCACGGAAAGCGCCACTCCGCCGTACGGGCTCGAATGATACCAGCCGACCGGAACCAGCCCCTTCAGTTCCGGCTCGCGGCGCGGCGCCGAGAGCAGCAGCCGGAGGTTCTCGCAGTCCCGCTCGGAGAGGATGAACCGGAAGCCGTAGGCGTGCTCGCACTCGAGCGGGAGGCGCGCTATCACCCGGACCGTCTCCTCCGTGCGCGTACCGAACAGGACCCCGCCTATCGCGATGCCTCCGTAGCCGGAAACACGCAGAGAGTCAACGGCTTCCGCGCATATATCGCTCAGCAGGGATGGCGGGTACTCGACCTGAAAACCGGATCCGGCGGCTGTCCAGCTCTCGAACTCGGTCTCTCGCGGCGGCACGGGCATGGCTTCGTACGAAAATCCAACTCTAACCCGCGCGGGCCGGAGTAGCAAGCGGCGCGCCGAGGCCCGGAAAAAATGTAAACCCCGCTGCGGCTCACGCCACAGCGGGGTTCAGGTAGCCAATAGTAGATGAGCCGCGGCTCATCTGCCCAATCGTGAGGCAGCCGGTCCACAGGAACTGGGTCCCGCCACTGACCGGAACCACCCTACGTTGGCAACGGTAACTCTAACAGTCAGCCACCTCACGAGGTCTACTACTGCCAGATGACATATTCTCTGGACCACCTCCTTTCTCAGTGATACCTCCATCCTAGGGGGCCTCCAGAGGGTTGTCAATTTTGGCAACAGCCCGGAAATCAGAGATTTCGCCGCACGAACAGGCACATCGCGAAGCCGTCCATGAGGTTGAACGGAAACTGCCCCGTCGTGTAGTGGCCGCACGGAAGCACGAACGTTTCGAGCGGCGGTCCGCAGGCGCGCAGCGCATCGATCATCTCGCGCGTGTAGCAGGGCAGAAAGGTGGTGTCGTACCGCCCCCACACGATCAGCGACCGTATGTCGCGGCCCCGCATGCGGTCCAGAAACGTGAACGGGCTGATGATCTTCCAGAGATGACGAAGCTCGTCCAGCGCGATCGAGCCGTCCAGGCCCTGCCGGACGTGCCGGGTCGCCAGGCCCGTCCAGACGGCGTCGGCGAAGTATGTAGAGGCGTGGTTATACACGGCCAGGCGCACCCTGGCGTCATGTGCGGCGGTTATGAACGCGATGCAGGAGCCGAGGCTGGTTCCCAGCACGCCCAGCCGGGTGTACCCCTGACGCTCCAGCCAGTCCAGGCAGGCCCGCGCGTCTACAACGGCTTGACGGCAGGCGTGGATCGTGCGGCCGACGTTGCTGGAGACGTGGTAGTCCGCCCGCGTTTGTCCGGGCGGCATGCGCGGGCCATGGTACGGGA
>JBLNBX010000091.1:0-19380 GCA_050260275.1 bacterium
AGCGCGGTCGCGAAGGCCTCGAAGTAACACTAAATTTAAAGCGGGCCGGCTCGCACCGGCCCGCCAACCCGCCCGGCGCTCGGTTAATCTGGGTATGGGATGCTATTCACGCGCCGTACGCGCACAGCTCTGCGGGCGCTCTGGGTTCTACTGCTGATGGCGGTGGTCGCCGGTTCGCTTCTGCCGGACTCGTCTGTGCCGATGCGAATTCTCAGCCGCCTGCACATCTCCGACAAGATCCTCCACTTCTCCGGCTACACGCTCCTGGCAATGCTGCCCGCCATCCACGAGCGGCTCCGGGCCATAGCCTGGGCCAGTTTCGGGCTGATCGCGCTCGGCATCTTCATCGAATTGGCGCAGTTCGCATCCGGCTGGGGAAGGATGTTCGAGTTTCGGGACGTAGCCGCCAACACGCTCGGCATCGGCGTCGGTGTAGTGTCCGGACTTTTCGTCGGCTCTACCGCTCTACGCTGCGGCGTCGCGCGCTCCCGCTCGCGGCGGGACGGGACCTGGGCTCGAGATTACGATCTGCATAAACCAGGGAGTCTAGCGCCAGGCGATATGTCTCGAAGCAATCGTCGCGGATGGTTGCATCGAGACGGTCGCGGGGAGGGTGGAGGATCTCCAGCGTCCGCTGCGTGATGGAGCGCAGCGAGACCGTCGGAATGCCGGCTTCCCTGAACGGCGCGGTTACTCGGCCGCGGCGCATGTATCAGGCTTGCACACGGCAAGCCTCGCGAGGATCGTTCCGCCCGCCGTTCGCACGACGCTCGAAGATCGCACCGTGCTGCGCGAATTGCCCGGCTACGAGGATTTCTCGCGCCACACACGCCGCCGGCTCGTACCTGGCCTGTGG
Organism: bacterium; assembly: GCA_050260275.1. Taxonomy (GTDB): domain Bacteria; phylum Acidobacteriota; class Terriglobia; order Bryobacterales; family Bryobacteraceae; genus DATMXS01. Next base: position 857 of record JBLNBX010000091.1, read on the forward strand.
CAGCGCTATCCTCCCGCCGCGCGTGTTCTATCCACAGGAATCAGTTTCGCGTTGCGGCTGAGCCACTGGTCGAACGTCTGCAGCTCCGGGTTGAGCTCCCTCGCCACTCTGGGATCGCGCGCCGCGCGAAACACGTCGTTGAAGTCGCGGTTGAACTGGAACATGTTGCCAAGATCCTCCGCGCCTGGAAAGCCGAGGCTACGGTAGGCGTCCGGACTTATATCCTCGTAACGGACCTCCTCACCGAGCGCTCTCCCAAGCGCCGAAGCCATCTCCGCCCCGCTCAGATGTTCGCCCGCGATGCCCACTGCCCGGCCTATGTAAGAGCCGCCGCGCCGCAAAATGCCGTATGCGCACTTTCCGATGTCATCGACTGCTATGCCCGGGAGTTTCTTTGCGCCCATCGGCAGCGTAAGCCGCAGAATGCCGTCCTCCCCGCGCTTCGGCCCCATTCCGGCACGAATGAAATTCTCCCAGTAGAAGCTCGCGAGCAGAAAAGTGACCGGCACGCCCAGGTCGGTGAAGAAGCGGTCCGCTTCGCCCTTGGCGTCGAAGTGAGGCACTTTGTACCGGCCCATCAGCGTCGGCATGCGCTTGTCGTCGAGCGGAACCCACCGGCGGGTATCTTCGAGCGTGGACCAGATGACGTGCTCCACACCCGCATCTTTTGCCGCCCGCGCCATCGTGGCCGCGTGCTGCATTTCCTTCTCCGGCGAGGCGTGCGCCCAGTAGAACGTCACGCAGAAAGCCGCGCTCGCGCCGGCAAACGCGCGCTCGATAGTCGCAGGACGGTCAAGATCGGCCGCGACAACCTCTGCGCCGAGCCTGGCGAGCTCTCTCGCCGCGGGCGAGTTTACATCCCGCGTGAGCGCGCGCACCGTCAGGGTCCGCTCCGGATCGTTCAGCACGGCGCGCGCCAGTCCTCCGCCCTGCGCCCCTGTGGCGCCTGCCACGGCCAGCACTTTGCGTTTCGACATAGCTCCCCCCTCTTACCCGTATTCTCATACTTCCGGCCGCCCGCGTGATGTGCCTTAATCATGCCGTCTGACCAGCTATACTTTCGGCATGACACGAAGGACCCTGCTCGCAACCAGCGCGTTCGCGCCATTCCTCGCAGCGGCCCAGCGGGCGCAGAGAACGAAACCGGCCCTCATCGAGCTTTCGTACTTCAGGCTGCGCACCGGCGCGGACAACCAGCGGCAGCGCGCCACCGAGTTTCTGAACGCCTACCTGCCGTTGCTCCGCCGCACAGGCGCCGGGCCATCGGGCGCGTTCGTATCCAGCGTCGGCGAGGGTACGCCGTACGTGATGATGCTGAGGAGCTACCCGGATTGGGCAGGGGTGCAGGAGTTCAAGGCTAAACTCGGCGCGGATGCCAGCATTCGCGCGGCCATCGACAAATGGTACGCAAGCGGGCCGCCTTACGTGAGCTACGAGACCTCGCTGCTGCGCGCCTTCAACTCCTTTCCGGCCGTCGAGCTGCCGCCGGCTGCGGGCGCCGCTGCCAGCCGCATCTTCGAGCTGAGAACGTACCAATCCGAGAACTACGATACGCTGCAGGCCAAGATCGACATGTTCTCGAAAGGTGAGATCGGCATCTTCCGCAAGGTCGGCCTCCGCCCCGTTTTCTTTGGCGAGACCATCTTTGGCGACCGCATGCCGAACCTGACTTACATGCTGGCCCACGACGACATGGCCGCCCGCGAAAAGAACTGGGCGGCATTCCGCGCGCACCCCGAATGGAAGGAGCTCCAGGCGAGGCCTGAGTTCAGACACCCGGGGCTGGTATCGAACATCTCCATCGCGCTGCTGTCGGCTTTGCCGGTTTCGGATATCAAGTAGAACAACTGCTCAATGTGCGCGCCAGGCCGGGCGTCCGCTCGCGCAGACGCCGGTAAACAGACACCACACATTCAGGGCCGAACGCGCCGTAGCTTCGCGTAAACAGGCCTCGCGCGGCCGCCGGACGGTTATGTCACGCCGCGCGCGGCCCGCCTCGGATGTCGAGCGATGCAATCTCCACCGCGGCCTCGCCCGCGCGCAGCACCGCGCCCGCCGGAATCTCCGACACCCTGACGTACCCGAAGCCCAGCACGCGACCAGCCGCGGGCGACAGCGCCGACGACGTCACCTCGCCCACTTCCCTGCCCTCGAACGTGAGCTTGGTGCCCGCCGCCGCCTCGCGGTCCATCGCGAGCCGCGCCAGGAAACGGTGCACGCCGCCGCGCGAACGCACCCGCTCGACGATCTCCTGCCCCAGGTAGCACCCCTTGTTGAAGTGCACCGCGGCCAGCACCTGCGTCTCGTGCGCCAGGTACCGTTCCGAGATGTCCTCACCGAAACGCGGGATGCCGTTCTCGATCCTCACGATGCGCGCGTCTTCGGCGCATGCCTCCGCGGCTCCGGAGCTGCGTATCACGTCGTCGCGGTCCGCAGCCGGCCCGATCACTCGATAGCCCGGCATACCCGTCGCGCTCGCGCGGAGAACGGTGCGGCCCGCCCAGTCCGCGTGCGCGAACGCCCCGCCGGGCAACTCGATTGGCGGTGTTGCAGCCGGGCCCTCGATTGCGATCTCGACGGTCGCGTCCGTCACGTCCTCGAGCGTCACGTCGTCGGCGATGATGTGCTTGTCCAGGTGCGCCGCGAGCGTCGCCCGCGCTTCAGGCTCCACATCGAGGAGCAGGTAGTCAGCGAAGCGCATGACGATCGCGTCGGCGAGCACGCGCCCCTGCGCGCTCAGAAAGAACGTGTAGCATCCGCCGCCTTCAGGCATGTGCTCGACATCGTTGCTCGCCATCGCGTGCAGCCACCGGATGGAGTCCTCTCCTGTAACGCGTATCCGCCCGCGCGCGGAGAGGTCGATCCAGGCCGCCGAGTTTCGCAACGCGGTGTAACCCGCAGTCATGTCAGAAAATCCTCCGCAGCAGCTCCGAGATGAGGATGATAACCAGGCCGGGTATGACGATGTCCGATGCGCGCCGGAAAAAGCGTCCATCGGCGGGCGCCGGCCGCGTCATGACGAACGCTGCTGCGAACAGGTATGCCGCGAACAGCATCTTGGCCCCGAACAGTATCCAGTAATAGCGCGTGTGACCGGAGCCCGAAAGCGCCATCACCGCGCCTGAGCCTATGATGCCCGCGATCGCGCCGTGCACGAGCGGCCGGAATCCCGCGGCGAACCTGGCGGCAAGGTCATCGGCGTCCAGCGAATTCCTTAGCGCCGGAAACGCGATCAGCCTGAGAAAAGCCGCTCCACCGACCAGCAGGGCCATCGACGCCACGTGCATCCACCGCATCAGCACCGTTACAGCTTCGCCCGCCACCACATCCATACACTCAAAGTGTACGCAGGTAACGCTGTTTCCTGCCCGCGTGTAGCAAGACGTTCGGTCTCTCTCCCCTTGCGCTCACCTCCGCCAAGCCCGTATCGTGAACGCATGATCTGCAAGGTTATGCCCGTTGGCATGTTGATGGCGAACTGCGTTGTGCTCGGCGACGAGTCCGCGCGCGCAGCAGCCGCCATAGATCCAGGCGGTGAGGCTCCGAAGATCCTGGACACGGTCGAGCGGCTCGGCTTCCACGTCGACGCGATCGTCCTCACGCACGCGCACATCGACCACGCCGCGGCAGCCTACGATCTCAAGCAGGCCACTGGCGCGCCCCTGTACATGAACCACGGCGACACGCCACTGTACGAACAGATGGACGCCTTCGCTGGCTGGCTCGGAATGCAGCCGCCGAAGCGCGCGTCCATCGATCGCGACGCTCCCGACGGCGCTGTCATCTCGTTCGGCGGCACGGGCATGAAGGTCCTGCACACGCCCGGCCACAGCCCCGGCGGCATCAGTCTGTGGATACCCGGCGAAAAGGTGGTGCTCACAGGCGATACGCTGTTCCGCGACAGCATCGGGCGCAGCGATCTGCCGGGCGGAGATGGCCGCCTGCTGCTGCGGTCCATAGCCAGTAGATTGCTCACGTTGCCTGACGATACCGTAGTCATCCCCGGCCACGGCGAATCTACGACCATCGGGCGCGAGCGCAAGCACAACCCGTTCTTGCAGGATTTGCCTTGACCGGCTGGCGCTGGCGGCCTGTCACTAACGGCAACGGGCGCGCCAGGGCGCGAGCACACGGATCGGCTGCACCACTGTAAATCTCCGGATCCAACTCCGCTCACGAGAGGTAAGTTGTCGAGACCAGCTCCGCTCGGGTACCTGTAACTTGCCGGATCTGACTCGGCTCACACACTCACAACCGGACACGGCGACTCGCGGATGATCGAGTAAGCGCTGGTGCGCAGCCGCCCGAACACACCCGCGGCCGAGCCGCGCCCGATCACCAGCAGGTCCGCGCCGCTCGACGCCGCGAGTTCGCAGACCGCGCGCGGCGGATCGCCGCTCACCACCTTCACCTCGACCTCGTAATCGAGCGCTCCGCGCAGCTTTAGCAGTTCCTCGCGCGCACTGCGCCTCAGGTCAGCCGCAAGTTCACGGTCGAAGTATTCGCCGGGTTGAGTCTCAATGCACGGGACTGCGTGCGTGAGCATCAGGCGAGCGCCCAGGGCTTGCGCGAAGTGGGCCGCCCAGCAGGTTATCTTGCGGCTCTGCGGCCCCAGGTCCAAGGCGCAAAGGACGGCGCGCAGAGGCACGACTTCGGACGCCGGCCGGCTCTCCATATGCACGCCCGTCAGCACGGGGCAGTCCGCGTCGTGCAGCACCTTTGCCGTCACCGAACCGAGGATGAACCTGCGGAACGGGCCATAGCCATGCGTCGGCATGGCGATGAGGTCCACATTGTGCTCGCGCGCGTACGCGACGATGCGCTGGGCCGGATCGCCCTCCTCCAGAACGCGCTCGACGGACAGGTCCGAAAGTTCGCCGGCCATCAGCCCATCGAGCTGGCGGCGGGCCTGCTCGGAGCGGCTCCGGACGAAGTCCGCCATCACGGTCCCGCCGAACTCGAGCGTGCTGAAGTCGTAGCGCAGCGGTTCCAGCGCGTGCAGCAGCACAATTTGGGAGTTGAACTTCCGGGCGATGGCCCCGGCGTATCGCACCGCGCCGAGGCAGCGCTCTGAGAAGTCCACGGGCACGAGGACCTTCGTGAGCTGGAGCATCTCAGCCTCCTCTCACTGCCTCACGTAGTTTACTTCTGCTGAGCGTCCTCCGCCAAGCCCAATTCTTCGAGTATCTTCGGCGCGGGCTCTTCCTGGGCCAGCAACTGATGACAGGAGTTGCAGTCCTGCGATATCGCCCTGCCGTCCGCTGAGGTGTGCGCCTCGTCGTGGCAGCGGAAGCAGCCGGGGAAATCGTTGTGGCCGATGTTGTTGGTGTACGTGCCCCAGGTGACCCTCATGTGGGGAAACACGTTCCGTTCCCAAATGGCCGCAGCGCTCTCGCCAGCCCGCTTGATCTGAGCCGTCTTTGACGCGTAAACGTCCGGATATTGGCTCTTGTAGTATTCCTCGAGCGCCGCCGGGATGGCCCTGGCCGCCTCTTCCTGCGAGCCGTACTCCTTCTGGATCAGCTCTACCACCTGCTTCTTCACAAACGGAAGGTCCGAAGGAATGCGGCCGTCCGCCATGGCATTGTTCACGGCCGTATCGGGCATCTCGAAAGTGTGCGTGGGCCGGTTGTGGCAATCCATGCAGTCCATCTGCCGCATGATGCCGCCCTCCGGCGCGCCCTCAGAGGTATAGAGCGTGGTCCGGCCGGTCGTCGAGTTTCTGTACTCGACGCGCGGGATCTCCTGCCGCTTCTCGTCGGTGTACCAGTAGGTGATCGAAACGCCAGGCCCGAGGTGGGCGTCGTGAATGCCGCGCCCGCTCCTGCGGCCGCCGCCGATCTTCATCAGCAGAACGGTCTTCGTGAGCGTGTTCGTCTCGTCGTCGGCGTACTTGGGCAGGATGCGCAGGCGGTCCGCGCCGAACTTCTCCGGCCAGTGGCACGTCTCGCACGTTTCGCGCGCGGGGCGCAGGTTCTCGATAGGAGTCGGGATGGGACGGGGATAGATGTCTGCCGCCACCGCATACACCTGCCACAGCCCCGAGAGTTTGCTCCGCACGAACCACGACGCGCCCGGCCCGATGTGGCACGCCACGCACGCCACGCGCGAGTGCGGCGAACCCTGGTAGGCGGCGTACTCGGGCTGCATCACCGCATGGCACACCTTCCCGCAGAAGCTGACGCTGTCCATGTACTCCACCGCGCGGTAGGTCAGCGCTCCACCGATGCCGATGTTGATGATCGTCATCACGATGATGAACGTGATCAGCCTCCGGAGTTCGCCTGCCCGGGCCGGCAGTTCCTCAAGCCTCAGCGGATACACGCCGGCGCGGCGCTCGCGCCTCAGGCGCAGCCATATTCCGAGTGGAATCAGCGCCAGCCCCGCGAAAAACAGCCCCGGCAGTACCAGAAACGCCGCTATCCCCAGGTACGGATGCTGAACATCGGCCTGCAGTGTGCTCGGCAACAGGAACAGGAAAAGCACCGTGGCCGTGGTCACCATGCCGATGCCAACCCTGCTGATCCAGTTGCCGCTCAGATGAACGATGGGCGACAGCCACCTTCTCCAGGCTGCGCTTCTCTCTGCCATTAGCGCTCCTCCCCGGCTATGGGTTCCTCCGCGTCGGTCACCGTAACCGCGCTCTCCGCCGGTGCGTGAGCGTGCTCCTCTTCGTGCTGCTTAACGGATACGCCCGTGATGAAAGCGGTGTCGAGCGGGTACACGTCCGGATCGAAGATCACACTGTAGAAGTGCCACACCACGATCGCCGCCGTGGCGAGCACCGCCTCGTAAAGGTGAACCGCCGTCGAGGCTTCGATCACCCACAAAGGCAGCCACGCAAGCGACCAGTTATTGAACCACAGCACAAAACCGGTGAGCGCCATCACCACGCCGCCCCAGATCACCGCCCAGTACTCGATTTTCTCGATGTAGCTGTGTGAAGCGACGCGCGGCTTGTGGCGCACCAGGCCCAGGTTGTACAGAGTGTTGAGAACGGCGTCGCGGATGTCGCGGCGCGACGGCCACAGTTCTTTCCAGTGGTCGCGCAGCCGCGGGCTGGTGATGAGCGACGCGATGTGCATAACCGCGACAATCAGAAATACCACCGCCGCGGCGCGATGAACCGTGCCGCGCACCGGGAAACGCTGCTCCCATGCGACCAGCGGCCAAGCCCACCACTGATCGGGGTACTTCAGCGCAAATCCGGTCCACGCCAGCGTGAAGAACGAGGAAGCCATCAGCGCGTGCTGTATGCGCTCGAAGGCGTACATCCGGACCGGTTTCGCACCTGCTTGCATCACTGGAGACTTGGGCTGCCCGAAGCGCCTGGCTGCCAGCTTGCGGATGAAATCGCCCGCGTTGTGCAGGAGCATGTAGCCTACGATCAGCGGGATCAGTATTGAGTATCCGATGCGCACCCATCGCACCGAGGCGTGCTCGGTCTCAGCGCCTTCGGCCTGGTGTATCGGACCCAGCGCAAACCGCCGCCCAGCCCCGGGATGGCACGTGCCGCACGTCGCGGGCAGGTTCGACACGTTGGTCTTCGATTTCGGATCGGTGGATGGCAGGATGTCGTGAAAGCCGTGGCAACTGGCGCAGTTGGCCACTGATTGCGATCCGCTCTTCGATGCCAGGCCGTGGAACGAGGCGTCGAAGCTCACTACGCGGTCCGCCGGCAGGCCGAAACGCTGCGACAGGCGGACGTTCCCGTGGCACTGGCCGCAGGTGTCGCGAATGTGTCTGGGGTTGACCGTCGATGCAGCGGATTTCGGCGAGAGGATCGAGTGTTCGCCATGGCAACTGGTGCACACGGGTGCGGCTGTGGTTCCGGCGAGAGCCGCCTTGCCGTGAACGCTGGCGCTGAACTGCTCCGCAACATCGGCGTGACACATGCCGCACGTGGAGATCACGTTCTTGCGGAACTCGGCCGACGTCGCCTTCTGCGCCTCGTGCGCCGAACCGTGGCAGACGGTGCAATCGGGCGCTTCGGCCTCACCGCGCTTGATCGCCTGCCCGTGTACGCTGACGGCGTGCTCGGCCGCAATCCGTTCGTGGCACTGCGAGCACTCCGGCTTGTCAACGGCGGGGTGTGGGTACTCCTCGTGCTTGGCATGGCACGTCGCGCAGCCGACGGCGGCATGGACCGACTTTCCGACCGTGGCGTTCGTCTCGTGGCACGAGGCGCACAGCTCGTCGTCCGGCGACTGGGCACCGGCGGCCGCGGCGAACAGCGTCGCCAGCGCCGCAATCAGAACGGAATTGCGCATACAGGTTGCCTGTGGCTGTCCGGCGCGGCCTGCCGCCCCCGGATCAGACTGATAACTTCAGCGCGACGGCGATCGCGTAAAGGACAGACAGTACCGTGAGACCGCCAGGTGCGCAATCGGGTTCATGTCCTCGCGCCTAGACGGCCCAGTGGTCGAAGGTCTTACCCGTTGCTTCCTTGATGGCCTCGACCACCTGCTCCATGTACAGGTCGAGCGCGCAGGAGTGGTCTTCGCGCCGCGGACAGCCTCCGTCCAGGCGCTGGTCCATGCACACCGAGCACACATTCTCGCGGATGGCCTCGATGTAGGGCTCGATGCGGTCACTGTCCGTCGCGGCGATTGCCTGCGCGACATTTGGGAAGAGCTGGAACAGCGAGCAGCCCGAGCCGTCCGGCCGGCCGCAGGCGCCCTCCACCGTTCTCGCGTCGCATGCGGCGCAGATCTTCTTCCTGACGATCGCTTCCAACTCGTCAAGTCTCGGTCTCATTTTCATCTCTCCTGTCCCGAGGCCCGCATCACGGCGCGAGTTCCGCCCGTCGGGCGGAAGACTTCGGCACCCTCAGCGCGGCCGCCATGATCGCCAGCACGGCCGTGCCGAGCGGGTCGTCGCAGAAGACCACTGAGCGGATGCCGGCATTCCACGCCCGCGCCAGATTCGCCGGGCTGTTTCTGGCGATCAGCACGATCCGCTCGGGATGGCGCAGCGGCACCGGCAGCTCGTCCAACGCCTCGCAATCTACCACGAGGACTCCGTCTTCCGCCTGGTCGGCCCGCTCCACACACCGGACCTCGCGATCGCCGCCGCGCTCCAGCAAGTCGCGCAGCGCCGCCGCGTAGCCCGCGTCATGGAGTCTCAGTAGTACCTTCTCCATTACAGCCTGCGCAGGCGCATGGCCCGCCGCCGCTACTTCGCTTCGCAGCCCGCCAGCGTCTTCTTCTTCTCGTAGCACTTGCCGACGTCGTTCAGATCGGCCGAGCCCGCCTTCGTATGACAGGCTATGCAGGTCTTCTTCTCCTTTTTCGCATACTCGACGCCCCCGAATGACACGGTGGCGGGCACGAGCAGTCCGCCCAGCAAAACGACAGCAGGAACCAGCAGCTTAGCCTTGTTCATCATTGCTCCGAAGGAGACCGTCTTGCAATCGGATTGCCAGATCTGAATCCCCTTTTTTTACAAACACGAAACAGGCCGGTTCGCGCCTCTAGAGCGGGATACGCCGGCGCGCGGGCGCCGCGGCGTGTGGGATGCGGGATGTGCCCCTCGGAAAAATGGCCGGGGAAGCCCCGAGTCTGGGGCAAATGACCCACGTTGCGGTATAATGACAAACGCAACAAGCGGTGTTGAATGTCTAAACTGGCCATACACTGGCGGCAGGCAGACGTGATGGAGGCGGTTTTTGACCAGCTTTCCGACGCCTTGGTCCTGTACGACAATAATCACACCATCACCGGCGTCAACCGGGCTGCTGAAAAACTCTTCGGTGTTCCGTCCGAAGAGATGATCGGGCGCCAATGTCGAGACGTGTTTCGCTGTAACGAATGTCAATCGTCATGCGGATTCGTCGAGGCGCTCACCTTCGGCTCCGCTACCCTCCCCCACGCTTCGGTCCGCATCCGCACCGACGATGGACGCGAGCGCTTAGTGCTCGTACGCACCGCGCACGTTTACAACGACTCCGGGCACAGGGAGGGCGTGGTCGCAACCATCAAGGACATCACCGACGACGTCGCCTCGGGCAAGCGCGAGGTCATCGCCCACTCGCCTGCCATGCGCGATCTGCTGGCATTCGTCAGAAAAGTTGCCGCCAGCGAAGCCACCACGGTCCTGCTCGAGGGCGAGAACGGCACCGGCAAGGACCTCATCGCGAAGACACTGCACTACGAAAGCCCGCGCCAGGCGGAGCCATTCATCGCGATCAACTGCGCGGCCATACCCGAGACGCTGCTTGAGAGCGAGCTGTTCGGCTACGAGAAGGGCGCGTTCACCGACGCGCGCCAGCAGAAGCGCGGCCTCTTCGAGCTGGCCGACCGCGGTACGCTGTTCCTGGACGAGATCGGCGAGATCCCGCTGACGCTTCAGGCGAAGCTGTTGCGCGTGCTCGAGGAACAGAGCTTCCGCCGCCTTGGCGGACTCAAGGACATCAATCTCGACCTGCGGTTCATCGCCGCGACGAACAAGAACCTGCGAGAAGCGGTGCGCGAGGGCGCCTTCCGCCAGGACCTGTACTTCCGGCTCAACGTCATTCAGATCGTCATCCCGCCGCTGCGCGAGCGCGGCCAGGACATCCTTCCTCTGGCGCGCTTCTTCGTTGAGCACTACAACCGCAAGTTCAAGCGCCGCATCGAGGGCATCTCGCGCGAAGCCGAGGAACTGCTGCTGGCGCATGACTGGCCCGGCAACGTCCGCGAACTGCGCAACGCCATCGAGCGCGCAATGATCCTCGAAGAGTCGCCGTTAATCACTCCGGCCAGCCTTCCGATTGCGATCTCGGCCTCGGCCGCCCCGGCTGGCACGGCGATTCTCGGAGCGAAAGGGCTGGACGTGCAGCCGCACCCTGCCCCGCCCACGAACGGCCTCTCACTCGTCGAAAACGAGCGCATGCTGCTGATTCGGGCACTCGAACGCACCGGCGGCAACCAGACCCAGGCCGCGCGCCTGCTGCACGTCACGCGCGACACCCTGCGCTACAAGATCAAGAAGTACAACCTGCGCGAGGTGGCAACCAGCACGCCGCGCCCGCCGTGTCCTTGAGCAGGTTTGCATCGTGGGCCGGTCCAGGAAGTGACACGCGGCGCCTGTCGCGCTGCTCGAGGCGAATGACAGGATCAGGCGGCCAACACTGCGCCGGGCGATTGCGTGTGACGGCTACTGAATGCGGGTCAAAGTCCTATGTGCTTGACCTGAGATGGGACCGGGGCCTGCCATCATCATTGACCTAAAGCACTACGTGGAGCGTTTCGGCGAAATGCGAGTGGGAATGGCGGGGACGACGGGGCTCGAACCCGCGACCTCCGACGTGACAGGCCGGCGTTCTAACCAAACTGAACTACGTCCCCGCTTTGAAACGTCGGAATGTTCTCATCGTAGCATGGCGCAGGACAGAAGCCAAGCACTCACGGAAACTTCGGGAGTCCGTGTTGCGTCGATGAGCATGGGCGTGATCCGCTTGCGGCGCACCCCGGCTGTCTGGTACTCGATATCTGAAGGAGGGCTTAATTCTCATGCGCAAAATGCTGGCGGGTATACCCGTGCTCGCGCTCGCCGTGGCGTTCATCGCCAGCGGCCAGCAGCCCAAAGCGCCAGCCTCATTCACGATCCCGGCCAAGAACGGCGCGATCCTCTTCGACCACGCCTCGCACGGCAAACACGATGACTGCAAATCGTGCCATCCGGACCCCTGGCCTCAGAACAGGACGGCTCCGATCAACTTCCGCGCGCCGCACAGCACGTCCGTTTCGAAGCAGCTGTCCTGCGGCAAGTGCCACCGCCCGCAGGGAACGGCGTTCGCCGCGAACCAGCCTGCCAACTGCAAGAAGTGCCACGGCACGGCGCCCAAGGCTTAGTCGAGCCCCTCAAAAATATCCCGCTCGCGCTTACTCGGCCAGGGGAGCGTTGTAAGCGCGAGCCTTAAGTAAACACGGCCTCGCATCAGGTCGCGATACACGTATTTGAGCTGTTCCATCCTCTCCGGGCGCCACTGCGACTTGTGGCATTCGAGCGATCTGAGGCTGTTCTCCGCCACGTCCGAGCAGTCGACGACGGTGGTGATGAACTGGTCGCTCACCAGGAGGAAATCGCGCTTGCGGTTGATGGGGTTCGCATCTCCGCCGAACACGGACTCCGGGAAGCCGTAATAGTAGAGCTTCTTCGGCTCGCACTCGAGCAGCCATCGCCGCTGGAAAACGATGGTGGCCACCTCAGAGGCAGTGCGATGATCGAGGTGCCCGGTGAGGCCGTCGGGTCCGAATGTGACTATCACATCCGGCTTCACCTCGTTTACGACCCGCCGCACGCTGCCTACGATATCCCAGAACGGATCGAGCGCCGCGATTGCTCCGTCCTGATACCCCAGCAGCCACGCCTGCGTCGCCCCAAGCGTGCGCACCGAGGCACGGAACTCCTCCGCCCGGATCTCTCCAAGCGCTTCCCCCGCCTCCATGCCGAAGTGCGGCCGGACACCGCGTTGACCCGACGTGATCGTGACTATGTGGACGCGATGCCCATCCTTCACCGCCTTCCCTAGCAGCGGGGCCAGCGTAGTCTCATCGTCGGGGTGCGCTCCGAGATACAGCAGCGTATGCTTCGCCATCTCGTTTTCAGCGTACATCGGAGCGACGCCGGCGCTAAAGCTGCGCAAGCGCCCGGCGCGTGCGTTCCGGCGTGGACCCTGTTCACTCTCACCCAGAAACTCGAGTAACTTTGTGGCGCGCCCCCTGTTCCGCGCTGCGCCACCGGCTCGCCGCAATTGTCGGGCAAGAACCGGACACGCGCTGTGCGAAAAAGCGGCGCGGTCACGCGCCCGATTCCACTCCGTGAGACTAGTTACATCCTTTAGTTGGGGGGACCCCCTGGTTTCCGGAGTCGCCGCAGTGGGCTCGCCATCACCAATCGTCGCCGCTGTTCACCGGGACTCGACACGACTGTGGGGCGGACCCCCTGGTCGCCCCTTCGCGCGCTGCACTCGACTCCCAGTTCGGTCGCCACTGTAATTGCAGTTAGGCCGGACGAGGACGTCCGGCGCGGGCGAGGGCGCCCGCCCCACATTGAAAGCACGGGTAGTGAGGCGGCCCTCAGCCCGCGGGCCACTCCTGGGGGCGGACTTCAGTCCGCTGCGGAGCTTCAGCTCCGCGCACTGCGGCAAGCGATCCCAACGGCGCGCGGGAAGGCAGTGCCGGGGCGTTTTGGTTCGTATCAGGGCACGGCTTCAGCCGTGCCGAGAGACGCCCTATCAAACAGGGGCTTCAGCCCCTGCGATGACGCTTGAGATCCAAAGGCTGACGCCTGTCTACATTCCAGCCCTGTTCGGCCCGACTGAATTCGGCCTGATACGAGGCTCTTCGGGCGAGGCTCAGTTGGTGAGGTGAAGCCGGGCCTGGGGTCCGGCGCGGCTAGACGCCCGATTCGCTCTCTGTGAGATTTGCCACTGTCTTTGGTGGGGCGGACCCCCTGGTCGCCCCTTCGCGCGCTGCACTCGACTCCCAGTTCGGTCGCCACTGTAATCGCAGTTAGGCCGGGCGAGGGCGCCCGCCCCACGCGGAAAGTGCGGTGGGCGTGGCCCCTCTGGTCCGCGCGGCGAGCGCCTTCGTCGTGCCGGAGTAGGCGGTGATGGACGTCGGCGGGGCTCGCCGCCATTGTCGGACAACCGTCTGATGCGCGTTCGCGAAGAAGCGGCGCGGTCACCCGCCCGATTCCCGCTTCGTCAGATTCGCCAGTATCCTTTCTAGCGTACGTTCGAACGCGGAGATCTCAGCGGAGGAAAGGCCCGCGTAGAACACCTTGGTCATCTCCTGCGACACCTCTTCGTACAGGGCGTGCATGGCCTTGTTGCCGGGCGTCAGCTCGATGACGATCTTGCGCCGGTCCTCCGGGCTCCGCACGCGCGCAATCTGCCCGCGCAGCTCCAGCTTGTCGAGCGTGTGCGTCAGTGTGGACTTGCCGAGCGCCACGCGGCGGGCCAGCTCGTTGATCGTCATGGGCCCCTCTTCCCACAGCACGAAAAGCACGCGGCCCTGCGCGGGGTTGATCTCGATGCCTCGCTCGCGCAACATGCGCGCGAACACGCGCCCGCCAGTCTGGTGGACTTTCGCGATCAGAAACCCGCCCTGGCGATGCCGCTTCACAGGCTGCCCATGCTCAGGCGGAACGGCTTGGTGCCCCACCAGCCGAATGCCTCGACGGGCGTCATCCGCAGAATTACGTAGTCCGGGTCCTCCGGCCCCGGCCAGTAGATCCGCCAACTGTCGTGCCACAGGGCGGTCTTAAGAGCCTGGTCTGTGAGTATTTCCACACGGCCGCTGAGCGTCACGCCGTGAGTGTTGCGCGGATCGCAGTAGTACAGCGACGCTTCCGGATGGGCGAACAGTTCGGCCACCTTCGACGAGGCCGCGCTCGTGGAGCAGTAGCACGTGAACCCCTCCTTGCGGCAGAACTCGGCCGCCACCGGGAACAGATCGCTCCGCCGGAGGTTCACTAGCGCCCGCAAGCGCGGCACCCGGCCGTCCAGCGTCGCCAGGTAGACGGCCTCCGAGCTGTTCATCAGGTCGAGTATTTCCTGCTTTCCGGGCATCGTCTCAATCGGCGTTCTGCTTTTGGAGCAGCGACCAGTGAGTGTGTATGATACGCCATCCCTGGGGCGTTTTCCGGTACACTTCGGTGGCGAACCAGCGCGTGAGGCGTCCGGTGCGCTCGCCCACCGTATCGTAGCGGAACGTGAGCACCGCGGTATCGCCCGACACCTGCACCTTGGCGTCGGTCATCTTGCTCGACGCGTTGCCCTCGACATCGCCGAAACCGGCGTAATACTTCGCGAGGGCATCACGGCCGTAAATGGGCGCTTCGATGAAAGGGTCGATGTATACGACGTTCTCGTCCGATAGCTCCAGGAAGGGCTTCACGTCGTTCTTGTCGGAGCGGGCGAGGGCCGCCTTCTCCAGGGCGATTATCGATTCTTCGACTGATCCGGACGACTGAAAAGCCGCCGCGGCCAGGGGCAACAGAAGCGCCGCAATCCATATCGTGTCGAACATGAGGTTCTCCTTTGGCGAGATAGTTCGATATAGAACTACTCGATTTCGAACTGAACTGTCAAGCCCCCGGCTCATCGGCTGGCGATTGCCTCTCCAGGATCGTGTGCACTCGCCAGCCTCGGCTTGTGTGCCTTTCCAGGAGAACCCAAGCTGGAATGAAGGCAGTCAGGACGACAGATACTGTCCCATGGCCCAAGCTGGACCGAAAGCCCGTCAGCACGAAAGAGAGTAGCCCATGGCGCAAGCCATGTGACCCCTGAGCAACTGGAGACAGCCCTGAAAGGGGCGTAAGAGCGCCTCGCACCTTGCCGGGCCCTGGCTCGGCATCCTTCGCGTCGCGGCCGAACTCCGGTCCCCACAGCGCTCCCCGGGGGGCGGGCTTCGAGCCCGCGCAGGGCTTCAGCCCTGCCAGAACATGCAAGGCGGACTGCACGGAACTGAAGCTCCGCAGCGGACTGATGTCCGCACCCTTGATGCGAGCACTTCATCCTATGCCACAGAGCCCACGCCTCGATTGGGGCGGACGCCCTCGTCCGCGCCGGACCCCCTGGTCCGGCTTCCCCTTACCACTGAGCCTCGCCTGAAGGGCCTCGTATCAGGACCCGACTTCAGTCGGGCCGAACAGGCCTCGGGTATTCACGGGCTTTAGCCCCTGTATTTCACGCGCCATCGTCACTACAAGCCGTCCCGTGCGGAGCTGAAGTCCGCCCCCGAGCACCGGGCTTCGCCACGGCGCTGCCGCGCGCCGCCTACTTCTCAAGCGTGATCTTAGCCGCCCAATCCGTTGGCGCAATGTCCGCGCCGCCGGGGAACGGCGGATGCGCCAGCGCGCCCTTGGCGTCCGAGGTCAGTATCGCTGAGGGGCCCCATTCGCCCGTGCGCGTGTCGTACCACACAAAACGGTAGCGCGCGTTCAGCGTCCAGTTGAGCGAGCGCGTGCGCACCGCCTTGTTCTCGAAGTAGAGCAGGGCGAAATCCTTATTCGCCGTGCGCATCATGAACGCCCAGCCGTCGAGCCCGCTCTCGGCTGCGCCCTTGGCATGCCGCGTTTCGAGGTCGTTCGAGGCAAGCTCGAGCTGCTGATAGCGCGCGCCCTCCGACATCACGAACTTGCTCAGCCACTGCATGTAATTGCCGGACTTGTACCGCAGCGCCTGCCAGAAATAGGGCCGTCCGCCGGGCGGCTCGGTGTCGTGGATTACGTCGTACGCCGCCGTGCCGTGGACGTGCCCGGCAAGCGCTCCCGACAGCACGCAGCCGTACATCTGCGCGCGCGAGAAGTAGTTGTCGCGGTCCGTATCGGGCGCCGGCCGCTCGCCCGCGACCACGTTGTTCTGGTGCATCCAGCCGGTGAAGTACGGCTCGAGATCGATGGCCGGGTAGGGCGGCGAAAGGCGGAACAGGTCCTCTATCGCGGCGTAGATGCGGTGATCGCGAGGCTTGTTGCCAGTGGCGTGCATGGTCAGCCAGGGGGCCTTGTCGCCATGGCCGAAGGTGGTGTAAGTGGAGTGGTCGATCAGCGTTGTTACCGGCTGGCCGAACGGCACGTGCCCGTACTTTTTGAAGTGGTACGTGAGCGCCTCGTTGAACTCCTCGGCCGTGAGGCTGCGGTTCGGCAGGTAGATGTCGAAGTGCAGCTTGCTCAGTATCAGGTTGTAAGCGCCGTACCGCGCGACTATGTACTGCAAAAACCGCGAGTACGACTCGTTGAAGTTGAAGTAAGCCTTCCAGGGCGGGCAGTTGTCGCGCCGGACGGTCTCGAGCACCGGCACGAAGCCCTCGGCGTTCAGGTGTTCGATCTTCCGGTCGAGGCTCTGGAAGTATTGCGGAATGATGCGGTCGAAATTGGCTAGCCCGTCGCGGTTCGGGAGTATCTCGAACGGCCGGTAGCCGCGCTCATCGTGCATCGCCTTGGCGGTCGGCTCGCCGCCCACCAGCAGGCCGAACGACTCCCATGCGTTGCGGTGAACGACGCCGTTGCGGTCGGCATAGGTGGCCGGGCGGAAGTCCGAGTCCCAGGTCGGGAACGCGGCGATGATGCTCACCGAGTTGAAGCCCTGACGCTTGCGGAACGTCACGGCCTGCTCGAACGTGAGGCCCGGCCCAGGCTCGTAGTCTGCCGGCGCGGGCTCGCCCATGAGCGGCAGCCGCCACGTGGACGCGCCCAGCCAGGTATCGCCCACCAGGAAGAACGGCGTGCCGTCGGCGTACTGTAGGGCGTGGCCGTTCGCGGTGGGGCGCAGGAAGCCGCGACGGGTCGGGTTAGCGCGCTTCTCGGACTCGGTCCACTCGCGCGCGGTGAACGAGCCGGACTTGCCGTTCAGGCCCGTATCACCGGGCTGGTTCGAGCCGCTCTTCCAGATCCATTCGCCGGGCGCGGTCGCGACCACGCGCACGCGAAACGTATCGCCGCCGTCCCAAAAGCCGTAGACGCGCTTGTCGAACCCTGGACCCTTGAGATCCACCCAGCACTCGACATCAACGTAAGGGTTATCGTAATGCCGCGCGGCGCGGAGCTCGATCTCCTGCACCTCCCAGACATGCGTCTGCGACGCGGCGAAAACGGAGCAGACCAGCAGAATCGCGACACTTACAAGGCGGAGCATGAGGTAAGGTTAATGCCGGAGGAGTGGTGGAGTAAAGTGCTATGTTCTAAAGGTTTTGGGATCCGGCTTCGCACACGTTTCGGCGCGAAACCAGCAGAGCCTTGGGTAGGGCTAAGTCTTGTGTCCTCAACGGTCAGGACGGTCAGATTTGAGCCGCCGTCCCCCTGCGCGCCCCAAGACCGTTTTCGGCTCCTCCGGGGGCACGCTATTTCAAGACACTTACGCTTCCAGCAGATGCAGGCATCCTGTTGAAGGCTGTGGAAACCTCTTGAACCGGAAGCATCAGACAGTTATAGATCTATGTACATCCTCACAGAGAGAGCTATTGCTAGAGATGATGCCTGAACTGCAAAGGTCGCCATCTGGCCATATAAGAGTACCCACGTCCATGCATCGAGGCAACCCGTTCGTTGCTCGAGCTTCGAAATCTCGTCCAGGTCAGTCTTACTCCGTTTTGAAGGCTCCGTCATCTTGAGCCTCGTCATTCTTGCTGTTCTCCTGAAGTTCTCAAGCCGGAGTATTTGAGTGACAATGCCGCAGATGAACGACACCGCTCCGAAGATGATAGAAAGACAAAAGCAAACCCTCCCACACCGGTCCGACGAGGCCACAAGTTTTTGAGGTGGTTGCGCAACTGCAAAACCAAGCGTGGCAACGGTAAAGGCCAGTAACAGTTGGTTGCTGGTGTAACATCCTTTCTGTAAATTCCGTTCAGAGTGGTTGAGTTCGGATTTGTTTGGGGCCGGAGCGGAGGCGAGGGAACCGAGCCGCAGCGGAGGGCCCAAACAAATCCGGCCGGCCTTGTGCCGGGCGGGCCAAATCTGTTTTCCTTTTCGGAACGACGAATTCTCAGGAAAGGAAACCGACGTGGCCCACCAGCCCGACTCTACCGTAGTCGAAA